>JBBQUS010000004.1:0-158282 GCA_038212235.1 Pyrinomonadales bacterium
TGATGCTGAACAGCACGCGGCATTTTTGTCTGACAACTATGGAAAACATCTGGTTGAACGATATGGAATGAAATGGCAGACAAAATCCGATGGATTTGGCAGGCAAACTGTTGTTCGTTTGGAGAATCCGGTTGAAATGGAACTTTATCCTGTTGACAGCACCTTGCGGGCAATTCAGAACGAACAGTCTGCTATTTATTCCGACATCGAAGAAAAATTAAAGAGCGCGCTAGAGCAATTCGGGAAATAGCAAATTGAACTTTCAAACGGCATTGAAAATCGTTTCGATTATCACGAAAGATTCGGCTGAACGCTTAAATCTAACGACGGGCAAAGAAGTTTACGCTGTCGTAAAGGCGAGCGACGTAATGATTGCGACCGATTAGTTTCAATTCGGAAAAGTTAAAAAGATGCCGGTTAAATTTGCATTCAACCGGCATCTTTTCTATTTTGTAAGCAATGAAAAGTGACGAAAATCCGCTCGTTTCAATAATTATGGGGAGCACGTCCGATTGGGAGACGATGAGAAATGCCGCCAATGTCTTGACGGATTTTAGCGTTCTGTTTGAAGCAAAGGTCGTTTCCGCGCATCGAACGCCGGATTTATTATTTGAATTTGCCACAACGGCAGAATCGCGCGGCATCGAAGTCATCATCGCCGGCGCGGGCGGGGCGGCGCATCTCCCCGGAATGTGCGCGGCGCAGACTCTGCTGCCGGTTTTGGGCGTTCCGGTGCAGAGCAAAGCGTTATCGGGCATGGATTCGCTGCTTTCGATTGTACAGATGCCCGCCGGAATTCCGGTCGGAACGCTCGCCATCGGACAAGCCGGTGCGACTAATGCCGCGCTGCTCGCCGTTTCAATTCTTGCTAATTCACGCCCGGAACTAAGAGAGCGGCTGCGCTCGTTTAGACGGGAACAAACTGAGACGGTCCTAAATGCCGGTTTAACTTAAAAGTCTGATGTCCGAGCAAAGACAAAACGAATGGAAGATTCTCGAAGAAAACGCGATGCGTCTTCTCTTAAATCCTGCTGAGTTGGTTGAGGAAAAAAGTTTCGACTTATTTTTACGTTTATGGCAGTATCCTTCGTTTGAGAGGCACATTGTTTGGGCGGTTTACACGGAAAAAAACAAAAAAGAAAACTTGTTGATCCAAAAAGCTATTTGGAACAGACCCGCCGACGTCAAAAAGTTTTCTGACCCGCGCGCCGCCGTTACGCAAAAATTTCACACCAAGCCGCGCGTTTCCAGCAAGGTTAGAACCGTTAAAGCTGAGATTTTGGACCCATTTTTTGAAGAACTGGTAAAAATCAATCTGCCTCCCTTAATCAATGAAAATACGACCGGAGTTGACGGAATCAGGTTTGGTTTCGAGTTTAGAAAATTCAGAGCCAGCGCCAGCTTTTGCTGGTGGAACGCCGCCCCGCCGGAATGGCAAACGCTCGAAAACTGGCTTTTGAGAACTAAAAATTTTCTCAACACGCAGTTTGTCTTAATTTGATGGAAAAAGTTTTACCTAATTCAACAATTGGTGTTCTCGGGAGCGGTCAGCTTGGGCGGATGTTTGCGATTGCGGCGCGCCGGATGGGCTACCGCGTTCACACTTTTTCGCCCGATTTTGACACGCCGACCGGACAGGTTTCCGATTTTGAGATATGCGCCCGGTACGAAGATTTGGACGCGGTTTGTGATTTTGCAAAAAATGTTGACGTGATTACGTTTGAATTTGAAAACGTGCCTTTTGAAACGGTCGAAGCGGCTGAAAAATACGCTCCCGTCCGACCGCGCGGCGAAGTTTTACATATCGCGCAAAACCGCCTGCGCGAGAAAACTTTTCTGGCGAAAAATAATTTCCCTCACGCTTCGTTTCGTCATATTCAAAGTTTGCCGGAGTTACAAACAGCTGTTGCCGAAATCGGCGTTCCGTGTGTTTTAAAAACCGCCGGTTTTGGCTATGACGGCAAAGGGCAGGCGAGAATTAAATCGCTCGCCGACTGTGAAAAAGCGTTTGCGGAAATCGGCCGACAGGACGCCGTTTTGGAAGCATTTATTGATTTTCAAAAGGAAGTTTCGGTGGTCGCCGCTCGTGATTTAGCGGGGAATTTCGCTCATTTCGGCGTCATCGAAAACTCGCACGCCAATCATATTCTGGATGTTTCTTTCGCTCCCGCGCTCTGTTCCGAACAGGTTTATCGGGACGCCGTGGAAATCGCCCGTGAAATCCTCGAAAAATTAGAAGTCGTCGGCGTTTTGTGCGTCGAGTTTTTTCTGACGAACGATGAGAAATTACTGGTCAACGAACTTGCCCCGCGCCCGCACAATTCCGGGCATTTGACGGTTGATGCCTGCGTGACTTCGCAGTTTGAACAGCAGCTGCGTGCGGTTTGCGGTTTGCCGCTCGGTTCAACCGAATACTTGCGTCCGGCGGCGATGGCGAATTTGCTCGGCGATGTCTGGGAAAAAGGCGAGCCCGATTGGGCGCGGGCGCTAGAAAATCCAAATCTCAAACTGCATCTTTACGGCAAAGCCGAACCGCGGCGGGGGCGCAAAATGGGACATCTAACAGCGTTGGCGGAGCGGGCTGAGGACGCTGCCAAAATTGTTCGCGCCGCCCGTCGCGAACTCTCAATTTAAAATTTTTTTGCCAGCCAAACTCCGGCACAAACTGCCGCGAATCCGGCGGCAAAACTCAGAGAAACGTATAGTGCGGCGTTGAAAAAGTCACGGCCGCGAACCAAACTAAGCGTTTCAAACTCAAAAGTCGAAAACGTCGTGTAAGCTCCTAAAAATCCAACGACGAAAAACAGCCGCCAGTAATCGCTGACTGTGTAGCGCTCGACAATCAGAGTCAAAGCCAAGCCGATGACAAACGAGCCGGACACGTTGATAAAAAACGTGGCAAACGGAAACGCGGGGAAAATTTTGGCAAAAAACGAATAGCTGATTGCATAGCGCACCATCGCGCCGAGCGCGCCGCCAAAAGCTACCGCCAGGTATTTTGAAAAAGTTTCCATGCGGCTATTTTCTAATGGGAGCGTAATATTTTGCCAGAATTTCGGGCGGAAAACCCAGCCAGTAAAGACCTTGAAAAAGCGACCAGCGCGCAAAAGTTAAGGCAAAACTGCGCCGCTCAAACCGCCGCGAAGAACTGGTCACGAAACTCGTCAAGTGAGCAAAACGCCCGTATTGCTTGATTCTCTGGTAAAATTCAACATCTTCAAAAAGCGGGAGATCGCGAAAACCGCCGCATTTCTCGTAAATTTCGCGCCGGACGAAAAACGCCGAATCGCCGTAACACAGATCGAGCAGACGCAGTTTCGGATAAAGCCAGGTCAGCATTCGGGCGGCAAATCCGTCGCCGTCAAATCGAATCTCAAAATTCCCGCCAATCACTCGTTCGTCACGCAGCGCGGCAAAAATCCGCTTGCTCGCATCGCTTGGCGGCAAAGTGTCCGCGTGGAGAAAACAGAACACGTCGCCGGTTGCGATCTGCGCGCCCGCATTTAACTGCGAACCGCGCCCGCGCTTTGAAGTGATAATTTTTACCCCGAAGCTTTGGGCGATCTCCAAAGTATTGTCATCGCTTCCGCCGTCAACCACAATAATCTCCACGACGTTTTCGAGCCGTTTGACCGCTCCGAGCGTTTTGCCGAGCGAGATTTCTTCGTTCAGAGTCGGAACGATGACGGAAAGTTTCATCGCAAATATTTACTGAACGCCGACGACTTCGACAATAAAAATCAGCGTTGCATTGGGCGGAATATCTGCGCCGGCTCCTCTCTCGCCGTAACCGATTTGCGGCGGAATAATAAGAGTCGCCTTGTCTCCGACGCGCAATTTCTGCAGCCCTTCGTCCCATCCTTTGATAACTCTGCCGACGCCCAACTGAAACGAAATCGGTTCGTTTCGGTCGAGCGAGCTGTCGAATTTCAGCCCGTTCGTGAGCATTCCGGTGTAATTGACCGTCACCGTGTCGCCCGCTTTGAGCTGCGCTCCCGTGCCGTGATCGGTAATGATATAAGTCAACCCTGATGCGGTTGTCGTCGCTGCCGAAGGAATCGCCGGAGTAACCGGTTTTACCGCCGTTCGCCTCTTTTGGACAACCGCAGACTTTCGCCGGTAAACGGGTTTTCTCGTCTGGCTCGCGGCGACCGCGGTGAAGACATTTAAAATCAATAAAGCTAGTATCAAAATTCTTTTCATAAAAATAACTGTAGATTTCTGTTATCGCCAAAGTTTTAGATATTTAGCAAACCATTTTTGCACAAAAGGTGATTTGAGACTTTCCAGCGTGGCTTCCGTGCCGACGGCCTGGACAATTTTGGCGAGCGTCGGATAAACGCGAATGATATCGTTTAATTGATTGATTCTCAGGCGCTTTTTCATCGCCCAGACAAATTCGTGAATTAGTTCGCCGCCCGCCGCGCCGACGAGATGCGCGCCGATGATTTCGCCGTTAGCTTTGCAAACGATTTTGGCAAAGCCGGTCGTTTCGTCTTCGGTTTGCGCGCGGTCGTTTTCGTCAAAATTCACTTTATAAATTTTGACCGCGCTTCCGAATTTCTTTCTGGCCTCGCTTTCAGTTAAACCGACGCGCCCGATTTCCGGACTGGTGAACGTCGCCCACGGCACAACGCGAAAATCAGTTTTTTTGCGCAAGCCGAAAAAGAGAAAAGCGTTTTGAATCAGGATTTGCCCTTCGTAATCCGCCGTGTGAGTAAACTGAAAATGCCCGGTTACGTCTCCCGCCGCAAAAATATGTTTCGCCGATGTTCGCAAATATTCGTCGGTTGCGACGCGCTTTTGATCAAATTTGACAGCCGCTTTTTCAAGCTCCAAGCCTTCGACGTTGGGCTCTCTTCCCGCCGCCACAAGGATTTCGTCAGTTTCAATTTCACGCTCCGCGCCTCCCGTTTCAACGGTCACAAACTTTTTGCCGTCAGCGATGCGAACACGCAGGGCTTTGGTTTTCGTCAAAATTTCCAGGCCTTCGCCGCGCAAAACTTTTTCCATGAAACCCGAAACTTCCAGATCTTCTTTTTCCAGAATGCGTTCGGACATTTCAATCATCGTCACTTTCGCGCCAAATCTCGCAAATGATTGACCAAGCTCGACTCCAATTGCGCCGCCGCCCAAAATAATCATTTTTTCGGGCAGAACCTGCATCTCAAAAACATTTTCGTTTGTCAGAAAACCGGCTTCCCGTAAACCTTCAACCGGCGGAATTGCCGGTTTCGAACCGGTGGAAATGCAAAACCGTTTGGCGCGCATTGTGCGTTTATCGCCGGTCTTTAATTCGACTTCAATTTCATTGGGATTAAGAAAACGCGGCAAGCCGAAAACGACTTCGACGCCCATTTTCTCAAACCGCGCCGGGGAATCGTGCTCTTCAACCGTTTTGATGACGCGCGAAATGCGCTTTGTAATCGAAGCAAAACTGTCGTTCTGAAATTTTAGGTCCGAAATTTGGAATCCGAATTTTTCCGCCTCCTTCGCATCAGCCGCAAAACGCGCCGAACGAATCAAGGTTTTTGAGGGAACACAACCAGTGTAAAGACAATCTCCGCCGAGCGCTTTTTTTTCTATTAAAGCGACTTTGGCTCCCAGCGTAGCTGCTCCGCCCGCCGCCACCAATCCGGCAGAACCTCCGCCAATCACAATTAAGTCATAGATTTCGCTCATGTTTATCACTTTGTCATTGAAATAAGATTGTCGGTAATTGAAGGAAAAAACACAACAAGACTAATCAAGAAATAAATACAAAACTTTTCTTGACAATAGTCGTTGTAACGACTATTGTTTTAACACCAATGAGCAAGTTACTGGAAGAGATTAAACAAACAAAACCGTTTGCCAGCAAGGAAGAAGAAGTTCTGCTCAACCTTCAGCGAACAGCGCAGGCTTTGAGCTGGGAAAGCGCCAGCCTTTTAAAGCATTATGAATTAACCGACGTTCAATATAACGTTTTGAGAATTCTGCGCGGAGCCGGAGCCGAAGGATTGAAATGCTGCGAAATCAGCGACCGGCTGGTGACGAAAGATTCGGATATTACGCGCCTTTTAGACAGGCTTGAAACCCGCAATTTGATTAAACGCGAGCGCGATTCAAAAGACCGCCGCGTCATTTTGGCGCGCATTGCAACAGGCGGTTTAGAACTTCTGGCGGAATTGGATCAGCCCGTAACAGCGGCGTGCCGCAGGCAGCTGGAGCATTTGGACGCGGAACAGCTTGAAACGCTCAATAATCTGCTGGTTGCGGCTCGCAGATCAACAGAACAGACAACTTGAAATCTTAAGCTAGGAGAAGTTATGAACAATTTGCTGCATCCGTTATCACGATTTTTGGTGGCGCTGATTTTTATAATGTCGGGCGTCGGCAAGCTTTTCGGCTTTGCTCAAACCAGGAGATGATGGCCGGAGTTGGTTTTCCCGCACCATCCTTTTTTCTCGTCTGCGCCATTACGATTGAAATAGTCGGCGGATTGTTGCTGCTCGTAGGCTTAAAAACACGTTGGACGACGTTGGCACTGATCGTTTTTTTAATCGCCGCAACCCTGATTTTTCATGCTTCAGGCATCGGCGATCCGGTCAAAGGTCAGGATCAAATGATTCAGACTTTGAAAAATCTGGCGATTCTGGGCGCACTAATCAAGTTTTTTGCTGATGGCGCCGGAGCTTTTGCGCTCGATAGTAAACTGGCGAAACAACCGGCGATAAATGCTGATTCAGTTCGCGCCAACGCTTAAGTTTTAGTTATCAAACAAACATACAAAAGATAAGGAGAATCATGACACCAAAAGTAGCGGTTATTTATTACAGCGCGACCGGAACGACCTACAAATTGGCGCAAGCTATCGAAGCTGGCGCGAAAGAAGCGGGCGCGGAAACAAAGCTTTTAAAAGTGCACGAGCTGGCGCCGGAAGAAGCGATTCAGTCAAATCAGGGCTGGGTTGACCATCTTTTGGAAACTCAGGATGTGCCGGAAGCACAGCTAGATGACCTAGAATGGGCTGATGCAATCATTTTGGGAACGCCGACGCGTTTCGGTTTGCCGACCGCGCAAATCAAACAGTTTGTTGACCAGACGGGCGGACTCTGGTTTCAAGGCAAGCTGGCCAACAAAATCGCTTCATCGTTTACCAGCGCTTCGACCATGCATGGCGGACAGGAATCAACGATTTTGAATTTGAACACGACTTTTTATCACTGGGGCGCGATAATTGTCGCTCCGGGCTATCTCGACCCGATTCAGTTTGCGGCGGGAAACCCTTACGGGACATCGTTTGTCTCCAACAACGGGCAGTCTCAACCGGACGAAACCGCTCTCGGCGCGGCTAGGTTTCAAGGCAAGCGCGTTGCCGAAGTTACCGCACAATTTCTCAAAGGGCGATAAATCGAGCCCACGAAACATAAAACGAAGCGATAGTGGATTACTATTGCTCGAAAATGGATAATGGTTGACGGCTGGTGCGTCAGCCATTTTTAATTATGCTCAAATACCTTTTTCGTGCGCCGTTGGCTGCTCGCCCATCCTCGAGTGAAAAACCGCCACTCGTAATTTTGCTGCACGGCATTGGCAGCAACGAAGCCGATTTATTCAGTTTTGCGCCGCTCCTCGACGAGCGATTTTTTGTCGCCAGCGTTCGCGCTCCGTTCGCTTTGGGCTATGGCGGTTTCGGATGGTTCGAGCTTGGCTTTTCGCCGCAAGGATTGACGGCAAATTTAGCTCAAGCCACTGAAAGTCATCATAAACTGCTTGAATTTATTGGTGAAATAACGACAAAGCATGATTTGGACGCGCAGCACGTTTTTCTGGTCGGTTTTAGTCAGGGAGCGATTATGAGCTACGTTTTGATGTTGACCGAACCGGAGAAAATTGCCGGAGTCGTCGCTATGAGCGGGCGTCTGGTGATTGAACATCTGCCGCCTCTCGCAAATCCGGAACAGCTGCAGGGATTTCCGATTCTGGTCACGCACGGAGTTTTTGACCAGGTTCTGCCAATTGAAAACGGGCGCGAGGCGAGAGATTTTTTGGAAAAACTGCCGGTCAACTTAGAATACCGCGAATACGAAATGGCGCATCAAGTTTCCGAAGAAAGTTTGCAGGACGTAACGAATTGGCTTTCAGAAAAATTAAGGTAGGAGATTCTATTTAATTCAACTTTTCTAGAGCGGGCTTTTAATGAATTGCTTTGACGATTGAAATAATTGCTCCGATTAGGAAAAAGATTGCCCAGACGACCGCCAAAATCGCGACGACGATTGCGCCGATGACATCAGTAATACTGACCAAAATGCCCGGCACGAGGTTCAGTAAAAATCCGATGATCAGATTTGCCAAAAGCGACGTGAGAATCAGCAAAACCAAAGTTTTGCCTTGTAAAAACCGCTGCTGCGCAAGAATGAGGAAAACCACAAAAGCGATTTTCAGCGCCATGATCAAACTCAACGTAGCGTTAGCCGAACCGCGATCAAAATCCGCGTAGAGCGCAAAATAGGCGACCGTCCCAAAAATCGGCGAGAGCAGCAGCGTCACCATCAAAACCAGCATGGTGAGAGCGGTAAAAATCGCTGTGATCATGCCGAAACAGCCAAAAAAAGAGATGATGAAAGTTGCGCAGCCCTGAACTCTGGCTTGAATTCGTTCGGGAAAAATCAGCGCCAGACCAATCAGGAGAGTTACATAAAAGAGCAGCGAATCGAGAAATGAGAGGTAAGTAATGCCGTAACCTGGACGCGCCGCGTCCAAACTGTTCGCGATATTCGCCGTCGTCTGGTCGCCAAAATTAATCCACATCGCCGAGCCGATTTCCACCAGCACAACGCAGAGCATCAAAACGAGCGCAACAATAAAAAAAGGTTTGCGAAGTTCATCGAGCATTTCGCGTTACTCCAGATCAACCTTGCATGGAATGCTTTTGCAAATCACCGTAATTTTGCCGCCCTTCTTTAAAACGACGATTGTGCCGCGTTGCGGATCGGCGGCGTCAGAGTCGGGCAAATCAAAACTCTGCGCTTCCAAATTCGGTTTTGCATTTTTGTCCAAATCTTTCGCATCCGCGCAGGACGGAGCATTTTCGTTTGTTCGATAGCATATATTTGCGCTGCCATTTATAAGCCTAAAATTTGCTGTGCGAAACGATTGTCTATTATCGGGTAAAACTAGAAACGACGTTTTTAGTTGCAGATTTTCGCATTTCTTGGCTAGCTCTCCAGTTTGTCCACATGGCAATTGCACTTTTGGCTGCAACCAAGCAAAAGCGTCTTTAATCGTTTTAATCCAATCAGGCGCTTGTTTTTGTTTGGTAAAATTTTCTGCTGCTTTCCCGGCGCTAGCTTGTGGTTCATCATCGGCCAAGCTACCGCGCACCACCAAAACAACGAATAGCAATGCTATCAAAATTAGAAATAGAATAACGATCTTGGTTGAACTCATTGCTCTGAATTTTAATTATCGGATTATTAAATTGATTGGCGTTCCTCTAGGTTGCTTTATTCCAGGGGACGGACTTTGCTCAATTACTCGGTTGAAATTTGGCAAAAGGGGTAGCAAAGGGGGCAAATGCTTAACAGCACCAACACTAAACCCATCTTGAATAATCCTTGTTCTAGCATTTAGCTCAGGAAGGCCGATATATTGTTGTACAACTAGCATTTCCGGCCCCGCAGATATAAACAAATTTACTTTACTATTATGTGTGACTGGATTTCCTTCAGCTGGATCTGTTCGGGTAACCAATCCATCTTTGATCAGATTACTGTTCTCAGTCAGAATTTCTATGTTCAAGCAGGGTTTTGCAGATTGGCAAAATTCTTCCAAAGTTTTTTTCGCTTGATCTTTTTCCTGACCAACAACTCTTCGTAACGCAAATATTTCCGGTCCAGTTGAAACGTGTAATGTTACAGCAGCTCCAATCCTTACCTTGCTGCCTGAAGCTGGCTCACTTCTAATAACTACTCCCTTTTCAACATCATCATTATTCTCTGTTTGAATTGAAACGGTTGCACAAGGAATGGATGACTGACAGTTTTTTTCTAATTTTTCTTTCGCTTCATTTTCTTTTAAGCCGGCAACTGACGGTAAATCATATGAAGTCTTTCTGGTCAGGAACCAGATGAGGAAAGCTATTAAAATTATACCTAAAATCAGGGGAACTAACCACATCCAAATAGGTAGCCTTTTTTCGTCCAGTTGCTTTATTTCTGGAATTTCGACCGCTGCTACTTGACCTTCAGTAAAATCTTCGTCTGAATTAATGGCAGACGCGACGTTGAGCCGAAACTCGTACTTTCCGGCGGAAAGCGGCGCGCTCGCAGGAAAAGTTGCGGAAGGATTGAAATTAACCGTAAACTGCTGCGTACCGCCCGCCGGAAAATCTCTCTCGGTTTCGCCCGCAATGCTCAGCCATTCCTGTTTGGTATTGCCGAGAGCTTTGGCTTTGGCCAGCCCGCGCAGCGGTTTGCTCGTCGTGTTGGTAACCGTAAAAACAACTATAGCTTTTCCGCTCGGATCGAGTTTTAAGGGTTCGGTTGCCAAAGAAGTAACTGCAAAACTGTTTGCCATTTTCTTGTTCTCCAGATTAATTGCCGGTGGCGAATTCTAATTCGTAAGTCACATGAACCGGTTTTTCAAATTCGATAACACGCTCGATTAAATCTCTCTGTCCGCTTAGTTTTTCCGGCGCGACGACATTGATGTGAAACGGGCGAATTTGATTATTTTCGTCCAAAGCTTTTTCTTCGATTTCAAAATCTTCGGCTCCCGTCGTGAGCTGCAAAAACAGCAGCAGCCCCTTTTTCGTACCGCGCCATTTTGAGAGATAGGCGGCGTTGGCGACGAGTTCCCGGAGTCGTCCGATTTCGATTGAGGTTGTTTGCCTGACGCTTTGTTTGCGCCATTTATCATCGGGTGTTTCTTCAAACAGGCGGCTCAAATCAACCCAGCTTGCCAGAAATGGAACAAATTCAGCAAAAGTGCGACGCGGGTCAAAAGTCGCGTCCAGATTGCCGAGAATTTCCTCGCTCGGCGCGTGCAGTTGCTCCATGACATCGAGCAGACAATTTAAAGGATTGTTCCCATGTGCCGTCCGCCCGAAAACCGTTGGCAATAATTGTCTAGCTTCCTCTTTTTTCATTTTCGGCTTCGACCTCGATTTCATGTTCGCCCGAAACAAAAAGCCATGTTTCCGGCAGCGTCACTTTGTCTCGAAAATCTTTTTCCGAGCTTTTCTCGTAGCTCGCTCCGTTGTCCGTGCTGCGATAAACTCCGCGAGTTCCGCCCGCCAGAAGTTTGCCGGTCGCGGCGTTGGCGGCAACCGCGTATGTCGGCTGAAAAATCCTTTCGACATCGCGAATCGGAAGACCTGATTCGAGAATGGGTTTTTGCCAGACAGCCGATTCGCCTTTGCCCAGGTCAAGCCATAAAACGCCTTTTTCATGCGTTGCGGCAAAAGCGTAAGAACTGCCGAAAGTAATGCCGTGACAACTTCCGCCTTCCCAGCCGTTTGAAAAATCGGTGGCGCTGGTCGGCGCAGCGCCGCCTTGTAATTCCCAGCGGACGCAGCCTTTTCCCGCTTCGTTTCCGGCAACCGAGATGCCCGCCCAGAGAAAAGTTCGGACTCCGTCCTGCTGCATTTCCAACACGCGCACGTCTTCGCCGGCTAAACCGAGTTTGCTGAAGGTTTTGGATTTACCTCCGGCAGTCGAAAGAAAAACGCCGCCCGTGCTTCGCGCCGCCGCCGCGACATAATAAGTTCCGCGCGCGCCGACCGAAGTCGTGACCGCGTAAAATCCAAGTTTGGGATTGTTTTCGTCAACTAGAACCTGAACCGGCGTCGCCTCCGATTGAAGCAGCAGTTCATAGAGTCCTTCGTCAGTAGCTAAAAGCAAAAGATTAACGCTGCCGTCGCGCACCGACCAGGCGGTTTCGTTAATGATAAAACTCATCACCGCCGCCACGCGCCACGTTTCGCCGCAATCGGCCGAGACGTAAAGTTTAGAGCTGTTGTCGGCAAGTCTGGTCGCGACGGCAAGCAGACCGGCTTTGTTGCGGTTGGCCTGGATGGAGAGAATTTCTTCGCCCGCAAAATCTCCGATCAACTCCCAGCCGTCGCCGTCATCGGTGGAGCGAAACAAATTGGAATCGGCGGCTGCATACCAGGTGCTGGGCTGAAAAGCATCAGCCGCGAGCGAGTTGCGGTTTAAATTCAATTCCGGCACTTCGTCAACATGCAGACTGATTCCTTCGACATAGGCGACGTCTTTTTCCGCCAAAATTATGTCGTAAATGTGCGAAGCGCGAAGCGGCCGTCCAAAGCTCCAGCCAGATGAGACTTTTGAGGGAAGCGGATTGATGCTCTGATAAAGCCGCTTTAGAATGCGATTTTTGGCCGATTCGGGATCCGCCCCGCGATGCGTTACGGCGCGGGCGCGAACGCTGACTTTCTTGTAGCGCACCCAATTAACCAGGCAAGTTGTCCCGAGTGGACGCCGTTCGTTAAGAGCCAAACGGACGTCGGCGCGCGCTTCGTCGGTCGCCTGATTTTGTAAATCCTCGAGCGAGATTTTATCGCCCGATTTGACTTCCTCCGGGACGTTTGGAACCAGTAAAACTTCAATCGTGCCGGGAGCCGCGTGTCGCCAGAGAGCGGCTTTGGTAAATGCTTTGGCGCGAATCACGGCGCCCGAACTGCGAAGCGCGATCAGCTCAAAATCGTTGGCGGTAACAGCGCGTTCAAGCGAGTGAAATTCCTGCGGAGCGCGCAAAATCGCGTTTTCCAGCGTTTCAACGCTGCGTCCACCGGTCGCGGCCTGTGGATTTGTGACGGTCACGCCCGCCGCCAGCGGAGTTTTCAAGACAGTCAGATTATTTGCGGCAATGTTGCCGTCCGCGCCGCCGCCGCGACAATACCAGAGACGAATTTCGCGCCCCTCGGCAGGCTTTGCACCGAGCGGGCTAGGCGTAAACTCAAGCGTTCCGTCGTCGGCTACCCCTTGAACGGCGGGCGCAAAAGTAATTGTTCCCGTCACGCGGTCAACCAGATAAACATATTGACGCCCGCCCAAATTGCTGAAATTGCTGACTTCTTCCCAGATGCGATAAATCTTTCCGCCGGATTCGATTGTTCGCGGGCGTTCAGTTAACTCATCCGGCGCGGTTTCCACGCCCAGGATGAATTCCAACTCGTCGCTTGTTCGGGCGATAATTGGCGGGCGCAGCGCGCTCAATGACAAACCGGCTAAACCCGTTCCATGTCCGACAAGTTCGGCTTCGACCAGTTCGCAATTGTAAGCCGTCGCTTCGATTTCGGTTTGACCGGCAGCTAAAACAACGGTTTCAAGCGTGGTGAAAATCGGCGCGCCGCCGTCGCCGCTCGTCCGGTTGAGAGTCACGCGGGTTCCGCGTCCAATTTCAACAGCCGTTTTCTGCGCTTTCGCGAGAATAAAACGCAGGCGAACGCTCGCCGCCGTGGGCGGATTAAGGTTAACTCCAAGCAGGCGGAGAAACTCGATGTACGCTTTTTCCGGGAGACGGTTGAGACGATAAATCATCGTCTCGGTTAGAAAAGCAAAGAGTTCGAGCAGAACTACGCCCGGATCATGCGGCGAGAGATCCGTCCAGTCCGGGCAATTCTCCTGCACGCGGCGCAGGGCGTCTGCCACCAAACTTTGAAAGTCGCGGTCGTCTAAATTGGGAGCTTTTAAGGGCATCAGTTTTGCTCGCTCGTCAAATTTAAAGAAAATAAAAGCTCGTCTCTCAGGTTGGTCGCTCGCAAACGATACCGGAGCGAAATCTCGAGCCGCGCCGAATCTTCAAGGCTCGGCTCGGCGTCAAGAAAAGTAATCTCGACGCGCCGCTCAAACCGTTCGATAGCCTGCCTGACAAAGTGAATGGCTAGGCCGGCAGTGGTATTATCGTTCGGCGAAAAAATCAGCCGGTTTAAATCGCAGCCGTAAAGAGGGCGCATCACGCGCTCGCCCGGGACGGTCGAAAGCAGCAGCAAAATCGCCTGCCGCACCGACATTTGTTCTTCGGTCATTCCAATTCCGCCGGTCGGCGAAAACTGAAGTCCGGCAAATTCTTCATGAGCTTCGAGGTCAGGATGCAAAAATCTCCATGCCCGATAACGTTTGCGCATCATTTCTTTTTCTCGGAAACACAATTTTGTCCGGCATCATTGACTTTGTATCTGACCGCGCCGGGCGGCGTTCCGTCGGTTAGACCCGAAAGCGAATCGAGCGAAATCGCCCGCCCGTCAATGCGAATAAAGCCGGAATAGCCAATCGTAACTTTCAGAGTCGTCTGACAAGGTTTAATCCCGACGCCGTAATTCGGACAGCCTTTAATCGCTTTGCCTTCCGGGTCGTTGTTAACTAAAATCGGATGCCCGGCGATTTTTACCCAATTTTGCGACGGCACGTTTTGGACTTGTCCGAGTTCGTGATTACAAACAATTTTGGCCTGATCGCTCAGAAAAAACATAAAGATTAATTCCTGATTTTAAAACTTCCGCTGATTACGGTTTCCTAGCCCTGCTCAAAATCAATTGTCTTGGCTCTGAGCGTTACGGCGTGTCCCGGAGCCTGGATTTCCAAATCGCGGCTGGCATGAAGCCGCACTTTTTCCGGCGACATTTCGAGAAAACTACCGTCGCTGTTTTCAATTCGAATTGTCTGTTTGCCGTCGTCGAGACGAATTCGCTGACCGTTCGGCGTTTGCAGGCTGTAACGCCGCACCGCGCCTTCCTCAACGCCCCAATCCCAATCTTCGCGCGTCATCGAGCCGTACAACCCGCCCAAAATAATGCCTTCCGCCGGATTGCCGCTCGGCAGCAAAACCAAAACCGTATCGTCAACGTCAGGCAGAGCCAGCAACCCTTTGCCAAGGCCGGCGCCCGCCGCCAGGACGCCGAGCCAGTCGGTTTCGAGATCGTTATAATTGGGCAGTTTGACTCGCACTCGTCCGAAACCTTCCGGGTCGTTAACCTGAGTGACCACGCCAAGCGTCGCCACTGTCTCAATCTGCGAATTGCGCCCGAAAGTTTTAGCCGCTGGTTTTGGCAATTCACTGGAGATTTCGGAAACAAAACCTCTGGTGCCGTCGAAAACGTGGTTAACAGCCGCCAAAACATATTGTCCGGCAAGCTGCGGAGCAACATTTTCGAGCGTCACAACAGTTCCGGCGCGAAGACGAGAATCGCCTTCGGCAATCCCGGAAAAAATGATTTCCTGCGCCGTCCGGCGGTCGAGCTCAGCTTGCGCGATGGCTTCGGCATGCAGTTGGTCGGTTAACATTTCATCTACCAGCATTTTTTCGGCATCCGTTCCAAAAATACTTGGTTCAACCTTCGCACCAACGTTGCGCCCGCTTCTGGCAAAATTCGCCAAGCCTTCAAAAGTTTCAACTCGCAGCGCATCCCAGCCTTTGGAAACAACCGAATGACAAACATTTTCCGAGTTGATTTCCAGATTGGCGGTAAGCAGTGTTTCACCCAACCGCAAGGGAAGCGAATCGCCGATTCCTTCGAGCGTCAAAAGATGCAAAACGTTTTGGCGAACCGTAAAATAAAGCCCGCACCGCTCGGCCAGCTCGGATAAAAGTTCAAAATCGGTTTGCCGGCTTTGAATTATTCGCTGCCAGAGCGGGGAATCGGCGCTTGCTTCGATTGTTAAACCTAATCCAGCGCACAATTCTCGGGCGATGTCTGCCAGAGTAACTTGAACGTGGGCGCGAACCGGCTGACGTTTTCGCAAACGGTGCAGCCGGTCGTAACCGCGAATGCGCAGTCCGCGACCGCCTGAAGATTCGTAGAAATATTCCACCGCAGTTACTTCACCGATAAAGAGAGGCTCCGCTGCGCCGTCGATTAAAACGCGCCAACTTGCACCGAGCGCAGGAGAGCGGGCACTAAACGCTTCGGTCGGTTCAAGAAAAGTCATTTCGCACAGAGTCGGCAGGGACAGTTTTTCCTGAACACGCGTTTCCCAGAGCGTCCGCAAATTTTCCATCGCCAGCGGAACGCCGTCAAACTCAATTGTGAGCTGGGGAAGAACGTGTAATTGCCGATTCATTGTTTTCCTTCTAAAACGGAAAGCGGCGGAAACCGCAAAACCGCGCCCGGAGCGATGTGCAGCGGGTCACTGATGCCGTTGTAAGCGGCCAGCCAGCGCCACAAAGCCGGATGCCCGTAAAAACCGTATTGTTGCTGGGCGAGCTGGTCGAGCCGTTCGCCCGCCGCATATTGATGAACCTCGGTTTCATCGTTTGTTTCATCAATTAAATTTGTCAGATTTGGCGAATTCTGAATTGAGGAATCCGTTTCCAGCGGCAAAACTAATGGCGGCGGCTGGCTTTCAAAATTTGCCTGTGACGGTTCGACGACCCGCAAAAATCGTATTTTCAGCCATGACCGTAGCGGGACGCCGGACGAATCAAAATAATCAAGCCGTTCCGAGATTGCGGCAATGACGCCCGGCACATTCCAACTTTTGCCCCAGACAAAACGCGCCTGGACAGGCCGCCCGTAATTTCTCTCGTTTGCCTGCTGCTGCCGCGCCGAATTTTCAGACAGACGCCAGAGCGGAGCGGTCAGATTGCGAACGTCCTTAACTGTTTCCTGAGCCGCGGAAGAATCGGCCAGGGCAACATCAAAAAGCAGTTCGAGAAACATCTCGGTCATTCCGCCGCCGGTAAAAAGCAGCGCGTCATCCGCCAGATCAGCGCCGGTTAAAACTCCGCCCGCCACCCGGCGCGGACGCACTCCCGATTGACGCCGGACGGTCAAACTTTCCGGGTTGAGCAGACAGCCAATGCGCTCGTTGGTTTCCTCGATGAGAAAGGCTACTCGTTCCATTCGCCTCCCGTTTGTTCGGCTTCGACACGCCGGAGCCGCTGGTTTTCGAGCTTGGAAAGCTCGTATTCATCGGTAGATTCGGCTGATTGAGGCAAATCAGCCCAACGGTTTTCCTGTGGTGAAAACGGAGCGGGCGGTAAGTTTGAAGCTGCGGTTATCGCAGGTTTTTGTGATAAAAAGTTGTCTGTTTGCGGCTGATTCCTTCTTGCCGTCGGAATTAAATCAGCCGTTTTCTCATTATGAAAGCGGTTGTCTATCGGCATCACAAAATTATCTAGGCGCGTCTGAATTGCCTTTGTCGCGGCTTTGTTGGAGCTTGCCGTTTTGCCCGGTTCATTTGCTTGATTTTCAGATTCGCGCCGCAAAAATCTTTCCTGACTGATCTCCGAAATTGTTTTTGAACGAAATTTGATTGGGGGATGATTATCGGTTTGCTCTAGCCGATGATGCGCATTATCAACTGAATTCGGACCGACTTTGAAATCGGTCGAATCGGATTTGTTGATAGGTTTGGCTTCGCGCCGTTTAAACTGAATGATAGAAGTTTGTTTCGGATTACGCGGCAAAGATTTGTTGCGAATTACAGTTGAATCAGTTTGAAGCGCGCTTTTATTCGCCAAATCTGCAGCATTATCCGAAGCAATTGAAACGTCTTTGGCAGGTTCGGTTTGACGATTTGAGTTTTCGCGCGGCGCGAAAATTTTGAGCGGAGAAAACCTTTGTTTCGAACTCGTTGTGTTCGCAGGATTTAGCAAAGATGGGGTTGATGCCGCTTTACTTTTTGATTGAATTTGCGATGACTCTTCCTCTTTCGCCGCGCGAACGTTTTTGCGGCGGTCGGTTTGAAACCTTTCTGTCTCAATCTCCGCCGTGATTGCGAACGGTTTGGCTGTTTCGTTTGGCTCCGTTATTTTCGCTGTAAATTCAGGCATTTCAAACAGTATTTGAGGAGCGTCGCGGCTGACGCGCTCAACCCAATCCTGCGGAGGTTTGCTGGCTGTTTTCCGCAGCCAATTCTCGTGCGGCGAAATGTTTTCGGGCGGCTCGGGCGGATTTGCTTTCTTTGGATTTGCGGCCTGATCGTTTTGGCGCAGAAATTCAGCCAAACGCTGCAAACGCTGCGCTAAAAAATTTGAAAAGCTGTTTTTGAAATTTGAGAGAAACACCGTCAAAATTCCTTAATCAGCACGTTCGAGCGTTTCGCAGACGAGAGTCAGCGATTCGATAGCGATTTCCTGATCAATCGAGTTGAGCATGGCTCCGCGCCAGTGCGACGCCCAGGCGTTCAGCAGATTCCAGCGGATGACCGGAGTCGTGCCGTCGCTGTCAAGCAAAACAATTGAAATATTGCGCCGTTCGACCTTGCCTTTGACGCCGGATAAAAACCAATCCCAAAGCTCTCTCGAGCGCGTCAGGCCGTAGCGCAGAGTGATTGCGCCGTATTCGGTGTAGCCAGGAACATAATGCACGACCTGGCTGTTCCCTCCTTCGCGGTAAGCAATCGGAGTGATTTTGGCTTCCATCCCGCTGACTTCGGTAAAATGCGCTTCGGCCACGCCCTGGATTTCGAGTTTAAAGTTATAGGCTCGATATGGATCCGAATATGAGTTGAGCGGCGACGCTTGCGTTTCCTGCGGTGCGGCATCTGGCGACATAATTAGATTCCTCCCTGCGTTTCGATTTCGGTTCCGCCCGCGCTTTGCCCGATGCGGAAAATAACAAACTCGGCCGGTTTGACCGGCGCAATTCCGATAACGGCGATAACCTGTCCGGCGTCAATCACTTCGGGCGGATTGGTTTCCTCGTCGCACTGAACAAAAAATGCTTGTTCGGGCGTTGCGCCCATCAAAGCTCCCTGCCGCCACTGCAAAGTTAAAAACGCGCTGATGTCGCGTTTGATTGCTCCCCAGAGCGAGCGGTCATTCGGTTCAAAAACCACCCAGCGCGTTCCTCTCGCAATTGATTCTTCGACCATGTTAAAAAAGCGGCGGACGTTGACGTAGCGCCATTCGCTCGCGCTGTCGGCGAGTGTTCGAGCGCCCCAGACGCGAATCCCTTGAGTCGGGAAAAAACGCAGGCAGTTGACGCCGAGCGTGTTCAATTCGCCTTGTTCGGCGGGCGTAATCCGATAGCTTAAATCGAGTGCTCCGCGCACGGTTTCATTGGCCGGCGCTTTATGAACGCCGCGCGTCGCGTCGGTTCTGGCGTAAATGCCGGCAATGTGACCGGACGGCGGAACTATAACCGGCTCGGATTTTGGCGCCAGCGGATCGCGGACGATGAGATTTGGAAAATAAAAAGCTCCGTAGCCGCCGTCGCTCGTGCGCGGACGCAATCCTTTGAGAGCGGCCGACGAATCGCCGGTATCGCTTTCGGCGGCCGCCGCTGCTCCGCGTTTGGGTTTCTCAACCGATGCTACCGTTTTGAGCTGGTCAATATTGGCGACGTCGGCCGGAGCGTCGAGAATCGCCACTCGGTCTTTGAGTTTCTCGCAATGCGAGAGCAGCGCGTCGTACGAGGCCGTGTCGGTAAAACCCGGAGCGGCGACAATCGCAATTTCATCAATTTCTTCGAGCAGTTCGATGCCCTGCCGGCGTTTGCCGTCGCCGACAAGCGAGCCGTCTTTGCCGACGTTGACGACATAGCAACGACTGCCGCTGTTTTGAAAAAAGCCAAAAACCGCGTGAGAAAGCGCGGTGCTGACGCTGCCCTCGACAATAAATTCTTTCGTAAATTGCGACCAGCTGTTAACCGCGAAAGCCTCCTGCAATCGGGCGTCGGCGTTTGGCGCGATGCCGACAAACGCAGCGGTGCTCGTCCCGACGGCCTCAATCGGTTTGGCGCCGGTCGAAATTTCCTCGATGTAGATACCCGGAGTCAGATAAGTCGGCATTTGTTACTCCTCTAGTTTTAAGTGAATAATTAGCTTTTCGTCTAAATTTTGATTCTGGTCTGTGTTGATTGAGAAAACTCGCCCTTTGGCGCGAACCAGCAATTTCCTGATTTTCGGTTCTGAGGGAACGGCGGAAAATTGAAAACGTCCCTGATAATCTGTCAGGATCGAACGATTCAGTTCGGGAATTTCGATTCGCGCGTTCATGATGGGTAAATTTTCCGGCCCTAAGATTTCCCCGTGCAGCGTTTGAAACGGCGATGGCTGAAGCACGAGCGGATGACGCACCGGCGGAGCGAGTTTGACGGCGCGTTCAAGTTTGAACAGGACGCGCAAGATAAAGGACGGGCGCGGCATCATCGCAAAAGCCTTCCAGGCGTCAATCGGAAGCGACTCCTTTTCGATTTCAAATTCTTTGTTATCAAGCGCGGCGATGAGCAGTTCTCCCAAAATCCGGTGTGATTCTCTCGGCTCCTCGGCAAACGGAACGATGAGATAACGAAGTAATATCTGAAGCGGCGTGTGATTGTTACCACGTCCGGTCAGATTTGGCGCGACATCGAGAAGATGCAGGAAAATGCAGGTTTGAGACAAAGAAGTGTCGGGCGGCACAAATGTCACCTCAATCTTGTCCTGGACTTCTTTAATCCATTCCGCTAGTTGATTATCAACCTGGTCAAACATTCCAATAAGATTAAACTTCGCAAAGAAAATTTTCTGTTGACGAGATGAAAGGCGTTTTGTTGCGCTAAACTTCGCAACCCTGTGGTTACAGCAAGTTGAAAAACGATTTCACCGAATGAAGACTCTTGACCCTTTTGAATTGATGCAAAACTACACCAAACTCATCGAGCGGTCAATAAGTTGGAGGAAAATTTGGGCAAACTGCGGGTGAATTTAAAAAATAATTTATGCCTTGCGGAGGGTTTAAGAATAACAAACAAGAGCAGCCGGAAAGGCAGCTTTCAGGAAAATTGAGACGATGAGCAACCGAATTTTCGATGATGGTTAAAGTTTAACGCTAAACCAAAATTTTAATCATTTCGTCTTCAACGATAACTTCGTAAGCCTCAATTGAGCAGTTTCGGTTGTTAAAACATTCGCCCGTGGTCACGTCGAATTTCCAGCCGTGACGATTGCATTCGACGATTTGCCCGTACGTTCTGCCGTCTGCGAGCGGGGCGGCTTTGTGCGGACAGAAGTTTTCAACGGCGCAAAATCGCCCGCCGAGATTAAACAGCGCGACTTCCGAACCATCTTTGAGTTCGACCGTGGCGCTGCGCCCCGGCGGCAAGTCCGTCACCTTGCCAACCGTGATTTTCTTGCCTTCGCGCACGGGGCGGCGCGGATTATCGTAATGTTTACCCATTTAACTTGGATTTTAGAGTTTGAATTTTGGATTCGCAACTCGTTTGAGTTAAGTTTATATTTCTAGCAATTGAAGACTGCTGCGACAGTGCGAAGCCGTACCGAATCGCCGCCCGGTTCACAAATAAGCTTGAGGAGTTTAAAATTAATGTTATGACGCCAGCTAATACTGACATTCACACGAGCAGCACGGGAGCGAACCGCGACCGGCGACGCTGCGACGAAATCATGACGCGCAATGTGGTCACCGCCCAAGCCTCAATGAGTTTGCCGCAAGTTGCCGCTTTAATGCGCGATGGTGACATGGGGGCGATTCCGGTCGTTGACGAGACGGGCAAATTGCTTGGGATTGTCACCGACCGCGATATTGTCATTCGCGCTTTGGCAACGGGACTCGACCCGAACGCAACGACTGTTGATAGCGTAATGACCACTGAAATTTATTCAGCGCGCCCGCGAGATTTTGTCTTTGAAGCGATTCGCCTGATGCGCGAAAAACAGGTGCGCCGCGTTCCGGTGGTTGACGAAGACGGCAAACTCCAGGGAATTTTGGCGATGGCGGACATCGCGCTCGAAATGGAAGACGAACGCGAAATCGCCGAAACGCTCGAAGATATCTCAAGCGGCTCGGCGTTTTGGAGAAAGGGAGTCTGAAAGGATAAAGGATGAAGAATGAAGGATAGAAAACTAAGGAATTTTAAGTTTAAATTTTTTAGTTCTACTCATCCTTCATCCTTCATTCTTCATCCCTCAAAATTGTGGCTGAATCAGTAAATCGTTATTTTCAAATGCTGCCGATGTTTTCGCGGCAGACCAAAAGCTCCGGGAGACTCTGGTATCCGGCGGCAGACGTTTATGAAACCGTTGCCGGATGGATTGTCAAAGTCGAACTGGCGGGCATCTCGATTGAAGACATTGAAATCGAAATAGCAGGGGATACACTTTATTTAACAGGCACTAGGCGCGATACCACTTGCACGGAAAGCATTCATCATCATCAGCTTGAAATAACTTACAGCCGCTTTGAAAAAAGTTTGCGATTTCCGCGCTCGATTGACGGCGCTAAACTCGATTACGATTACAAAGACGGGTTGCTGATTGTTCAGCTCCGCGCCGCTAAGTCGTAACATTTAACAAGGTAAATCTATGACAGAAATTTCTGATAAGACACAACCTAGCTTGCCGGAAGAGACCGGCAGAAAAGCTGGAGAACAGTTTGAGATAGCGGTTTTACCGCTTCAGCAGACGACGCTTTTTCCCGAAACTATTATTCCGCTCACGGTTGGGCGCTCGCGTTCGATGCAGGCGGTTGAATCTGCTCTCAGCAGCGAAGAAAAACTGATTGCCTGTTTGACAATTAAGACTGAAGGCATCACGGGACAGGAAGCGAAACCGGCGGATCTTTATGAAACAGGGACGCTCGTGGCGGTCAAACGCATGATGCGAAACGACAACGTTTTGCAGTTAATTGTGCAGGGAGTCGAGCGAATCCGAATCGTTAATTGGAATCAGGAACAGCCGTTTCTGAAAGCCAAGTTTGAAATCCTGCCGGAATTGCGAGTCGAAAACAATGATGAAGTAGAGGCTCTCAAACGCAACGTGCAAAGCATGATTCAGCAGGCTTTGGCCTTACTGCCGCAGGTTCCGCCGGAAATTCGGATGGCGGTAATGTCGTCAAACGATCCGGTTCAGCTGGCTTATTTTCTTGGTTCGGTAATGACTTTGGGCGTTGAGCAGGAGCAGAAAATGCTTGAAGCCGACACAGTTGACGAACTGTTGCAGCTGGCTCATTCGGCTTTGGCGCGCGAACTCGACATCATGCAGATTCGCTCGAAAATTGCCACCGAAGCGCAGGGCGAAATGGACAAGGCGCAGCGCGATTACATTTTGCGCCAACAGCTCAAACAAATTCAAAAGGAACTTGGCGAAGACGACGAAGGCGGCGAAAAAGCCGAAGCGCAGCAACTGCGCGAGCGTCTCGACACCGCCGATTTGCCCGAAGACGTGCGCAAAGAGGCCGAACGCGAACTGAGGCGAATGGAAAAACTTCCGCAAGCCGCGCCCGATTACCAGGTGATTCGCACTTACCTCGAATACGTTTTGGAATTGCCCTGGAAAAAAGCCAGCGAAGACAAACTCGATTTAGTCGAAGCCAGACGAATATTGGACGAAGACCATTACGGACTAGAAGATATAAAAGAAAAAATCCTGGAATTTTTAGCCGTCATCAAGCTTCGCCCTGATACGAAAAGCCCTATTATGCTGCTCGTCGGGCCGCCCGGAGTCGGTAAAACAAGTTTAGGAAAATCAATCGCCCGCGCGCTCGGCAGAAAATTTGAGCGTTTTAGTTTGGGCGGAATGCGCGACGAAGCCGAACTGCGCGGGCATCGCCGGACATATATCGGAGCGATGCCGGGCCGAATCATTCAGGCTCTGCGCCGCGCCGAAGTCAATAATCCCGTGATTATGCTCGACGAAATTGATAAACTCGGCAATGATTATCGCGGCGACCCGGCTTCGGCTCTGCTTGAAATTTTAGACCCGGCGCAAAACAATACTTTCAGAGATCATTATCTCGATTTGCCGTTTGATTTGTCGAGCGTCTTTTTTATAGCGACGGCCAACAGCCTCCAACCAATCAGCGCGCCGCTGCGCGACCGGATGGAGATAATTCAGCTAACGGGTTACAGCGATTTGGAAAAATTGAATATTGCTCGACAATATTTGATTGCCCGACAAATCAAAGAAAACGGTTTGACGCCGGAACAGGTTGAAATTACCGACGCCACAATTAACTTGCTAACCGCTCGTTATACACGCGAAGCCGGAGTCAGGCAGTTAGAGCGCACCATCGGCAATATCGTGCGCAAAGTTGCACTCAAAGTAGCGCAGGGCGCCACCGAGAAATTTGCGATTGACGCCGAAGACGTTAAAGGCTACATCGGCTCGCCGCGCTTCTATCCGGAAGAAGCGCGCGCTGATTTGCCGGCCGGAGTAGCGACCGGAATGGCTTGGACGGAAATGGGCGGCGAAGTTTTATTTATCGAAGCGACGCTCCTTCCCGGCAGTTCGGGTCTGATTTTGAGCGGGCAGCTTGGCGATGTCATGAAGGAATCGGCTCAGGCCGCGCGCAGTTATCTGTGGTCGCACGCCGTCGAATTCGGGATTGATCCGAACGTAATTAAAAACAACGGCGTTCATCTGCATGTCCCGGCCGGAGCGATTCCGAAAGACGGACCGTCGGCCGGCGTGACGATGGCGTCGGCTCTGGCATCGCTTTATACCGGACGAAAAGTGCGTTCAGATACAGCGATGACCGGCGAAATTACCCTTTCCGGTCTGGTCTTTCCGGTCGGCGGCGTTAAGGAAAAAGTTTTAGCGGCATATCGCGCCGGCGCGCGCCGAATAATTTTGCCTGAACGCAACGAGTCGGACACCGAAGATATTCCGGAAGACGTTTTGAAACAGCTGGAAATTATTCCGGCAATACGTGTTTCGGATGTTTTAAATGCCGCTCTGGAAGCAGAGGTAACGCAGCCACTGCAATTACAAGATTTGGAAGCGACAGTGCCGCCGCATCAAGGAGCAAATGTCAACAATGGAGTGACGGAACAGTTGATAGCCAAAGAAAATTGAGACGGTTATTAAAGAGGGATAAAATTTTAGTAAGGCGGGTTTATCGCGGCCCGCCTTTTCATTTGCCTGAAATTT
Source organism: Pyrinomonadales bacterium (assembly GCA_038212235.1). Taxonomy (GTDB): domain Bacteria; phylum Acidobacteriota; class Blastocatellia; order Pyrinomonadales; family Pyrinomonadaceae; genus JBBQUS01. The sequence continues at coordinate 24,825 of JBBQUS010000004.1, forward strand.
TTTATAAATTAGTTTTAGTTCCTTTTCACGACCATAAATAGTAATGCTAAACTTATCGTAGTCTCTTCACCGAAAACTCGTTTTAAAATTAATCGGATGTGGCGAAATTACAGTGTTTTAACAAGTTTCAAACGCCAATTATGCCTTCGCTTTACAAGCCTTATAAATTTTTCTAAAACAGTATTTACGGGATGCAAAATGCATTGCGGAGAACTAAAATAAATAAGTTGCACGAAATTTGCTGTGCAGGGAGCGGAAGTGATACAAATAAAGATACCTAACGGAATTTAAGCCGCTAATTTACAGCACTTTCCGCCCGGAATTTTTTAAAATCAGACATAACATAACGGAATATTATTTTTCATGGCTTTTCCAAAATCTTTGTTTAGTATGTTTTCAAGCGATTTGGCGATTGACCTTGGCACTGCCAATACGCTTGTTTATGCGAAAGGGCGCGGCATCGTCGTCAGCGAGCCGTCAATTGTTGCAATCAATAAAGTTACCAATCAGGTCGAGGCCGTCGGGCGCGACGCCAAAGAAATGCTCGGGCGCACGCCCGGAAACATCGTCGCAATTCGCCCGATGAAAGACGGAGTAATTGCAAATTTTGAAGTAACCGAAAAAATGCTGCAGCATTTTATTCGCAAGGCGCACAACGGCAAAACGTGGGTTTCCCCACGAGTCGTCATTGGTATCCCCAGCGAGATTACGCAGGTCGAACGGCGCGCAGTGGAGGATTCCGCGTATCGCGCCAAAGCGTCGGAAGTTTATCTTGTTGAAGAAGCAATGGCGGCGGCAATCGGGGCCGGTCTGCCGATTACCGAGCCGCACGGCAACATGGTTGTAGACATCGGAGGCGGAACAACTGATATTGCCGTTATTTCACTCTCCGGCATCGTTTATTCGCGCGCTGTGCGTGTTGCCGGAAACGAGATGGACGAGGCAATCACGCAATTTATCAAACGCAAATACAATCTCCTGATTGGCGAACGCACCGCCGAGGCAATCAAAATTGCGCTTGGCAGCGCGTTTCCGCTTGACGAATCGCTTTCGATGGACGTTCGCGGCAGAAATTTGATTGAAGGAATTCCTAAAACAATCACGATCACGGACGAAGAAATTCGCGAGGCTCTGGCCGATTCGATTGCCACCATTGTCAACGCCGTGCGCGTGGCGCTGGAGCGCACACCGCCGGAATTGTCCGCCGATATTGTCGAACGCGGAATCGTTTTGACGGGCGGCGGCGCGCTGCTTAAAAATCTTGATAAACGCTTAATGATTGAAACCGGTTTGCCGGTCGTGATTGCCGATGATCCGCTTTCGTCGGTCGTTTTGGGAACCGGCAAAATGCTTTCGGATTTTGAATTGCTGCGGCGCGTTAAATGGGACAACACGCTGACTCAAGGAGCTTAATCAGTCAACAGTTATCAGTTATCAGTCAACAAAAGTTGAATTCTGATAACTGATAACTGTTGACCGTTGACTGATTTGGCAGCTTTATCGCAAAAAGAAATTCGCCGGAGAACGCCGCTCCTTTTAGGAGGATTGCTGCTTGGCAATTTCGCGCTGATGGCATGGAGCGCGAAAGACCCGGAAACGCAAGACCGTTTGGTGCGCGTCTGGTTTCAGACGGCGGCTGCTCCAGTTCAAACGACGGTCACAACGGCCGGCAATACCGGCACGGGATTTTTTTCGAATCTTGCCGCCTGGCGAACCGCCGTCTCCGAAAATGATGCTCTCAAACAGCGCGTCGGAGAACTCGAAACAGAACTGACTCAAAAACAAAATCTGACTGCCGAAAACGAAAGCCTCAAATCACAACTTGATCTCAGAAATCGCAGCCAGTACAAAACCGTCGCGGCAGATGTCATCGGGCGCGATCCTTCGGCGTGGTTTGACGCGGTAATTATTAATCGCGGCAGCAATTCGGGAATTGACATCAATATGCCGGTGGTAACGGCCAACGGCGTGGTCGGCCGGATTGTCGCCACCAACCCGTTTACCTCGCAAGTCGCGCTGATTACGGATGATAAATCCGCCGTTGCCGGTGTTGTCGGACAAATCAGCAACACCAACGCGCTAGGCTCGATTCACGGCACCAGCAACAATGATTTACTTGAAATGCGTTATGTTTCCGGGCAGGAAAACATTGAAGTCGGAACTCCAATTCTAACTACCGGACAGGATAAGATTTATCCGTCGGGTCTCAAAATCGGCGAAGTTGCCGAAGTCATCTCCGGTTCGGCGACTACTCCGCATCGAATCCTGGTCAGACCGAGCGTTCCGCCGGGCTCGCTCAAATCGGTCAGCGTGCTGCTCTACCAACCGCAGGCGCAGCCGACGTTTGACAAATCGCTCCCCAACGTCAAACAGCAAAGTGATAAAAACACAAGGAGAAACCGTTAAAAGTCCGAATTTTCTAACCGAAATTTTGCATCTTATTAGGCAGTAATGAAAGAAGTCCAAACTATCATCGCTCTGATAATCGCAGTTGCCCTGCAATGGTCGCTGCCGAATGTTTTCTCAGCAGCGGTTTTCATCAATTTTCCTCTCCTCGTTGTTATTTATGTGGCGCTCCAGCGCGAATCACTCAGAGCAATAATTTACGCGACAGTTGCCGGAATTGCGGTTGACGCTCTGAGCGGCGGTCTGCTCGGGGCGGGCGGTTTTTCTCTGACCATTACCGCATACGTCGTCGCCGAATTAGCGAGGCGCTTTTTGCTGTTGGACAATCCTCTTTTAAAAATCCCGGTTTTGGCCGGCGCATCGGCGCTCAACAATCTAATCTATTTTGCGATGCATCAGTTACTCGGACAAACTCCGAACCGAAACTTTGCGGAAACAATGGCCTATTCGGCTATCGGAACCTGCGTTGCCGGCACGGTTTTGATGCTGATTCTAGAATTCGTTTTTTCAGACCGCGCCAGACTGCAGCGGCGCGCTAATTATACACCGCGTCGGAACAACTTTCGGCGTAATCCGATACGTCTCAATAAACGTGTCTAACATGAAATAAATGATGAAAAACTAATAAATTTAGTTTTACTTTTCGGTTTCCTTAACTCACAATCATCGTTCCAACTCTTTTATGAAATTCGAAGATTTGTCGCAGAATTTAAACGCGCGAATCGCGGCGATTCAGATTATCGCCTTTATTTTGCTCGCCGTTTTAGGCGTCAGACTTTATTATTTGCAAATTGTCAAAGGTGATTCTTACGCCGAACGAGCCGAAGAACAACGAGTTCGCCGATTGCCGATTCCCGCTCCGCGCGGCGCTATTCTCGACCGCAACGGAAAGATTTTGGTTGATTCGCGCCCGACCTACAACGTCATTCTGTCTCATGACGCGCTCAAAAAAGGAGATGTATCGTCAATCGTGCAGCCGCTGGCTGACGGTCTCGGTCTTGACGGAGATGTTTTGCAGGAAAGGCTCGAAGCGGCGAAAAGCAGCACTTCCGGCGAGTATGAATCAATCGTTGTTAAAGAAAATGCCAGCGTCAATGATATTACCTGGGTCGAAGCGCACAATCTCGAAATTCCCGAACTGCGAGTTGAATTACAGCCGCAGCGAAATTACCCGCTCGGCAAAACTCTCGCGCATGTTTTGGGCTATGTCGGCGAAATCAGCAAAAAACAGCTTGAGGATTCGAAATACACTGAACGGGGTTTGAAATCGGGCGACATTATCGGCAAAGACGGACTTGAATCCACTTACGACGCCGTTTTGCGCGGACGCGATGGTTACCGTGAAGTTGTGGTTGACAGCCGGAGCCGAATTAAAGAAGAAATCCGCGTCGTTCCGCCGCAGCCGGGACAGGATTTAGTTACCACGGTTGATCTTGATTTGCAGCGCGCGGCGGAAGAACAACTGGCTAATTCAGCGACAAAACGCGGCGTGATCATCGCAATGGATCCAAACAACGACGAGATTTTCGCGCTGGCATCCGCTCCGTCCTACGACCCGAATGTTTTTTCGCAAGCCGGAAATTCAAAAGAAGGGCGCAAAATGATTAACGCTCTTTACAACGATCCGCAAAAACCGCTGCTCAATCGAGCGATTCGCGGGCGTTATTATCCGGGTTCGACGTGGAAAATTCCCGAATCGGTTGCGGCTTTGCAGCAGGGGGCGATTACCACCAAAGAATCTCATATCGTCTGCGGCGGCGGCATTCAAGTCGGCAATCGTTTTACGCGAGACACCAGCGGCAATCACGGAACGCCAGATTTACCGACTGCCATCACGCATTCCTGCGATGGTTATTACTATCGTCTGGCTTTGAAGATGAAGCCGGAAGGTTTAATTAAAATGGTTGAAGAGTTCGAATACGACAAACAGACCGGGATTGATTTGCCTGCCGAACTTACTAGCCGAACGCCCAAATATTACAAACCGATCAAAGAAAAAACCGGACGATGGGGTGATATTGACACGGTCTTTTCGTCAATTGGTCAGGTTTATGTTGAGGTGACGCCTATTTCGATGATACGGGCGGTTTCGAGCGTCGGCGTTGGCGGTAAAATGTTTGTCCCGCATTTTTTTAAAGAAGCCAAAGCGGTTTCCGCCGCCGGCGATCCCGACACGCCGGAATATCAGCCCGAACGCCCCGCAATTGGGTACGATTTAAAACCGCCGAAAATTATTCAGATGACGCAGGAGCAAAATGATTACGTGCTCAAAGGAATGTGGGGAGTCGTCAATAACGGCGGAACCGCCGGTCGAATCAAAATGGCCAACTGGGAAATCGCCGGAAAAACCGGGACGGCGCAAAACTCGTCAATAGGTTCAGGCGGAGCCAAAGATCATGCTTGGTTCGTTTCATTCGCTCCGGCTTATAAACCGGAAATTTCGGTTATCGGTTTGATTGAAAACTCCGGTTTCGGAGCGGCTAATGCGGCTCCGGCGGTGCGCGGCGTTTACGAAGAATATTTGCGCAAAAAAGGCGTCAATTTTGACGATTTAAAGCCCGAAGTAAAAGCAGTTGCCAAGCGGTAAGATAATTTAAGTTTATGGTTGCAGTTTTAGAAAGACGCTCTCTGCGAGATTTTGATTTTGTGCTGGCACTGCTGGCCGTAGCAATCGTCTGCTTTGGCTCATGGATGATTTTCAAAGCTCAGCCGACCGAAACCTACTGGCAAAAACAGCTGATTGGTCTCGGTGTTTCTTTTATCGTAATGCTGGTCGTGGCGTTCACCGATTATCGCAAGCTGGTTGATTATGCTCCGTATTTTTACGCAATCGGGCTGGTCTTGCTGATTCTAGTTGTAATTCCTGGAATCGGGATGAAAATCAACGGGCAAAGATGCTGGCTTAAAGTTCCGCTCATCGGACAATTCCAGCCGTCGGAGTTTGTCAAAATTCCGGTCGTCTTGATGTTAGCCAAATATTTTGGGATCAGGCGCGACAAAACTTTGAGTCTGCGCGAACTGGCAATCGGCATCGGCATTTTGGCAATTCCGGCAGCCCTGATTTTGCTCGAACCTGATGCCGGGCAAATCATTACTTATCTGCCGCTCTTGGCCGTCGTCATTTTTCTGGCGGCGATTAAAATGCGCTGGGTGATTGGGCTTTCCGTATTGGCAATCGTCATGATTCCGGTTGCCTGGACAATCGGCGTTAGAACCGGAAAAATTAAAGATTATCAAGTTCAACGTATCAATGCTATTCTTTACCCGGATACGGTTGACCCGAAAGGTTACGCTTATCACACTATTCAATCAACGATAACTGTCGGCAAAGGCAAGGTTTACGGTTCTGATACGGATACCGAAACTTCGCAAAGCGCGCTCAAATTCCTGCCCGAACCGCATTCGGATTTTATTTTTGCCGTGACGGCGGAAAACACCGGCTTCGTTGGCTGCATCGGATTACTGCTGGCTTATTTGTTTTTAATTTCGCGCCTCTTAAACGCGGCCAGACAATCCCCTGACCGAGAAGGAATGCTGGTTGTAATGGCGTTCACCGGAGCGATGACTTTTCAAATTTTTATGAACGTCGGAATGGCACTCGGAATATTGCCGGTTATCGGCGTTCCGCTTCCGATGATGAGCGCTGGCGTTTCAGCAGTGCTGGCGACATTTATCGCAATCGGTTTTGCAATCAGCGTTAAAATGCGCCGTTATGTCAACTAATATTTAAATTCAAATTCTAAAATTCAGATTAACTTTGGACTTTAGACTTTGGACTTTAGACTTTGAAAATTATGTCCACGAGAGAACGAGAATTAACCGCGACGACGGGAAATAGACGCACCTGGTTAAGCATTTTATGGCTTCCCGCGGCGCTCATTTTAGCGCTGTCAGCCGGCGGTTTAACCGGTATTCTGGCTTCATATTACGTTAATAATTCACGCGCGGCTGAAGAAGTTAAAGCTCTGGCTACTTATCGTCCGTCAACCGTAACGAAGATTTATGCGGATGACGGCGAAACGGTTATTGCCGAATTTGCCCTGCAAAAGCGCCTCCCGCTCAAAGAGAAGGACATTCCGAAAAACGTCGAGAATGCGATTCTCGCGGTGGAAGACGCCAGATTCTACAATCATATTGGAATTGATCCGTATCGAATTGCCGGTGCTGTCTACAAAAACATCACGACCGGAACTTTTGAGGGCGCTTCAACCTTAACTCAGCAAATTGCGCGCGGTTTGTTTTTGACCCGAAAACAAACGCTCGAGCGCAAAATCAACGAACAGTTGATGGCGCTGCAAATCGAACGTTTTTATACAAAACGCCAAATTTTAGAATTATATTACAACAATTTTTTTCTCGGAGCCGGTTCTTACGGTTTTGAAGCAGCTTCTCGAACTTATTTCGGTAAACCTTCAAAAGATTTAACGATTGAAGAAGCCGCTACGCTGGCGGCAATTCCAAAATCACCGACTGATTACTCGCCGACGGCAAATCCAACCAAATCTCTTGAACGTCGAAATTTAGTGCTTGATTTAATGGCCAAGCACAATTTTATTACCGAATCCGAAGCTAGCGCCGCCGAAGCCAAACCGATTAAATTAGCCGATACCGCTTATTATCAATCTTCGGCACGCTCGTCGGCTACTGATTATCCGGTCGAAGAAATTCGTAAATATCTCGAAGATAAATACACGACGCGCGTGGCGCAGGGCGGCCTGGAAGTTTTTTCGACAATCAACGTTGACGCTCAGGAACTGGCCACCGATGTCGTCAGGAAACAGCTGCGAACCTATGACAAATCGCGCGGCTGGCGTTCAAGTTACCAGTCTGTTCCGGGCAAAGATGATAACACGCCGGCTACCGCCAAAGAACTTGCGGCATATAAGCATCCAGATTGGTACGGCGATGAATATGAAAAGGGTGGATTTACCAAAGGCCTGGTAATGAGCGTAGATACTGCCAAAAACGAGGCTTTTGTGCGTTTTGGAAAATATAAAGCGATTGTCACCGCCAAGGAAATGGGCTGGAGCAAGCGACAGCCGAAAGACGAATTCAAGCCGGGGATGCTGGCGGAGTTTGAAATCAAAGAAGTTGATGCCAACAATAAAACGCTCAAAGTAGATTTGTCGCAGGTTCCGGAAGTTCAGGCGGCAATGATCACCGAGAACGCCAAAACCGGAGAAATCGTCACGATGGTCGGCGGTTACGACTATCAAACCAGCAAATTCAATAATGCTACGCAGGGTTTACGACAAACCGGTTCGTCGTTTAAGCCTTACGTTTATACTGCGGCGGTCGAGTGGGGAATGACACCGGACATGCCCGTCAGCGGCGCTCCGATTAACAAGGGAGGCTGGCAGCCGCATAATTATGATGGTTCATTGAGTCATCCGAATGTTCCTCTCAAGATTGCTTTGGCAAAATCCTACAATATTGCGGCGGTTCATTTGCTTGACCAGGTTGGAATTCAGACCGGGGCGCAAATGGTCAGGCGTTTCGGCATCACGGAACCGATGGCTCCGTATTTGCCGTCGGCCCTAGGCGCAACGGAAGTTCCATTGGATGAAATGGTTTCGGCTTATTCGACTTTTCCGAACAAAGGAGTTCGCGTTCAGCCGCATTTAATTCGCAAGGTTTTAGACCGTGACGGCAACGTTTTGGAACAATGGGAGCCGACAACCTATAAAGTGACAAGCGAATATGTTGCCGGGACAATGGTTGACATGATGCAGGGCGTCGTTAAGCCGGGCGGAACCGCGACCGGAGCGCAAGCGGCCGGACAGGAGTTGGCGGGTAAAACCGGAACAGTTAATGACCACACGGACGTTTGGTTTATCGGTTACACGCCGACTTATGTAACCGGCGTCTGGATGGGAAATCCTCTGCGCAAAGAATCACTCGGCGCTAGTATGACCGGCGGACATGGCGCGGTTCCTTATTTTACGGCGTTTATGAACGTCTTTATGAAAAATAAGCCGAAAGACAAATTCTATCAGACGCCGCCGATGCCGAAAGACATTGAAGCGCTCAAAGAGCAGCGACAGCGCGAAGAACTTGAAAAGGGCGATGACAATTCTCTGGCTACCGTAAGAACACCAAAACTATCGAAAACCACCGGAAATTCCGACACGCTGGAAGTAGTTGACGGCACGCCTGACGATACGAGCGCGCCTAAACTTGAAAGAATCACCGAGCCGAAAGCTGCACATTCGAGCGATGATGACGCGCCTCCGGCAAAAACGGTTATTACTGTTCCCAAACCTGTCACAACGACAACTCCAGTCGTTAAAAAGCCCGATTCGGCCAGCGAGAACGACCCGCGTCCGCGCGTCGTTGAGCCGCCCAAGAAAAAGGGTAAAAAGGGCGAGGATGATAATAATTAGCTAGAAACTAAAAATGGAAAACCGAGGTTTACCGCCTGCGGTTTTCCATTTTCAATTTTCTGTTAACTAAAAAATTTACCCAGATAATAAGGCAGCGCTTTGCGCCACCAGGGCCAGTCGTGATTAACGTCTTGTCCCCAGACATCGAGCAAATGCGGCACCCCTTTTGAGTTTAGAACATTAGAAAGATTGCGGCTCCGGTCTGGCGCCTCAAACGCTCCCTGTCCGGTGAAAACTACGATTGAATCGGCGTGTCTCAAGCGCGGCAAATGATAATCGTCGTTTAAATTCTGCAGGTATTGAATCGGATTATTAAAATAAACATTGTCGTCATAATAGCCGTTCATGTAGCCGCGAATATCATAGCTGCCGCTCATGGCAATTGTTCCGCGAAATAAATCCGAATGTTTGAAATAGGTGTTGGCTGCCAGATAAGCGCCCATGCTCGCGCCGGTCGTCAGAGGACGAGCGTCTTGTCCGCATTCATTTTTGACCAGCGGCAGGACTTCTTCGGTAATGTAGCGGTCATAGCGCGTTAAAAGCTCGGCTTTCCAGGCCGGATGCGCTTCCCTGTTAAGCAGCGCCTGTTTGTTGACGCTGTTGATTGAGTAAGCGCGAATCATTCCGTTTTCAATAAATGGTTTGATTGCATCAATCAGCAAAAAGCGTTCATATTCCAGGTAATCAGCCGCCGCGGTTGGGAACATCAAAAGCGGATAACCACTCCAGCCGTAAGCTACGAGCGGCATTTCCATTCCTAAATTATGGCTGTACCAGCTTGTTTCTCTTCTATCCATTAAATATCTCCTGTTAATAAAAATTTCAAAAGTTTAAAACTTCAAATTTTGAACCGGGTGCAAGATGCGAATTTTGATTTTCTGAATCTGAAATCTGATAATCAAAGACCTCGGCAAAACGCTTGACGATTTTATCTTCAACTTCGGTCAGATCAATTTCACCACCTAAAAGTCTGTCCATTGACATTACCGGTTCACCTTCGCAGGCAACAATATAGTTAAAAAAACTTAAATCCGTGTTGATGTTGAGAGCAAAGCCATGTGTAGTCGTCCAGCGTTTGAGATGAACGCCGATGGCGGCGACTTTACCGAATTTGGTGTGAACGCCGGTCAAATCTTTGATTCGGAAACCTTCGATCTCAAAATCCGAGAGCACCCTGATCAAAACCTCTTCGAGATTGCGAACATAAGCATGAACGTCTTCGCGATCCGGACTTAAATTAATAATCGGGTAGCCGACAATTTGCCCCAACCCGTGATAAGTTGCTTTCCCGCCGCGATTGATTTCAAAAACGCTGACGCCGAGTTGTTCAAGCAGGTCGGGCGTTGCTAAAATGCCATTATTTGTCGCTCTTCTGCCAAGCGTAAAAGTATGCGGATGTTCGAGCAGCAGCAGAGTGTCGGATTGACGGCGTTCAATTACGGCCTGTTCGAGAGTTTTTTGCAGTTCGAGCGCCGCACCATATTCGATGCGTCCCAGACGGCGAACTTCAAGCTTGCGTTTCGTCATCTTTTAATGCTGCGAAATCAACTTCCACAAATTTATTTTCGTGGTAAATTGTAAGTCAATTTAAGGATTGTTCAAAATACGAGAAAATAAGATGAAATATTATAATAACTTCCGCTGCCTTTTGTTAGCGATTGCTCTTTTTTTAATGTTTGGCATTCCAGCCGAAGCTCAGAAACGAACTCCGACACGCGGCAAAAGCGCTTCCAAGGGAAAAGCAAGAACCGTAAGCAGTTCGGAAGCAGTCAAGCAGGGAGCTCAAACCGTCAGCAACCAGATTAAAAATCTGGCGCAGTTTATTTATATTTACGGCGGCTCGCTGACGCGTATTCAACTCATTGACCAGGAAGCGAGGCAGGGCAGAGTGTCGGATTCGGCGCGCAAACAAAGCGAAGGCGGCAAACAAGGTTTGATTCTGACGGTTCGCACGTTCAAAAACGCGATGCTCAAACTCGAAGACGATTTTCGCAGCACCCCGGCTTTGCGTCCATATTTACTGCAGTTAACCGGAGTCGGCGAAACAGCCTCAACCGCCGAAGAACAAGCGACTGCCGGTCAGTTTGAACAATCCGGACGCACATTGCTCGAAGTATTAAATCAACTGACAGACACGCTTCAAGCAATGCATTAGAGCAGTTAACAGTCAACAGTTAACAGTTAACAGTTATCGGTATTACAGTTAATAGATACCTAATTACTATTGACTGTTAACCGGCTTTAAGGTTTTTTGAGTTCGGTTGTGGGTTCGCAGATTTCGGTCTTTTTTGGAGAGATTTGCGACAGGGCTTTCGTTTCGGCGGCGAGCCCGAGTTTTTGACGGATAAACGCTTCTACTTCGGTTTCAATAATTTCACCGTTGACGACAAATGCTTTGTTGGTAACGGTTTCTCCCTTTGTTTCTAATTTGTTTGGCTCTAAAAAAATGTTCCAGGGTGAACCCCAGTTGCGTGTGTCGCCGGTCGCCTGTCGGTATCCGTAATGCGTGGTTTTCTGTTTTGCTTCACTTGATTCCGATTCGGTTACGATTGTGAAGGTAAATTTGCTGTCGGCAATGTTTTTCTTTGTTTCGTCAAGCGAGGCGTATTCGCTGACGGCGACCACATCAAAACCTTTATCTTTGTATTTATCGTAGAGTCTTTGAACGCGCGGCGCTTCGTTGCGCCAATTCGGACACCAGGCCGCGAAATAAACCACCAGAACGAGCTTTTTGCCAGTTGCGAAAGAACGCAGATTAACGTCTTTACCGTCATGCAGATTTTTAAAAGTCCAATCTTTGTAGCCGAATTCTTTTTCCGCCATCGGAGCGGATTCGTCGCCGCTCGCAAATGCAAACGCCGAAAAACTTAAAATCAAAATAAGAGCTAAAATCTGTTTCATAAATTTTCTCTACTTCTCTTCAAGCAAAGGTTTTATTTCCGCCTCAAATTGTTCGCGTGTCCGTTCGCCGGTAATCTTTTTACGAAGCCGTCCGTCGCGATCAATAATAAACGTCGTCGGCAAACCCACATACAAATCATTGCGCGAAGGCTCCTTTCCGACAGCAACCGTATAATCCATAGTAAAATCTTTTCTAAAATCACGAATTGCCGATTGGTCGTCTTCGTACGTGACGCCGACGACGCTCAACCCTTGTGAATCGTAATCTTTTTGTAACTGCGTTAAAGCCGGAATTTCCTTGCGACACGGCAAACACCACGTCGCCCAGAGATTGAGAAGCACGACTCGCCCGTGAAGTTCACTTAAATTCGTAGTTTTACCTTCAACAGTCTCGAAAACAAAAGAGGGCGCGGCAGGGTAATCCGGTTTTACCGCCGTTGTTGAATTGGTTTGCGAAGCGGCAGGCTGTGAGACAGGCTTTTCATCTAATTTCAACCAGCCTTCAAGATTTGGCAGGTATCCGGCAACCGCCGAACTGCTCAAAGCGGTTGTGTTGCCGGTTGCCACAAGCAGCCCAATTCCGATTAGCAGTATTCCTGAAACAACCTCAACGGTATGAAGATGCTTTTTGAAGCCGCGTGAAAAACTTAAAAACTGATTGATAAATATTCCGACGAGGAGAAACGGTAAGGCCAAACCAAGTGAATAGAAAGCTGAAAGAATCAAGCCGCTTTGCCAACCGCCGCTGGTCGCCGCTAAACCAATAATGCCGCCCAAAATCGGCCCGATGCACGGAGTCCAGCCAGCCGCAAAAGCCAATCCCAGCGTAAAAGCGCCCAGCAGCCCGACAGGTTTATCGCTGTTGTTCAAAAAACGGGTATCTTTGTAAAGCGCGCCGATTTTCAACAAACCGATTAGCTGCAATCCGAAACCAATAATTACCAATCCGCCGATAATTCTAACCCAAATGTTGTTAATCAAAGCCGAACCGATCAGTCCCGCTGTACCGCCTAAAATTAAAAAAATCAGTGATAATCCGGCGTTAAAAGCGATTGAATTTAAAATAACGGCGCGCCGAGCCTGCGCGGTCGAGCCGGTTTCGCCTTTTAGTTCGTTAATGCTGACGCCGGAAATCATCGAAATATATCCGGGCACAAGGGGAAAAACACAGGGCGAGAGAAATGATAAAACGCCGCCCGCGAAAGAAATTAAAACGTTATAGATGCTTAAACCTTCCATTATTGTTCAGAAAAGATTGCAAAAGAGTTTAGTTTTCGTATATTAACATACGGCAGAGCGCGAAAATAATTCCCGTTGCGTTACGATTAAATTACGCGTGAACCAATGAGAGAGATTTTTCGTATAAAAATTAGTTTTCTCGCTCCCCCAAAACTTGATGAACCGACAAATTTTAATAGTAGATGACCATGACGATTTAGCGACGCCTTTGTGCAAGGTTTTCGACGAATGCGGCTATGACGTTAAAACGCTTGAAACTCGCACTGCGGCGGTTGATTTGTGCGATTTGAAAGCTTTTGATTTGATCGTTATTGATCTTGACGACGTTGATGAAAACAATAGACCTATCGTCAACCGCGATCACCTCACCAAGAACGGCGACGAAATTATCAAAGCCTTTAAAATTTGCGCTTCCAACTTTAGCCGCGACGAGAAATTTAATGAAGACGAACTGCGAAACATGGTTGAAACGGTTCTCAACTACAAATCAAACTTTGTTGACGACGAACGCGTGATGCAAAATTGGCGCGAGAAAATCGAGTTTGAATTGCCGAGCGCCATCACTCTGATGCACAGTGTTCTGAATTATTTGCTGGTGCGAGTAGCCAAAATGGGCGTAATTGAGCCGGAAAAATCCAATGTCTTTGTCGCGTTGGACGAAGCCTTTGTCAACGCCGTCAAACACGGCAACAAATACAATCACGAAAAGCTGGTTCGAATTACCGCCGAAGTCTCCCGCCGCGAAGCCCGTTTTACCGTTGAAGATGAAGGCGAAGGTTTTGATGTCACGCAAATACCGGATCCGCTTGATCCAACTAACCTTTTCAAAACATCCGGGCGCGGCGTTCTCCTGATGTACAACATTATGGACGAAGTAAAATACAACGAACGCGGTAACAGACTGACATTGGTCAAAAAATCGGAAAAGGAAGCGAGCGCCGACCCGCAGCGCTGAGTTCTTCAAAACCCTTTGAAATGGAATCCGCAACTGCTCGAGCGGTAGAAAAGCAGAGAATCTTCTCTGCTTTTTCTGTTTTACTGTTCCGTTAATTCCGCAGTTCTGCGGTAAGATAATTTTTTTATGAAAGTCACAATCGGACAAATCAATACCATAAACGGCGATCTGGAAGGCAATGTCGCCAAAATTTTGCGGGTCATCGAACAAGCCCAAAGAGACGGAGCGGATTTGGTTGTGCTGCCGGAGGTCGCCACGCATGGCTACACCTCGCTTGACTGGTTTCTGGACGCCGATATCGCGGCGCACGCGCTTGAGCCTTTGCAGCAAATTATTCGCGCTACTGCAAACATCACGGCAATTATCGGCACGGTCCGGCCAAACGAAAGCGAAAACGGGCGGCGTCTCTATAATTCGGCGGCAATCATTTCAAATGGAGAACTGCTTAGATTTGTAGATAAAACGCTGCTTCCCGAATACGACGTTTTTGATGATCCACGCTATTTTGAACCAAACAGCGCGCCAACCGAAATAATCGAAATCATTGACCGGGAAAATCGCAAGCGGCGGCTTGGAGTTGTCGTCTGTGAAGACTTTTGGAATGACAAAACCTTTTGGAAAGAACGACTATACGAAGTTGACCCGACTGAAATGGCAATTCAAAAGGGAGCGGAAATTATCATCGCAATCAACGCTTCGCCATTTAATAAAGGAAAAATCGGTTTGCGCTGTGATATGGTGGCGCATCGCGCGCGCGCCTCAAAAACTCCGGTCGTCTTTGTTAATTTAGTGGGCGGCAATGACGGAGTGATTTTTGACGGCGCTAGTCTCGTCGCTGATTCGCAAGGCGATATTATTTGGCAGGCTCCGGCGTTTCAGGAGTTTGTCGAAACAATCGAGATTAACGACGCTCTGCCCGATTCGCGCGGCATTAGCGGCGAGGAAATCGAGTCAATTCGGCAGGCGCTTGTTCTAGGAATTCGCGATTATGCCCGTAAAAATCGTTTCGAAAAAGCTGTTCTAGGATTGTCCGGCGGAATTGATTCGGCTCTCGTCGCGACTTTAGCGTCGGAAGCTTTGGGAGCGGAAAACGTTTTGGCGGTGATGATGCCGTCGCCGTTTTCGTCTCGCGGCAGCGTAGAAGATTCCAAAAAACTGGCGGCAAATTTGGGCTGCCGGACGCGCACTGAAGGTATTTCCAATGCTTTTGAGATTTTGCTGCGGCAGCTTAATTTGACCAAACCAGCGGCGGGCGGCGAAAATCTGGCGGTTGAAAATATGCAGTCCCGTTTGCGCGGGGTGATTTTGATGACTATTTCAAACGCCGAAGGACGACTTGTTCTAGCAACCGGCAACAAATCCGAGCTGGCTGTCGGTTACTGCACTCTCTATGGCGACACTAACGGTGGATTATCAGTTTTGGGCGACGTTTTAAAGACCGAAGTTTGGGCGTTGGCTAAACATATCAACGCGTCGGCGGGACGTGAAATTATTCCGAACGAAATCATCGAAAAAAAACCTTCAGCCGAATTAGCGCCAAATCAGTTTGACGCCGATAGTTTGCCGCCTTATGAATTGATGGACGGAGTTTTAAAATTATATTTTGAGCAAAAACTCGCGCCCGAAGAAATAATCGCGCGGGGACATGAGGCGAAATTAGTTTACGAGTTGCTCAACAAAGTTGAATCTCCCGCCAACGAATTTAAACGTCGTCAATTGCCGCCAACTTTAATTATTTCGCGGAACGCCATCGGTGTTGGTAGGAGACGTCCCGTCACACACCGATATCGTCGAAGCGCCTCTTTGTTGTGAAAACAGTGGATAAAATAAAAATTTGCTCAACGAAATACTTTCTCGCCCAAACTGTAATTCTTTTTGTCTGTGCCGCAAGCTGTTTCGCGCAGCTTAAGTCTTATGACATCACTGCGTACGGCGGCGTCGGAGACGGGAAAACAATCAATACCAAAGCATTGCAATCGGCAATTGACGCCTGCAGCGCGGCGGGCGGCGGCGATGTCAGCGTTCCGACCGGCATTTTTCTGATCGGGACGGTTTATCTTAAAAGCAATGTGCATCTGAATCTGCAAAACGGAGCGATCATCAGGGGCAGTTCAAATCTCAATGATTACGAGCCGTACACGCCAGAAAAACCTTATCTGCCAATTCACAAAGGAATGTTTTTTGCGGAAAATGCGGAAAACATTTCAATTTCCGGCCAGGGACAAATAGACGGCAGCGGCGATGCCTTTTTTGAGCTTAATCAGGCGAAAAAACTCGATGCGGCGACTACGCAGTACACGAGACAAAAAGAAAACTTTCGTCATGTCGAATCCGGAATCGGCGACGGCCCCGTGGTGCCGAAAGACCGCCCATATCAAATGTTTGTCTTTAGTAACTGTCGGAGAGTTACGATCAAAGATATTTTTATCACCAACGCGCCGTTCTGGTGTCTGCATTTTGCCGACTGCGATTCCGTTCACGTCAGCGGCGTTCGTTTATGGAACAATTTGCTGGCGCCCAACGCCGACGGGATTGATTTTACCAGTTCCTCAAACGTCATAGTCGAAGGCTGCGACATTCGTTCGGGCGACGATTCACTCGTCATTGCCGGATACAACCACCATTTTGAAATCCCGGGTTTTAAGCGCCTCCGACACGTTTCGGAAAATTTCGTCATAACCAATTGTAATTTGCAGTCGGCATCAAGCGGAATTCGAATTGGATTTTTAGACCAAAATACAGTCAGAAACGTTCAGGTCAGCAATGTCAACATCACTAACTCGACCCGCGGAATCGGAATTTTCCTGCGCGACGAAGGCTCGCTCGAAAACATCTCATTTTCCAATTTATTTATCGAAACCAGGCTTCGCACCGGCGATTGGTGGGGAAACGGCGAACCCATTCATATTTCGGCCATCAGGGGCAACGAAAACGTCACGCTCGGCAAAATCAAACACGTCAAATTTAATCACATCACGGCCAGAGGCGAGGCCGGAATGCTTGTTTACGGCACGCCTGAAAGCATTATCGAAGATGTCACTTTTAATGACGTTAACTTTGAAATTGTTGACAGCAAACTTAACGACGTCGCCGGCGGCAACATTGATTTACGCGGAGTTTTGGGCGAGAAAAATCAATTATTCGCCCGCGACATCCCCGGATTCTTAGCCCAGTACGTTGCCGGATTAACGATCAATTATTTCAAATTGCAGTGGTCAAATCCGCGAATGACGTTTTTTACCCACGGCATCGAAGTTAATGATTTTACCGATTTACGAATTACAAATTTTAAAGGAACTGCCGCTCCGAATAATCCAAAAGCATTTCCGGTAGAAATAAAAAACGGCAGCGACTTTCAAAGCGATCTCAAGAAAAAGAGCGTTCACCAAGTTGAGGTAAATTAAAGCCAAGTATTTAGTTTTCAGAGAAAACGAAAAGAGGCGGTTAGAACCGCCTCTGAAGATAAGTTTGGTTTTTGTCAAACTAACTTTTGTCTAATTTTTGCGTTTTCCGCCGGTTTTGGCCGCGCCTTTAACCGGAGTAACGTTGTTTTCAGCTTTCATCGCTTCAATGGTTGCTTTTGCGTATTCTTTATCAGGGTCAGCGTCGGGAGCTGAATCCGCAAATTTTTGCAGATAATTGACGCCCTCCTGTACTTTAGCTTTATCCGGTGTTTCTCCGCTGCCTTGCGCAATCAAAGCAATACCGAGTTTGTACATTGCTTTCGAATTGGTCGGCTCGGCACTGAGGATTTTTTGAAATTCGGTAACGGCTAAATCAGAATTACCCGCTTCTAAAGCCAAATCGGCGGCGGTAAATTGGGCTTTGGATTTTTTGGCAGGGTCGGTTTCAATCGCCAGATAGTCTTCGTAAGCTTTGACGCCATCGGCCGCTTTGGAAGAATCTGCTTTGACCAGCAACCGGTATGATTCGGCGCGGTCAGCGATAGCAATACTCTTTCCATCGTTAAAGGACTTTGCTTGAGCCGCATCGGCCGGGGCAGTTGATTTACCAAAGACATCAACAGCTTTTTGGAGAGAGTCTACCGAACCTTGAAAATCTTTTCCGGCATCGGCAATTCCTGCCGGACGCGCAGCTTTATCAGGATTTTTGACGGCCGCGTTAAATTTATCAACTCCGCGCGCGCGCAACGCAATAGCTTTGTTACGCAGCATTACCGTTGCCGAACCCCAATAATCCGGAGCGGCGTTATACCCTTCATCAAATTTTGCCACAGCAGTGTCGTAATCTTTTTTATCGAGCGCCGCGCCGCCTTCTTTTAAGGTGCGATTCACTACTTCGTTCGCATTCTTGATGCTTGTATTTTTAGCCATAGCATCAGTGCATTCCTTGAGTTGAGCGTCATATTGTTTGCGACTTTCCTCCGATGCTTGTTTGATCTGTTCAGCAGTCGGCGGTTTAGCCAGAAATTCTTCACAAGTTTGCGGTTGCACCTTCGCTGCCGGATCGTCTTTTTTCTGAGCGAAAACTTCGTTGCCGCCCACAACAATTAAACTCGCCATTAGCAAAGAACCAAAAAGAAATTTTTGTTTCATAGAATCTTCCCTCCAAAATCTTTTGTAAATATTAAGTTATGACATTATAGCTTATGAATGCGTCGTTTGTGATGCCCCTAATTTTCAAAAAGTTGTCGAAATTCTGGTTTTGTAGGCAATTGGGTCTGCAACTCCGGCGGCGGCAAAACCGCGCAGCCGCAACGCGCACGAATCACATTGTCCGCACGCCAAATCTCCGACGGCTTGATAGCACGACCAAGTTAACTGCAACGGCGCAGCGAGCGCAATTCCGCGCAAGACAATTTCAGCTTTTGATAAGTTGATAACCGGGGTGCGGATTTCAATTTTCGTTTCAGGCTTTGTTCCGATGTTGATCGTCTGTTGAAAGGCGGCATAAAATTCCGGTCGGCAATCCGGATATCCGCTCGAATCTTCCGCCACCGCGCCGATATAAATTGCTTCGGCTCCCGTAACTTCAGCCCAACTCGCCGCAATTGAGAGAAAATGAGCGTTGCGAAACGGCACGTAACTTGTCGGTATTTCTGTCGAGTCTAAATCCGCTTGAGAAACCGCAATACTGGCATCGGTCAGGGATGAACCGCCGATTTTTGTCAGAGATTCAATCGAAACGGCCAAACGTTTTTCGACTTTATAAAAATCTGCTAAATCTTCAAACGCTCGCCGTTCTCTGGCTTCGGTTCGCTGTCCGTAAGAAATGTGAAGAAAAGCCAGCGCCTCATTTTCGCCGCTTGCAATTGCCGCCGTGACGCACGAATCCATTCCACCGGAAACAAGGCAAACGGCAACTTTGGACTTTGGGCTTTGGACTTTGGACTGCATTTCAAACTCCGTGAACGTTGGCGCCCCAAATATATTTGTGCAGCTGCAATTGCATTCGGACATTTTTTAGTTTACTTGCCGACACCCAAACCGCAAATTCCGGCAAATTTTCCAGCCCGAAAATCGGCGAGATCAAAATAGCTTTGGCGCGCGTTTCCAGATTGTAGTTGGCGATAACGTTTCGCGCAAATTCCAAATCGGCAAAATCTGCCACGACAAATTTTACTTCGTCTGCATCGGCGCGCAGTCGTTCCAAATTCGGCCAGTGATTTCGCGCCGCTTCGCCCGAAGCCGGGCATTTAACATCCAAAATAATTTTCGCCCGGGCGTCAACCTTTTCGGTTGAAACAAAACCGCCGGTTTCGATTAAAACTTCATATTGTGCGTTGCAAAGTTTGGTAATCAGTGCAAACGCCTCTTTTTGCGCCAACGGTTCGCCGCCCGTAACTTCGACTAATTCGCAATCGAAAGACGCGACTTGCAACAAGATGTCTTCAACCGTCATTCGCTCGCCGCCCGTAAAAGTGTACTCGGAATCACACCAACGGCAACGCATCGGGCAGCCGGTTAATCTGATAAACGAGCAAGGGCGACCGGCATGAGTAGATTCGCCCTGAACGGAACGGAAGATTTCGGTAATGCGCAGCGACATATTTTGAAATTTTAGATTTACGGGTTCGGATTTGCAACATTCGCGCATCGCCGCCGTCGGGATTTAGTGCTAAAATGTGCGAGTTTGCAATTTAAATTTGTCCGGAATATTTGTGACGGCCAGCGTTCAAAAACAGCAGCAGCAAATTTTAGAATCTGTCACGCGTCTATTGGCGCGCGCCGTTAACAGCCGCGGCTTGGGCGCGGAAGACTTGTTGCCCCGCATCACAACCGTCGTTGAAAAAACCTTTCGCGATGCCATTAATTTGCCCGAAATGCGAACGTTTGTCGAATCTCTGCATGTTGATGATTTGTGTTTGGTTCTGGCCTGCGAGCGCGGCGACAATGACGCCTGGCAGGAATTATTTACCAATTTTGGTTCGACGGTGCGGTCAGCGGCCAGAAAAATTACGTCTAACACTGAGGATGCGGAAGATTTGGCAAATTCGATTTGGGCTGAACTGCATGGTTTGAAAATCAACACAAACGGCAAACCGTCCGGCAAATTAGGTTATTATTCGGGGCGCGGAAGTTTGGCGGGTTGGCTCCGCGCAGTTGTCGCGCAACTCGCGATTGACGCGCATCGCAAAATTTCAAGGCTTGTGCAAATCGAAGAAGACCGCGAATTTGAAAACTTGGCGCACGAAGCTGACGGACGCGAGATCGGGAAATTTCACGCAACCGAAGAGAATCCGGAAAAGTCTTTGATCGAAAAACGTGGCACGCTCGAAACCGAAACCGCACTTAAGAAGGCGATTGGCGAACTGGCCGCCGAAGATAAATTGTTGATCAAACTATATTATTTTGACGGACTTAACTTAAAGCAGGCGGGCGCGGTTTTGGGCTTTCACGAAGCGACTGCCTCGCGCCGGGTCGTTAAAATTCAAACTAATTTGCGAAAGAGAGTCGAACAAATTTTGCAAACCGAGCGCGGCTGGAAACCGGACGAAATCAAACAGGTGCTGGGAAATGCGGCGAACATTTTGCAAACCGATATTGAACAAATTATCAGCGATAATTAAAACGCGTGCAAGAAAATTAACTGGGCAGCGTTCCGAAAATGGCTACACTAAAAAAATCAATAAAATAATGGCTTCTGAATTCGACAACGAAATGGATTTTCTTCTGCGACGGGCGGCGCAACAAAACGATCTTGCGTCTGACCAGGCTGGAGGAAAAACGGCGCATCTTGACGCTGACGACCTCTCGGCGTTCGCCGAAAATGCTTTGCCGCAGCAGCTTCGCCTCGATGTTATTTCCCATCTCGCCGATTGCAATTCGTGTCGTCAGATTTTGTCAAATTTGATTTTGCTCAATGAAGACGCTCAAGCGGAAACCGACTTAGTTGCCGAACCGCAACAAAGTGTTGTGGTGGTAAAACCATCCTGGCTTGATTCATTTAAAAAGCTTTTTGCGCTTCCGGCTTTTGGATATGCGACGGCGACTCTGGCGATTTTATTAGTCAGCGTTTTCGCATTTGTCGCTTTGCGCGGGAGACAAGAGAATAACGCTGTTTCACTTGCTCGCGTCGAACCTGATGAACAGATTGAGGTGCAGGAAGCAACAAAACGCCAAACGGTTCACGCTCCGGCTGCCGCCAGAGACGAGGAAAGCGAACCAAAACCAGCCGAGGAAGTTCCAGCTGAAACGCCAAATATAAATCCTGATCAGGTTGCTGAAAGTACGCCGACACCATCCGAAAGCGAAGTTGATGAAAATCTGCCGCCTTTCTATAAAGATACCAAAAGAATTAATCAGAATAATTCTGTATCGGCAAATGTTCCGGCGCGCAGAGAAGCTTCCGCTGCAAACTCATCAAATTCAAGCTCGACTTCTAATACTTCAGTTGCTGCATCTCTACAGTCGCAGCCCGCTCCTCCAGCCGCCGGAACAGTAGCTTCCAAACCGGCAACACCGCCGGGAAGCGAAATTGCTGGTGCCGCAGTGCCAAAACCGATAGACAGAGCGAAAGCAGAATTGGGTCGCCGCGCCAGCGAACTTGATCAATCAGCAGCCGATGACAAAAATGATGCTTTAGAATCAACTTCGCCGGAACGCGCCAAGCCGGCGGCTTCTTCATCAGTTTATAATGAGTTGAAAACCAAAAAAGTTGTCGTTGAAACGCGCGTAGTCGGCGGTAAGACGTTTCAGAAAGTTGGAGCCGTCTGGCAAGACGCAGATTATAAATCACAAAACGTGACTAATGTTTTGCGCAATTCGGATGATTACAAAAAGCTGGATTCAGGCCTGCTGTCAATTGCGCAAAATCTCGGCGGCGAAATTATTGTCGTCTGGCAAGGCAAGGCATATCGAATTCGTTAGCTTTTAAATATCAAAAAAAGCAAACTGTCCACGAAAAACACGAATCACACGAAAGTAAGATTCGTGTTTTTTGTGTTTGGTAATTATAAAATAAACATTTGGCTTTGATTGTATTAGGATTGACGCATGAAGTTTACTCGCCTGGACTCACAAATTATTATCACCTTTGCTCTTTTACTTTTCTTTTCTTTTCACACTTTGGCGCAAACAGGTTGGGAGACTCGTCTTGACGGACGCGTTAAGTTTTATCAAACGACGGATTTCGGCGTTCTCATCGTGGACACTGAGCACTCGCTTTACGCGGTTGACGGCGCGACGGGGGAAACAATCTGGCGGCGCAAGGTCGGCAATTTGAACGAAACCGCTATCACTCCGATTCCCGGCACCGATTTAGTTTTGCTTTCCCTGGACGAAGGCAAAAAATCGCGCCTCGCCGCGCTCGATTTATTATCGGGCGAAGAAATTTGGATAAGCGACAAAGTTAAGGGCGACGTGATGCAGTTAGCCGTCGCTCCGGATAAAAATCTGCTGTGCGCCGTGCTCATCAAAAATCCGCGCGGCGATGCCGGTAAAACATTAAAACGCGAGCCGACGGTTGCCGTTTTCGATTTACAGACAGGTGACTTACTTTGGAAACGCGATCTCGGCGGCGAGATTGAGATGATGCCGGCGTCGTTCAGCGAAACGGGTGAAATTTCGTTTACGCTTGATAATTATCGTCCGCCGCTGATTTTGGACGAGCGAGTTTTTCTCTTTTACGAGGGCGCGACTTCGTTTGAGGCCAGAAACGGAAAAGAACGCGAACGCGAAAAATTTAAAACTAACGAAGAGGGACTTGCCTTAACCGAAGCCGACCCGATTTTTGACAATGATTTTATTTACACCTCCGGACGCGGCAAAATTCGGGCAGTCAAGCGCACCAACGGCGAAGTCGAATGGGAAGCCAAAGATTTAGGCGTGACGCCCGAAATGGTTTTAGCGGGCGACATTTTATACGTCCGCACCGGCGGACAGTTTACGCGGATTAAAGAGGGCGAGATTGAAAATAAGGGCTCTTACGGCGTTTCGGCGATTGACCGCAAAACCGGCAAAACACTGTGGCGCTACAAAGGCGCGGACAAAGGTTTGACGAATTTTGCTTTCTCTGACGCCGGGACAATTTTGCTGGCTGACAAAAATGATTTAATTGCAATCAACGCTCAAACCGGCAAACGTCAGTTTAAATTTAGACATGGAGTTGACGACGCGCAATTCATTTTAATAAACGAAAACGGCCAGGCGGTAGTCGGCGGACGCGAGGAAATCGCGGCGTTTAATCTTTCACAGGCCGAACTCAGAAACTCGAAACCGGAAATCTGGCGCGCTCGATATCCGCCGCCGGGACGCGGCGCGCTGGCGCGCATCGGTTCGATTGCTTTGCGAGCGACGGCGCTTTATTTTCGTTACGGCGGGTTGGTCAGTTTTGGTTTTAACGCCGTTCAGGGCGCAAATTTAGCGCGTTCGGTTTTAGGTTTGCGCTGGTCTGGTCTGCAGGCGCGAATTTCAAATTTTGATTTGACTTCATTAGCTACAAATTCAGCCAGAAGCTATCTTTCAAATCAAATTCGCACCTACGGAGTTGTTTCACGGATTGGCAATTTGGGTTCCGGCGCTCCCGCTCTGCCAAGCTTTCCGCGTCCGCGAATTTCCGTTCCGACGCCTGCAAGCGGTGATTCCGCTGTTCAGGAAAAATTGTTGGACAGGCTCGATCCGGCAAATGCGGCAAATCGTCTGGCCGATTGGCTCTCACGGCGCAAACGCCTCGCCGAACTGCGCGGAAATTACATGTATTATTACACCGAATTAAAACGCAGCGGCAAAGGGTTAGTTGGTGTTAATATCACAAACGGCGCGGCACAGAGACAAATTCGCCTTGCTGAGCCGGACGCTCGGTTTACTACCGACGAAATCGCCGGATTGCTCTATTCCGCAAACGGAAATCGTTTGCAGGCATATAACTTAACAGGAAGATAAAATATTAATGACTAAGATTACCGCTTTGTTCGCTCTGTTCGTTTCTTCAGTGTTGACCGTTTATGCGTCATCGGACATAAATGCGCAAACCGGTGTAGTTGATACAAACCAGACCAATCAAGTTTGTCTTTCAATTCAAAATGCCGACTTGAAAAAAGGCGACCAGATTTTTATCGTTTTGCCCGAAAAACCACAGTCGGTAAAAACGGCGACCATCGAGAACAAGCTGACGAGCAGTTGCTCGCGCAATCCGCAGACCGAAGAAAACGTTTCTTTCTATTCGTTAAAACTTTCAAAGGGAAAATTTGATCAACCCATCGTCGGTTTCGGCATGTTAAATTCTAAAATTAGCGCGCCGGTCAAAGGCGTCGTTAGCGTTGATTTAAACAAAGATCAGAAAAAGGAGTATTTCAGGATTTGTTCGAGCACCGAAGGGCTGCATCTAACGGTTTGGACGGGCAAGCCGTTAATCGGAAAGCGAATCTGGCACAGTTATTATTATCTCGGTTACGATGTCGTGCCGAATTGTAAGAAAGCCGATTACAAAGAATAAACAAGTAAATCAAAAGAATGCGGACACTTTGCGAAGTCAGCGGCTTTGCGCGAAAATTAAAAGCGCAGCCGCTTCTTATTGTCAACAGTTTGAGGGAGTTATCAAAATGAAACAGTTTTCCGCCGTTTTAATCAGCTTACTTTTGTTTGCGTCGTCGTCTATCGCTCAAAAAACAGCGAAACCAAAGCCAAACGCCGAAATTCAGAAAATGCTGACGGAAGTTAGCGCAAAAAACATTGAGACAACAATCAGCAAACTTGCTTCGTTTGGAACGCGCAACACTCTTTCCGAACAAGATAATCCGGCGCGCGGAATCGGCGCGGCGCGCGATTATCTGTTTGCAGAATTTAGCAAAATCAGCCGGGATTGCGGCGGCTGTTTGACGGTGGAAAAGCAGTCTTTTACTCAGCCAAAAGCAGCCCGCGTTCCCGCGCCGACGGTTTTGACCAATATTGTCGCGACATTAAAAGGCACGCAAAACCCCGACCGAGTCTATGTTGTCTCCGGTCATTACGATTCGATGTGCAATCTGGACGCGACGGATGCAACATGCGACGCGCCGGGAGCAAACGATGACGCTTCGGGAACAGCCGCCGTTTTGGAAATGGCGCGGGTGATGAGCAAACGCAAGTTTGACGCGACGCTGATTTTTATGACAGTCCCCGGCGAAGAGCAAGGACTTCTCGGCGCTACTTATTTCGCCGAACAAGCCAAACAAAACAAGATGGACATCGAAGCGATGTTTACCAACGATATTATCGGCGGCGTGACAAGTTACAAAAACGCTCCTGACCGTCAATCGGTTCGCGTTTTCGCCGAAGGCGTACCGTCAAACGAAACCGAAGCGGAAGCGAATTTGCGCCGCAGCATCGGCGGCGAAAACGATTCAGCTTCGCGTCAACTCGGCAGATTTATCAAAGAAGTTGCGGATATGTATTCTCCAAAGTTCGCCGTCCAACTGATTTACCGGCGCGACCGATATTTGCGCGGCGGCGATCACATTCCCTTTTTGGAGAGAGGATTTTCCGCTGTCCGCTTTACCGAACCGCACGAAGATTACACACATCAGCACCAAAGCGTTCGGAAGGAAAACGGCGTCCAGTACGGAGATTTAATCGAATTTGTGGATTTCGGTTATGTTGCCAACGTGGCGAGAGTAAATTTAGCCAGTCTGGCCGCGCTCGCGCTCGCTCCGGCCAGACCGGGCAACGTTAATATTATCACTGCGAAATTGACCAACGACACAGAATTAAAATGGGACGCAAACAAAGAATCCGATCTAGCGGGCTATGAACTTGTTTGGCGCGGAACTACCGATGCGACTTGGACAAACTCAAAATCCGTCGGCAATGTTTTGACTTACACGATGCCGGAAATGTCCAAAGATAATTACTTTTTTGGCGTCCGAGCGGTTGATAAAGCAGGAGATAAGAGTCCGGTGAGCTTCCCGAAACCGTTACGCTAAAGAAAAAACTGTGAAGGGAAAAAGAGGCGAGCGGAAAATTTTCTGCTCGCCTCTTTTTCCCTGAAATCTATTTCAAACTATTTCTTCGCCGGAGCCGCTGTTTTGGAAAAATATCCTTGACGGTGAGTGAGCTTAACCTTTTGTTTATCCAAAGCCTGGTTTGTTAGTTGAATATCGATTTTGCGATACGAGCCGTCTTTTTTCTCGTTAGTCGGAGCATAAGCGATTAAATATTGCGAACGCAATTCATCCTGGATTTGGGCGAAAGCGCGCTGCAAATCGCGTTCGTCGCGCGGAAAAAAGGCGCGTCCGCCGGTGCGTTCGGCAATTTTGCTGAGGCTCCCTTTATCCACGCCGTCATAATAATTATCGCCAATGCCGACACAGTAGATAATCGCGTCGGCTTTTAGGGCTTGTTCTACCGCGTCATCAATTCGCTTACTGCCGAAATTACTAACGCCGTCGCTCAAGAGAATAATGGCTCGACGAGTGCCTTGCGGAGCTTCGCTTAAAACTTCGTCCGATGTCACCCAGAGAGCATCCCAAACCGCCGTCGAGCCGGCGACTGTCTGACCTCTGCCGGAAATCGGCGGTGTCCCGACAACCACGCCGCCGCCAGCGTAACCGGATGGAGGAATGAATTGAACATTTTCAACCGCCCGCCGGAGACGCGTTGGATTTCCCGTCAAACTTTGTTCAAGCGTCGTTTCGCCCGTAAAACTCAAGACCGCCACTTCATCTTTGTTTGGCCGCACGACGTCTTCAATGAATGAGAGAGCCGCGCGTTTTTCTTCGGGCAGAGTTCGTTCCTGTGAGGCGCTCGTATCAATCACAATCGCGAGGGAAAGCGGAAGGGAAATTTGTTTTTCAAAGGTAAAAATCTGTTGCGGCTGACCGTCTTCTGATATTTTCACATCATCTTTGGTGAGATTCGTGACAAAACGACGCTCTTTGTCCGCCGCCGTAAAAGTAATATTAACCAGATCAGCATCAACTTTTAACGGTTCGTCGTCATCAATGATGATTTCCGGTGATGGAGCAGGAGTCGTCTGAGGTTTTGGCGGTTGCGGTTCCTGCGCGCAAATTGCGGAAACCGACCAGCAAAACACAAAAAGCGAAAATATAAATTTATTAAAACGCATAATTTAATGGTGAATGGTAAATGGTAAATGGTGAATAAATT
This sequence comes from Pyrinomonadales bacterium, assembly GCA_038212235.1. Lineage (GTDB taxonomy): Bacteria > Acidobacteriota > Blastocatellia > Pyrinomonadales > Pyrinomonadaceae > JBBQUS01. The sequence goes on from JBBQUS010000004.1 coordinate 52,253, forward strand.
GAAGAGTAAGAATCTTATTTATTCACCATTCACGATTTAATACCATTGATTTATCTGATGCGCTCACGAATGGCGCGGTAGCCCGATCTGGTATTGACTCTATAATCATGAGCTTTTTCTTTATCTAACAGCTGGACTTCGACTTTACGCTCAACTCCGTCATAGTTTTGATTGGCCGGTTTGTAAGTTAAATAATATTGCGTTCGGAGTTGTTTTGAGATACGTGTGAAAGCTCGTTCGAGCGCCAGTATATCGCCGGTGTAAAACGATTCGCCGCCGGTTTCCCGGCTCATTCTATCCAAAATTTTATCGCCTTGATCTTTAACAGTTCCGGCTTCGACTCCGGGAACGGTTCCGAGAAATCCGGCTTTGGTAGAAATTGTAAAGATAGTGGTTTCGGTGCGTTGAGCGATATCTATCACGTCATTCAAATCCGCCCGGTGAAAAGTATCGTCGCCGTCGGTAATCACCACAACTACGCGTCTGCCCGCCGCACCGCGCAGTTTCTCGTCGCAAAACTGGTAGATTGCATCGTAGAGAGCCGTTTGATTGCCGGTTTCTTTAACCGAATCAACCGCTTTATCAAGCAAGTCGGTTTTGTCGGTAAAATCCTGTCGCAGCTTGATTTGATTATCAAATGTGAGAAATGCTGCTTTATCTTTTCTGACGCGCATCACGGTGTAAAGGAAATTTTTCGCGGCTTCCTTAGAGAATTTCATTTTACCGGCGGTCGAAGGCGAAGTATCCATCATGACGCCGACATAAACCGGCGGGTTGTTGCTTTCATCAGTAAAAAACGTGACTTCCTGTTGCTTGCCGTCTTCAAAAACAGCAAAATCGTTTTTCGTCAAACCCGTAACGGGTTGCTTTTTTTTATCCAGCACCGAAACCGGGAGACGGACTTCAAAAACGTCCGGCGCTTTGATCACGTCGGGCGGATTTTGCTGAGCTAAAGCGGGCAGGCTAAAAGTAAAAGCAAATGCTGCCGCAACGAACAGAAAATAAAATGACTTATTCATAAATTTTAGAAACTGACGGGAATAACCGAGTAAGACCAACTACGCGCTTTGATGCCCTGCCTCTAATCTTTTGTTGCCAAATTGAGCTATGCAATAGGACAACATAAAATTTTGTAGGGGCAGTGGCTTGTCCCTGCCCAATGAGCCGAAGGCGAACAATGCGTTCTTTTCCACAAATGCTTCTTGGTAATGCCAGTTTTCGCGTTCAAAGCAACGCTCACTGGGCAGAGACAAGCCACCGCCCCTTACTATCTTATTTGCATCGCGCCGTTACTTAAAATCAGGCCGCAGCAAAGCTAAAAAACTTTCTAAATCAGGCGGCAGCGGAGCTTGAAACTTTAAATATTCTCCGGTGCGCGGATGTTTGAAACCCATTTTTTCGGCATGGAGAAAAAATCTGCCGAGTTTGGCAATCGCCGTCCGAACTTGAATATCCATCACGGTTTTATCACGCCCGCCGTTATAAGTTTCGTCGCCGACGACCGGATGTTTGATTGACGCGAGATGAACGCGAATCTGGTGCGTGCGTCCGGTTTTAATCTGAACTTCGAGCAGAGTGAAACGTTCAAAACGCTCCTTGAGACGCCACAAACTGATGGCGCTTCGACCCGTTTTGATAACCGCCATTCTCAGGCGATTGGCGCGGTCACGCGCGAGCGGCTGGTCAATTGTGCCGCGTTCTTCTTTCGTCACTCCGTGAACGAGAGCCAGATAAGATTTAAAAACTTCGCGGTTTCTAAACTGTTCGTTGAGATTTTCGTGCGCGGTTTCGTTTTTGGCAATGACAATCAGGCCGGAAGTGTCTTTGTCGAGCCGGTGCACGATGCCGGTGCGATTTTCGTTTTCCGATTTTTGATTTTTGAGTTGAAAATGAAACGCAATCGCATTGGCCAGCGTTCCGCCGGAAACGCCCGCGCCCGGATGCACGACCATCCCGGAAGGCTTATTAATCACGGCCAGATCGTCGTCCTCAAAAATGATTTCGAGCGGAATCTCTTCCGGTTCAAATCCTTTGACGGCAGGAGAAATCAGTTCCAGTTCGATTTCATCTTTATTCGAAAGTTTATAGGAAGATTTTGCCGTCTTGCCGTTGACTAAAACCTCGCCTTCATCAATTAGTCGCTGGAGACGGGCGCGGCTCCACTCGGAGATTTTTCCGGCCAGAAAAGAGTCGAGCCGGACGTTCGCGTCCAGTTCGGAAACTTGAAAGGTCAGGTTTTCGGCTTCGTTTTCGACAATATTTATCGCCAGATTTTCTGTCACAATTTTTAAGGAACATTCGGCACGGATTTGGCTTTTTTGAGCCGAATAAATAAAAACACCATTGCTCCGATGCCGACGAGCAAGCTGATTAATTGCGAGGTGGAAATTCCGATAGCATCATTCAAACCAAAAACGCTGCCGCGAAAATCGCCGCGAAAGAATTCGATGACAAATCGCACAAAAGCGTAAATTGTCGCGTAAGTGATAAAAACCTGACCGTTAAAGCGTTTGCGACCGTGCAGCCAGTAAAGCAGAGCAAAAACGGCAAACATCGTAAACGATTCGTAAAGCTGTGTTGGATGCAAAAAGATGTTCGCGCCGGTTTCATCGTAAATCGGAACGCCCGTATTTAAATGTCCGGCTTCGGAAAAATGCACACCCCACGGCAGATGCGTCTCCGTTCCGTAACAACAGCCGGCGGCAAAACAGCCTTGTCGTCCGATGGCCTGACCGAGCGCTAATCCGGGCGCAAACGCGTCAACCGTTTTCCAGAAATCTAGTTTATAATAGCGAATCAATCCAACCGCCGCCGCCAAGCCGCCCAAAAATCCGCCGTAAAAAACTCCGCCCGAGCGCAGAAAATCGAGCGAGAAAAACCGCATCGGGTTGGCTCGGTATTCCGGATCAACAATCATTAGCAGCAATTTTGAGCCAAGCAGTCCGGCAATCAAAATCCACAATCCCAAATCGTAGATTCTATCGGCGGGCAGCCCGTCACGCTTGGCGAGCCGAGCCGCGACAAACAGCGCCGCTAGCAGCGCCAGCGCCAGCATGACTCCGTAAGTGTGAATCGGAAAATCGCCGATGCGAATTATTTCTGGATACATAAAAATTAAAAATTCCGAGTTTAAAAATTTAAGTGCTCACTCATTTGATAGTTTACGTGATTAAACCGTTTGCCGGGAAACAATAGATAAATTATAGATACTCTTTAACTTTGGCGGCAAGTTGCGGATGAGCCTGAAACCTGCTGGGCAAAATCCGATTGGCTTGAAGTCGGCTCAAAGTATAGCTATCTTTGAATTAGTGAAAGAGAAAAAAGGTCAAAGGGACGCGCAAAATGTCATGGGCCGGATGCGAAAAGTTCGCGCTCGAGTTCGCTTTAACCACAGAAAAATTCAGAAAATTTCGCGCACCGCCACGCTCGGCGGTTTGTTTCTTTCGTTTCTCAAAATCGGTTTGATCGGTTTTGGCGGCGGTTTGGCGGTTATCGCGCAAATTCGGACTTTGAGCGTGACGGAAAGAGAATGGCTTTCCGAGCAGGAATTTGCCGAAGCGCTGGCCCTGGCGCAAAGTCTGCCCGGAACAAATGCCGGAAACGCTGCCACCTATGTCGGTTTGAAATTGTGCGGATGGCGCGGCGCGGCGACCGCGATGTTTGGTTTTATTTTGCCATCAACCCTGCTGATGATCGCATTAGCGGTTTTGTATTCGGAATTTCGCTCCCTGCCCAACACCGAACCTCTTTTTCACGGCCTGAACTCAGCCGTTGTCGCATTAATTTTAGTAACTGCCTGGCGTTTGATGAGAACTACTCTCAGCAAGCGCTGGCAATGGCTGGTTGCCGCCGCCGCTTTATTTTCAGTGGTATTTTTTGAAGCCTCGGTGATCGAAGTGGTGCTCGGAGCGGGTTTGGTAGGAGTTTATTTCTTTGCTTTCGGTGAACAACAAATCGAACGGCTGAACGTTGCCGGAAAAGAGATTTTAGCGCGGCGGCGGCAGCGCGTCAGAGCGCGCGTTGCCGTTCGACGCCGAGAAAAGCGTCGCGCCGGACAAAACCAGCATGATTTTGTCGGCGGCTATTTGACGCGGGCGTTAGCCGATGAAAGAGTGAGCCGGATGCAGCAGCGTTTGGCGGCAGATGAGAATTCATCAACTGAAACGGACGATTCGATTCATGAAAATCAAAGAACTCCTTCAAACCGTCTGTATTCCTTGAGCGTGCTGGCACTGTTGCCGCTGCTTCTGGCCAATTTCAGTTTATTGCTGACTCTGGCAATTGTTTTTTTAAGAATCGGCGCGGTAACTTTCGGCGGCGGATTTGTCATGATTCCCTTGATCGAATCGGAAGTGGTCGAAAACCATCACTGGCTGAGTCATCAGGAGTTTGCTGATGCGACTGCTTTGGGACAAATTACGCCGGGGCCGGTTTTGGTCACGGCGACGTTTATCGGCTATCGCGTTGCCGGAATTTTCGGTGCTTTGATCGCCACCATCAGCGTTTTTCTGCCGGCGTTTTTGCTGACGATTGTGGCCGGAAACTCGCTCCGGCGGTTCCGCTCAAACAAAATTATTCAATCATTTTTGCTCGGCGTGACTCCAGCCGTGGTTGGATTAATGATAGCGGCCGCGGTCAGCGTCGGACGCGCCGGAATTCACACTTGGGTCGGAGCGCTGATTGCCGGTTTAGCCATTTTCGTCTTGTTGCGGTTTCGTCCGAATCCTTTTTGGGTTTTGCTCGGAGCGGGCGCGATTCGCTTTCTGATCGGACTTTTTCTATGGTGAGAAAATGTTCAAAAAAACTGTTAAAGACAACGGGAGCGCAGAACAATCTGCACGCTATCGGTGAAAATGGCGAGCAGAGATGGAGCACGAAGATTGCATCGTAAAACTTAAAACTCGTCGCTTGAACTTTTCAAACAGCTTTGGATTTACTGATTTTATTTTTCGACCGGCTCTTAAATAACAATAAATCTAAAATCAGAAGTCCGGCTCCGAGGCAGATTGCCGAATCGGCAACGTTAAAAGTCGGATAATGCCAGCCGCCAAACTGCACGTCAATAAAATCAATGACAAACCCGAGGCGGGCGCGGTCGGTTAAATTTCCCACAATTCCGGCCAGCAGCAGAGCGCACGCGCCCAAAGTCCGGTCTTCGGTGCGCGGGGTGCGCCAAAAATAATACAAAACCGCGAGTGCCGCGAGCGCGGCCAGAACCGAGAGCATCCAACGCCCAAAATCGCCGCCGTTATTAAGCTGGCTAAACGCCACGCCGGTATTTTCCGCATAAACGAAATTCAAAAAGCCGGGAACGACGTTTACTTCGTCGCCAAATCGCAGCGTTTTGCGCGCCCAGGCCTTTGACGCCTGATCGAGCAGAATAACTCCGAACGACGCGGCGAGATAGGCAAATTTCCACCAAAAATCTTTATTTTTCACCGTGTTATTTAACGTACTTTGAGGCTTTGTAAGGATGCTTCGGATTGACGACCAGCTTTTGCTGTTTGGGGTCAATCAAAACATCCATATCTTCTATCGGAATCACTCCGAGTAAAATTTCCGAATTGCCCGGAAAAACCATTGCGTCAACCGTCGTCGCCGATTTTCAAAACGAATCTCCACCGGCCCGACAATTTCGACTTCAACCGTACTATCATCAGCTAAGGTTGCAATTTGCTTTTCGATAAACGGCAGGTCAAGTTGATTTTTAGTTTGGTCATTAATTACCAACATATAAGCTCCGCTATCAACTAGGGAATTAACACGCACCTTCTTAATGTTGTTCTCGTCTAAAAACCCGCGCCGATGCAAAACCAAATCATCAACGCTAATTAAATCAATTTCTGCATATACCAAACCCATTTCATTTATTCCGCTAAAATATTTCGGATATTGTTTTTTTGGTGCCGGAATAACCATTTTAATTATTCTCCATTTTTTCGATTTCGGCCAACGCCGCCAAACATCTTTCGCAAACGGTTGGATAACGCTCCGACTCACCGACGCGGACTGAATAATTCCAGCAGCGTTCACATTTTGCTCCATCGGCTCGTTCCACTTGGACGCCGACCGATTCGCCTTCGGATGCACGTTTTAATTCAACTTGCGAAACGATAAAAATAAAACGCAGCTCGTTCGCGTAACGTTCGAGCAACTCAAAATTGCTTCCGGTTGCCGTCACAATCACTTTGGCTTCGAGCGAGGAGCCGATTAATTTATCACCGCGCGCCGTCTCGAGCGTTTTCAAGACATCTTCGCGAATCGCGAAAAGCCGTTCCCAACGCGCCGAAAGCTCGGCGTCTTTGACGGTTGAAACTTGTGGAAACTCCGCCAAATGAACCGATTGAAGGGTTTGATTGGGTAAATTTTCCCAAATCTCGTCAGCCGTAAAAACCAGAATCGGCGCCACGAGCCGCGTCAGCACATCGGCGATTTTGTAAAGCGCGGTTTGCACCGAACGACGTTCCGGCGAAGTCGGCGCGTAAATGTAAAGCCGATCTTTAGTAATGTCAAAATACCTGGCCGAAAGCGTCACCGTGCAAAAATTGTAAAGCGTGTTATAAACCTTTTGGAAATCGTAAGTTTCGTAACCGCGCAAAACTTCGGCGCTGATGCTGTCGAGTTCTAATAACACCCAACGATCAATCTCATGCAAATCTTCGAGCGTAATCGAATGATTATCCAGTTCGAATCCGTCCAAATTACCGAGCGCAAAACGAATCGTATTGCGAATTTTGCGATAGGCGTCGGTTACCCGGTCAAGAATTTCTTTTGAGCAGCGCATGTCTTCGCTGTATTCGACCGCCGCCGCCCAGAGTCGGAGAATTTCCGCGCCGGACTGTTTTATAATCTCATCCGGAGCCGTCACATTGCCGAGCGATTTGCTCTGCTTGCGCCCTTCGCCGTCAACCACCCAGCCGTGCGTCAAGACGGTTTTGTACGGGGCTTCATCGTGCGCGGCGAGTCCAACCATCAAACTTGAATTAAACCAGCCGCGATATTGATCGCCGCCTTCGAGATAAACGTCAGCGGGAAATCCCAGATTCGGGCGCGTTTCGAGCACGGCGACACAGGACGAGCCCGAATCAAACCAAACGTCCAGAATATCGGTTTCTTTATTAAAATTCTGACTGCCGCACTGCGGACACTTAAACCCGTCGGGCAGCAAATCAACTGCTTCGCGTTCGTACCAGGCGTCAGCCGTTTCCTTGGTGAAAATATCAGCGACATGATTGATAATGCCAGCGTCCGCAATTGCTTCGTCACAATCGGCGCAATAAAAAACCGGAATCGGAACTCCCCAGACGCGCTGGCGCGAAACGCACCAATCGGGACGTCCGGCGATCATGTTTCGCATTCGGTCTTCGCCCCAGACGGGCTGCCATTTAACTTTTGTAATTGCCTGCAGAGCGGCTTTTCTCAGAGCGGCATCTTCGCCGTTGTCCATTGAAATAAACCACTGCGGCGTCGCGCGGAAAATCAGCGGTTTGTGCGAGCGCCAGCCGTGCGGATAACGGTGCTCGTAGTTTTCCGAGAATAATAAAACGCCTTTTTCGCGCATGAACTCGACAATTTTCGGATTTGCCTCAAAAACCTGCATTCCGGCAAAATGCTCGACTTCAGCGGTAAAGCGCCCGGCGTTATTGACCGGACAATAAACTTCCAGCCCGTAACGCTTGCCGATCACAAAGTCATCATGTCCGTGACCGGGCGCGGTGTGAACCAGTCCGGTTCCGGCTTTACCGGTTTCTTTGCGGTCGCGCGCGTCTTTGACGTTTAGCTCGTCTTCCGCGTCCGATTCGCCGCCGAGCGTCACATGAGCGCCCGTCATTAGGAGCGAATCGCGATCAATCCATGGATGACGCGCCTGCAAATTTTCGAGTTTGGAGCCCATGAATTTTGCCAAAACTGTCGGCATTGAACGCGAGCCATCGGGATTTTCACCGCCGAGTCCGCATTTGACGGCGACGAAACCAACCAATTCCGAAGCGATGATTAAGACTTCATCACCATTTTCGACCGCCGCGTATTCAAACTCCGGGTTGACTGAAATTCCCAAATTTGCCGGAAGCGTCCAGGGCGTCGTCGTCCAAATAACGAATTGGACGTTTTTGCCGGCGAGATTTTTATCAATTTGCCCGCCGTCGCCTTTGAGCGGAAATTTGACGTAAACCGACGGCGAAGTGTGCATGTGATATTCGACTTCGGCTTCGGCCAGAGCAGTTTGGTCGTAAACATCCCAATACACCGGGCGCGCCCCGCGATAAACAAAACCGCGCTCGATGAATTTGCCAAAAAGCCGGGCGGTTTCGGCTTCGTATTCGTTTGACATCGTCAAATACGGCGTTTCCCATTCGCCCAGAACGCCGAGGCGCTGGAAATCCCTAGTTTGATTTTTCATCGCTCCAGCCGCATGTTCGCGGCAGATACGGCGAAATGCTTTGGTCGGGATGTCGTCTTTGGCTTTGCCTTTTTCTTTGAGCTTGCGCTCGACGTAGTTTTCAATCGGCAAACCGTGACAGTCGTAGCCGGGCACATATGGCGCGTCAAAACCCATCATCGTTCTGGATTTGACGATGAAATCTTTGAGAATTTTATTTAAAGCCGTGCCGATGTGAATATCGGCGTTGGCGTAAGGCGGGCCGTCGTGAAGGATAAATTTTTGCCGGCCGCGGCGTGATTGCCCGATCAAATCGTAAAGTCCGATTTGTTTCCATTTGTCGAGCCGGGCCGGTTCGGCTTGAGCCATGTTAGCTTTTTGCGAAAAATTTGTTTTAGGCAGATTAACTGTCTTTTTTAGTTCTAAAGGTTCGCTCATAAATTTGTCAGATCAAATGTCAGTCTAAGTTTAACAGTGACAAAATTCAAAAGTCCCAAGCCTTTTTTGAAAGACTTGGGACTTTTTATCAGAGTAAAATTTATCTCTAACTCATTCGCCGCTGGCGACAAAGCCCCTTTTTGCAGAAATTATAATTGTCTCAAAGCGGTTCGTCATAAAATATTTCTCTTCTATTTATGCCAAGAAACCGGCTTTTAGTCAATCAAATGAATCGTTTGTCTTTGTCTAGCCATACCATTCGTTCATCAAAATCCGCTCGCATTTTCCAATCATACTCTTAGCCTGAGTTAATCCAAGCTGATAAGCGTTTTCAAAACATGCTTGAGCCTCTATTATGCGGTTCAGGCGACCAAGCTCGTCGCCCTTGTTATACCAGGCTCTGGCAAGATTTGGATCTATTTCGAGCGCACGGTCATAACACGAAAGAACCTCGTCCTGCCGACCGAGCGCACTGAGCGCGTTTCCTTTGTTCATCCATGCCAGAGCATTTTGCGGGTCGAGTTCAAGCGCCGAATCGTAACACTTGAGGGCGGCTTCGTTTTGCCCCAAACTCCACAACGCGAGCCCTTTGTTAATCCAGGCGTTAACGTCGCGCGGGTCAAGCGCAAGAGCTTTTTCGTAGAAAGTCAGCGCTTCATTAAGATTTCCGGCGTTCAGAAACTCTTTCGCCTGTTTTAATAATTCGCCGACGTTTGTTAATTGATCGCTCATAATTGGCAAGATTCGACCGGGTGCTTATTTATTCCTCCGAATACAAAGTTTGATTATCTACTTGCAGACTCAAGGATTTGATTGATAACCAGACCCATACTCTGACTGAAATTTTTCCCGAATATTCGCCGACGGTAAAACTAAATTCGGGAATGTACCACCATAAACTGGTTTTTGATAAAATCGGTTGACCTTCGACGAGAACAGATTCGTAGCCGATGCCTCTCCCGTCATAAATCACTTCGCTGACTCCTTGCGGCGTTAACACTTCAAAACGTCTATACAGCCATTTTTTTTCAATCAGCGTCGCAGCAAACATACAAATTAACCGATAAACATTTCATCTTCGCCGTAAACAGTGTCGAGCTGTTGCGGAGACGGAGCGAACAATACTTCGAGCCCGCGCCGCACGCCGGCCATGATTGCGGCCAACTCGCGCGCCGGTCCGATTACTCTCGATTGAATAAAATCGGCGGTTTCGGTGACTTGCCCGTTCGTCCTTTCGATGGTTTGGCTCACCAGAGTTAATTTATCTTTTGCGGTGATGGCGGTCTGACTGACCAAAGACCTGATTTCGGTTACTTCGTCTTTGATAATTACGGCTGAATCGGCAAAATATCTGGTAGCGGTAGAAAGATGTTCGGATAATTCGGTAAATTTTTCAGCCATTTCTTTGCCTTGAGCGGCAATATTATTAGCCGATTGAATCAACGGTTCGGTTTTCGCCTGAAGCTGCTGCGCCAGACCGACGACCCGATAAACCATGAATGCAATCGTCGCCATTGAAAGAGCCATAATCGCGAAACAAAATGCAATGATCACCAGAATCCAAAACAACGAAGCTTCGTTTCCTAACTGAAAAGCTAACACCGTCATTATTTGTATCTCCCTAAACTTTGCGTTTGTCTGAAATGAATTATTGAGCAGCAACGCTCCGGATTAAAACCATCGAATCGGCTGCAACCCAGAGTTTACAACTGAAACTTGCTTTTGCAAGAAATTTATCGCGGATAATAATTTGCCGAACCGGCGTCAAAGCCGCTCTTTTTGATTTAAGCGTCAAATTTCAACAGGATAAAATTTTGCTTAACTTTCCTTACTAATACCCTCGCCAAGTTCGTTCGGGTATGAAGCGCGGCCTTCGGGAATCAGAGCTGATTCGGTTTTGCGTTTTTCCTCGTAATAAGCCTGTTTTCCAGCTTCAATCGCGGCGGATAAACTGTTGCGCGGAGCGGTTGTCGCTTCGCGAGCTTGTTCTGCCAGGACTTTCGCTTTTTCTTCCGCCGTTTGATAAAGCTCAGAGGCGCGTGTCCGCGTCGTATCGTAATATTCTCCGGCTTTGTCGCGGGCGACTTCGTAATATTCTCCGGCTCGCGTCCCGACTGAAACGGCGGCTTCGCGCCCTTTTTCCACGCCTTTGCGGGTCACGTCGGCAATATCTTCGCGCAATTCAAAGCCCGCTTTCGGCGCAAACAATAACGCCACAACCGCGCCGATGCCGCCGCCGATCAGTAAATAGGTTAACTTTTCTCCCGCACTGCTTTCTCTCCGGCGATGCTCTTCGTGTTCCATCTTTTTGTTTTATCCTTTCAGTTTGATTTAAGGGCTAAAAGCGTCTGAAATAATCGAGTTTTGTTCCAAAAATATAACAGAGCCGAACAAGTTAAGCTATCTTTGGGCGAAGCGAGGAAATACTAAAATAAATTTGTCTTCACGCTGTCTCTTATCACTAATCGTTACTTAATTTAAACGGCAATCGGCGCGGCAATCGGCGCGTGCGATTGATAACCTGTGATTTCAAAATCCTCAAATTTATAATCGAAAATAGAATCCGGTTTGCGCTTAAATTCGAGACGCGGCAAAGGATGCGGCTCGCGCGTCAACTGCAGTTTAACTTGTTCGAGATGATTGAGATAAATGTGGCAATCGCCGCCAGTCCAGACAAAATCTCCTGCCTCCAAATCGCATTGCTGCGCGATCATCTCGGTCAGCAGAGCGTACGAGGCAATATTGTACGGAACGCCGAGGAGCGAATCCGCCGAACGCTGATAAAGCTGGCACGACAATCTGCCCTCGCTCGAAACGTGAAACTGAAAAAGCAGATGACACGGCATCAAAGCCATCTCACTCAAATCCGAGACGTTCCACGCCGAAACTATCAATCGCCGTGAAAACGGATTGCGTTTGATTTCGGCGATAACATCGGCAATTTGATTAATCACCCGCCCGTCTGCCGCTTCCCAAGCAACCCACTGTTTGCCGTAAATCGGCCCCAGATCGCCGCTTGCCCCAGCCCATTCGTCCCAGATTGTCACTTTATTGTCATGCAGATATTTAACGTTGGTGTCGCCTTTTAAGAACCATAAAAGTTCGTGAATAATTGAACGAAAATGCAGTTTTTTAGTGGTCACGGCGGGAAATCCATCCTGTAAATTAAACCGCATTTGATAACCGAAAACGCCGATTGTGCCCGTCCCGGTGCGGTCTTCGCGCCGTTCGCCGGTTTTTAAAATATGTTCAAGAAAATTTAAGTATTGCTTCATTGCCAGAGCCTGAAAGTTTGTCGAATTTGGAGGTAAAAGTTACCATAACGAAGCAGTGAATAGTAAATCGTGAATCGTCAACAGTAAAAATAATTTACGTTTCACGATTCACCGTTCACTATTTATTAAATCAATGCCTGAAAATTTTTCTAAAAAATTCGCCGTCAGCTTTAACAGCCCGCAATGCGGCTGGATGTCAATCGGTTTCAAAGGCGGCGTCACCGAATTTCACTCGACAACCGCTTACACGCCGCACGCCAACGCGCTCTCCGAAATTCTCGACGGGCTCTCATCCCTGCTGCAAGCTGACAAACCGACTGATGAGTTTGTAATTATGTGGAGCCGCAATCCGGAAGCCTTTGATTTTCGATTCAGGCGCGACGATGAAAAAGTCCGGCTGGAAATATTTCAATATCCGTCTTTTGTCCGCGCTGAAAGTGAGCGCGAAACCGTTTTTGTTTACGAGGGCACCGCGCTCGAAATTTGCATGGCTTTCTACCAAACTTTCGCGCATCTTCTGGCCGACATTGAGACGGACGTTTTTGAACAAAACTGGCGGCAGCCGTTTCCGCACCAGGCCTTTGAAAGATTTGAACAAACCTTAGAGAGCGTAAAGTTATGAATCAGATGACCGTTTCACAAATTGAAAAAAGCATTTTGCAATTACCGGTTGCCGAACAGCTTTTGATTATTTCGCGCGTTGCCGAAAAATTGCACGGCGAACTCGATGCTGAACCTACGTTTGACGCGCAATTGACAGAAATGGCAAATGACCCTGATATCAAACGTGAAATAAGTGAAATTAATGCTGAGTTTGAACAATCAGAACGTGATGGGATGGAAAAATATTAATGCCTCAGCGCGGTGAAACTTATTTTGTTGATCTTAATCCGGTTTGGGACGCGAACAATCAGGCCGCCGACCGGCTCTAATTTTGTCAATTGATAGCATTAACAAATTGCCGCTTGTTATCATAGTAATTGTTGGAACAAAGGGAGAGAACGTACCGCGCGATTTTCCATCTAATATTCGTGTCACATCTACAGAAAGCGGCTTGCCGATGGAAACAGTTTTTTTTTGCTTTCAAATTCGCTCGCGTGATCCGAATCGCTTTCAAGATGCGCCCGCCGGCAAGCTCTCAGATGAGGCAATGCGGAAGGTTGAGGATGCTATGCGGCGTTGTCTTGGATTATGAAAGAAAAACTGCTTGAATTACTGGCTTGCCCCGATTGCAGCGGCGAGATTAGATTGCGCGACGTGGCAAAAAGCGAAGGTTCTGAAATTATCACGGGAACGCTTGCTTGCACCCTATGTCACGTTGAATTTCCGATTGTGCGCGGAGTGCCGCGCTTTGCGCAGCTGGAGAAAATCGAAAAAGACAAAGCCGAAACCGCCAAGAATTTCGGCTGGCAATGGACGAACTTTACGCAGGAAGACCCGAAATACAACGAACAGTTTCTGGGCTGGCTGCAGCCGGTCAAGCCCGCATTCTTCAAAGACAAGATTGTTCTCGAAGGCGGGTGCGGCAAAGGTCGTCACACAAAATTAGCCGCCACGTGGGGCGCGCGCGAAATCGTCGGCGTTGATTTGGGCGACGGCGTTGAATCGGCTTTTGAATTAACCGGAAATTTGCCAAACGCACACATTGTACAAGCTGATATTTTCAAGTTGCCGTTTAAACAAGCGTTCGATTACGCGTTTTCAGTCGGCGTTTTGCATCATACGCCCGACCCGAAAAAATCTTTTATTTCGCTCGCCGGCAAAGTAAAACCGGGCGGCGCGCTTTCCGCCTGGGTGTACGGCGCGGAGAATAATGAATGGATTACCCGCTTTGTCAATCCAATCAGAGAAAACGTCACGTCAAAAATTGACCAGCCGACGCTCTTTCAGCTTTCAAAACTCCCGACCGCCGCAGTTTTTCTGGCGACAAAATTGATTTACGCGCCGCTGAATGGAAACGAAAAAACCAAATCTTTCGCTCGTAAACTTTTTTACAACGAATATCTCAACCATCTGGGCAGTTTCGGCTGGCGCGAACAGCACAACATCGTCTTTGATCATCTAGTCGCCCCGACCGCGTTCTATATTTCAAAAAAAGAGTTTGAAACTTGGTGGAAGGAAATCGCAGCAAAAGACGTTAAAATAACTTGGCACAACCAAAACTCTTGGTGCGGATTTGGCATAGTTTGTTAATTTTTGGAGCAAATACAATGAAATTATTCTTTATTATTTTTTTACTTATTTTATGTTTGGGAGCAAATCAGTTTTGCAAAGATCAAGAAAACAAAGTGGATATTAATGAAATAAAACCTTCTCAAGAAAACAAACCAAATATATATGAAATAAAACCCTCAACTGATAAAAATGCACCGTCTAAAATTTATATTCCTGCAAATTTGAACGACTGTTTTGTTGAATTAAAAAAGATTTTACATCCCGAGCTAATTGAAAAACTTAAAAATTCAGCGGATGGAAAAGTTGGTGATGCAGAAGTCGTACTGACTTCATGGATCGCAGAAAATTGGGAACTGCGGGAAAACTCTCGTTTAGCTAAATACTTTGAGAATTATTTACAAATAGCGAAACAGTATGAAGGCGATAAAAATGTTTCAAAAGAACTTTTAGCGAAAACTGTTATTCCTGAGGAGACCGCAAATTTTATTGTTATTGTCTTCAAGCGCTATCTCAAGGGCGATATAAAAGATGCGGAGAGCTACATGGAATTTGTCAAAGGATTGAGAAATAAAGGTGTGCCACCAAATTTTTTGCAAACGCCAATAACCGGTGAACCTGTGAAGGAGGATGGATTTAAAGAAGTAAAATAATGATGAGTAATACACTACCCCAAGAAATGCAGCAACACACTTACGCCATTATGAATCGCGTCGAAGATTCGCATTGGTGGTATGTCGGGCGACGGCTGATTTTGGAAAGTTTCTTACGGCAAATAATCCATAATCCAAAATCTAAAATCCAAAATCCAAAAATCTTGGATGTCGGTTGCGGAACGGGCGGGAACCTTGAAATGCTCGCTAAATTCGGCGCGGCAGAGGGCGTTGATGTTTCCGACGACGCGCTCGAATTTTGCCGGTCTAAGGGCTTGACGGCGCACAAAGGTTTGGCAGAAAAACTGCCGTTTGACGACGAATGTTTTGATGTCGTGACCGCGCTTGATGTGATTGAACACTTGGACGACGATGTTGCCGGACTTCGGGAAATGCACCGGATTCTCAAAAAGGGAGGCAAAACGCTCGTTTTCGTTCCCGCGTTTATGTTTTTGTGGGGCGTTCAGGACGATGTTTCAAACCATCGCATTCGTTATACCAAAAAACAAATTGTCGAAAGATTGCGGCTGGCCGGATTTGAAGTCGAACGCGCAACCTATGCCAACATCACTTTCTTTGCGCCGATTTTCGCGGGCAGAACAATCATGAAATTAACTGGAATCAAACCGGAATCGGAAAACAACGTCAACATCTCCGCGCTCAACGGCGTACTGGGAAAATTCTTTGGCGCGGAACGCTTTTGGCTCAAAAATTTGAACTTTCCGTTTGGGGTTTCGGTTGTGGTCGTGGCTAGGAAAAAATAGGAGAATTTTAAAAATGGATTTTTATCGCGAAACTATTAAAAATGCCCCATCGGTTATTGCAGTTCCAAAAGAATTGAGAAATCGCAACGTTGAAATAATCATTTTGCCATTGGATGAAAAGTCTGAAAACGCATCTGAAACAGATGCAAACGGCTATCCCGTCGGTTTTTTTGAGGAAACAGCAGGAAGCTTGCCGGACTTCCCCGAACGCGAGCCACAGCCGCCGTACGACATAAGAGAGGAACTCGAATGATATATCTGCTTGATACAAATGCTTGTGTTGTTTACCTCAAGGATTATCATTCAAAAGTGAAGCTTAAACTCGAATCATTACTAAGGACAGAAATCGCTGTTTGTTCGATTGTTAAAGCGGAAATGTTTTATGGCTCAATGAAAAGTCAAAATACAAGCAAATCTTTAGCAATTCAACAAAAGTTCTTCAGCCAATTTCAGTCTTTACCGTTTAATGATAATGCCGCTCTAATTTTCGGTGAAATTCGCGCTGACCTTAACAAAAAAGGAATGCCGATTGGAGCTTATGATCTGCAAATTGCTGCAATTGCTTTAGCAAATAATTTAATTCTGATTACCCATAACACCAAAGAATTTAGCCGAATTAGTAATCTCAGAATCGAAGATTGGGAAATTTGATTTTCCGCTGCGTTTCCATCGGAATCAAGTGTAATTTTCTTCTAATTCCAGAGTTCGCGAAATCCGGTTTAAATTCAAACTCCGCGCAGAAGCGTTAAATATTTCTCGGTAGATTTTGCCTTTTTCGTATAATTCTTCGTGCGTTCCGCTTTCAACCACGCGCCCTTCTTTTAAAACAAAAATCACGTCCGAATCAATAATTTGCGAGATGCTGTGTGAGATGACGACGACCGTTCGGTTCTCTTTGATCGCGTCCAGGCTATTTTTAATTTGCTCGGTGGCAATGGCGTCAAGACTGGCGGTCGGTTCATCGAGGAAAATAACCGGCGGATTTTTTAGAAAAAGTCTGGCGATGGCGATGCGCTGCTGCTGACCGCCGGAAAGAGATTGCGCGTCGGTTTGATATTTATTTGGCAATTGCTCGATTTGGTCATGCAGATAAGCTTTGCGCGCGGCGGCTTCGATTTCCGCAAAATTCGCCGTCATTTTTCCGTAGCGAATATTCTCTTCGATTGAGCCGCGAAAAATATGATTTTTTTGCAGCACAAGTCCGATTTTGCGGCGCAGCAAATGCGTGTCGTAATCCAAAATATTGGCGCCATCGAGCCTGATGTTTCCGCTGGTCGGCTGGTAAAATTTACACAACAGATTGAGCAGAGTTGATTTACCCGCGCCCGAAAGTCCGACAAAGGCGACGGTTTTCCCCGCCGGAATCTTCATGTTAACGTCAAACAATGCCTGTGTGCCGTTTGGATAAACAAAGTCAACGTGTTCGAGCACAAATTCGCCCTGCAAGTTTTCCATGCTGATCGAACCGCTTTCCTCCACCGCCTCGTCCGCATCAATAACTTCAAAATAACCTTCGGCGTATGTCAGAGCTTCGTTGATTTGATCGTAAATCCGGTGAAGCTGACGAATCGGCGCGGAAACATTATTGAACAGTAAAATGTGAAACATAATCGCGCCAATCGTCATTTGCCCGCCGAGCACAAGATAAGCGGTTAGGATGATGATGGCGACCACGCCGATTTGCTCGACAAAAGTTTTCGCCGCGTCAAAACTAAAATTGGTTTTGCGTTGTTTTAATTGAGCGTCAATCAGATTTTGCTGCAGCGCGAATTGCTTTTCGCGTTCGGTTTCTTCGCGGACAAATGATTTAATAACAATGATTGATTCGATAATATTAAACAGCCCGTTGGTTTTTGTTTCCCGCAGAGAACGCAGCCCGCGACGGACGCCTTTGAGCAAGCCGGCTTGTCGCCAACTGAGCAAAAAGTAAATCGGCATAATGACCGATGCCGTCAAACCAACGTAAAGATTCGCATTAAACATTAAAACGAGAGCCAGAATCGCATTGGCAAAAAGCGGCAGCAAATCTATAAAAATGTTTTGAACAAAGCTTGTCAGGCTTTCCGCGCCGCGATCAATTCGGGTTTGTAACTTCCCGGTGGCGTTTTCATTGTCGGCGAAAAACGAATATCTGTAAGTTAGAATTTTTTCGATGGCGTGTTGGGAAAGAGCGCTGGATAAATTGACGCGAATCCGTTCGCCGATCATGCTTTGCCCGTATTTGACCCCGATGTTGACAATTTCTTTGCCCAGCAAAATCGCGCTGATCGAAAGCAGGAGCGAAGCGCTTTCGCTAACATTTTTGCCCGCGCCTAAAAGTCCGGCAATTGTATCAACCGTGTAACGCAAGACGAGCGGGTTGATTTGCGCCGCGACCGCGCCGATTAACGTCAGGAAAAGCGAAATCACCACGAATTTTTGGTAAGGTTTTACAAACGGCACAAGTCGCCGGATAATCTGCCAGATGTTCATATCAGCTAGATTCTAAATTGCATTTTGTTTTTTTGATAGAAAATTTTATTTTTTGAGCGGTTTTTGTTTTGCTTAGAATGAGTTCACCAGAGATGAAAATTGTTTCGGAGTCAAAAATTGCGCCTGAATTATCGCTTTTTTTGCCTGTTCTTAACGAAGAACCGAATCTGCGCCCGATGCACCGGAAAATCTCCGATGCGCTGGACGCGCTCGGCAAAACGGCGGAAGTAATTTACGTGGACGACGGTTCGACGGACGCGAGCTTACGAATATTGCGCGAAATTGCTGCGGAAGATTCACGCGTTCGTGTCATCTCGTTTCGCCGCAATTACGGACAAACAGCGGCGATGAGCGCCGGAATTGACGCGGCGACGGGCGAGATTTTGATTCCGATGGATGCCGATTTGCAGAACGATCCGGCGGACATTCGGCGTCTGCTCGAAAAATTGGACGAAGGCTACGATGTCGTTTCAGGTTGGCGCAAAAATCGTCAGGACAAACTGTTTACCAGAAAAATTCCTTCGTGGATTGCCAACAGCGTGATTTCAAAAATCGGCGGCGTCAATCTTCACGATTACGGTTGTTCACTAAAAGCCTATCGCCGCGACGTGATCCAGGACGTGCGGTTATACGGCGAAATGCATCGCTTTATTCCGATCTACGCGGCCTGGGCGGGAGCACGCGTCGGCGAAATTCCGGTCGAACATCACGCCCGCACAATGGGCAAATCAAAATATGGATTGTCGCGAACGGTCAAAGTCGTGCTGGATTTGATGACGATCAAATTTATGGCTTCGTATCAAACGAAGCCGATTTACGTTTTCGGCACTTTCGGTTTTATCGCCTTTGCATTATCAATGATTGCCAGCATTTGGGCATTCTACCTGAAAGTTTTTGCCGGAGTTTCGTTTATCCAAACGCCTCTGCCGGTGATTTCGGTCGTCATGCTCGCAATTTCGGTGCAGTTTTTTCTAATGGGACTGCTCGCGGAAATGTCTGTGCGAACGTATCACGAATCCCAAGCTAAACCAATTTATGCCGTGAGAGAAAAAATAGGATTTGAAGAAAATGCCTGAATTAAAGTGGAGAGAATACGATTTTGTTGAATGTTTAGGTATTTTGCCTGAAAGAGATGAGTTTTTTGAATCGCATTTTTTCAGGATGGAAAAGGACGACTTAGTTTTAGAAGTGACTGTTTGGCAGTATGAAAGTGTTGTTGCCATTTCGTTATCACAAGTCTCAAATAGAAGGTGTTTTATCACGATTTATTTTGCTGTTCGTAATAAAATTGAGTTTGTTAACGAAAAGAATTCTGCAATTCTCCGCTTTTGCGACATTATTACCGTCCCTAACAGATTTTTCTATCTCGAAGACAAAGATGTTTTTGACAGAGACAAAGTTAAAAACAATCAAAATCTGGAACTTTGTATTTATCCCCATTTGGAACTTCAATTTGTTTAATTTATGTGCGGCATTGTCGGTTGGGCAAATCTAAATACTAATGCTTCACCGAATGCGGGCGGCGATGAAACGATTTTGCGTTCGATGTGCGCCAAAATTCGTCATCGCGGGCCGGATTCGGAAGGCGTTTTCGCGTCGGAAAATGTTGCGTTGGGGATGCGTCGTCTGGCGATTATTGACGTCGCGGGCGGCGAGCAGCCGGTTTTTAACGAAGACCAGACGGTTGCTGTCGTGATGAACGGCGAGATTTATAACTTTCAAGAACTGCGCGCCCGGTTGGAAAAACGCGGACATCATTTTACCTCGCACACCGACACCGAAGTTTTGCCGCATTTGTACGAAGAACACGCTGGAAAAATGGTGGAAAAACTCGGCGGAATGTTTGCGTTTGCGCTCTGGGACGCGCGCCGCCGAAAACTTTTGATAGCGCGCGACCGTTTTGGCGAAAAACCGCTTTATTACGGAGTTTTTAACCAAAAACTCATTTTCGCGTCGGAACTCAAAGCGCTCGCCGCGCACCCGGACGTTGAAACGCGGCTTGATTTCCAAGCGTTGCGGCAATATTTGGCATTTGATTATGTTCCCGCGCCGCTTTCGATTTACCAGAATATTTACAAATTGCCCGCCGCTCATAGTTTGACGCTTCGCAACGGGGAAATAAAAATCGAGCGTTATTGGAATTTGAGTTTTGAAAAGCGAACTCCTACGCCGTCAATCGAAGAGGCGAGCGAAGAATTGCGCGATTTGCTGGCCGATGCGGTGAAATCACAGATGATCGCGGACGTTCCGCTCGGCGTGCTGCTCTCGGGCGGCGTTGATTCTTCGAGCGTGGCGGCATTTGCGCAACAATTTTCGAGCCGTCCGATTAAAACTTTTTCAATTGGTTTTGAAGAAGCCTCGTTTGACGAATCCGGCTACGCCAGACAGGTTGCCGCGCATCTCGGAACCGAGCATCACGAAGACATCTTGAGCGTTGACAAAGCCGCCGATATTTTACCCCAGATCGCCGGCTGGCTAGACGAACCGATGTCGGACGCTTCTATTTTGCCGACGTTTTTACTGTCCCGTTTTGTGCGCTCTCAGGTCACGGTCGCGCTCGGCGGCGACGGCGGCGATGAAATTTTTGCGGGTTATCCGATGTATTACGCGCATAAATTGGCCAAGACTTACGAGAAAATTCCCGGCTTTTTACGAAGAAATTTGATCGAAGCCGTTGTCCGGAATCTTCCGACCAGCACCAAAAACATGGCTTTTGATTTCAAAGCCAAACGCTTTATCAACTCGGTTGCCCAAACGGAGCTGGTCGCCAGACATCATTCGTTTTTCGGGTCGTTTACCACTCGCGAACAGGAAGATTTGTTAACGGATCAAGTTAAATCACAAAATGGGGCTGATATTTACAAAGACGCTAGACTTTTGCTCGAACAGTGCGACGCCCGAAATATAACTGAGAAAGCGCAGTTTCTCGACATCAAATTTTATCTGGCGGAGGACATTTTAACCAAAGTTGATCGCGCTTCGATGGCGGTCTCGCTCGAAGTCAGAGCGCCGTTTCTCGACCCGCGCGTGGCGGAATTTGCCGCCAGCTTGCCGGAAAATTACAAATTAAACGGGCGAACTTCCAAATTTATTTTAAAAAAAGCGGTCGCGCCGCTGCTTCCCGATTTTGTGACAAAACGTCCCAAAAAAGGTTTCGGCATTCCGGTTGCCGCGTGGCTCAAAGGAAAACTCAATCCAATGGTTCGCGAATTACTCGCGCCCGACCGCCTCAAAAACCAGCAGATTTTTAATCCGACATTTGTCCAAAGACTTTTGAGCGAACACGAACAGGGCAAAGCAAATCATTACAAAACGCTCTGGACGCTCGTTATATTTCAACTCTGGTATGACAATTTTGGCTAAAAAAATTGTAGGGGTGCGGGCTTGTCCCCACCCAATGAGCGTTTGGCTTTGCAAAAGCGATAATTTCCTTTGATTGATAAATGTTTGCAGATAACACGTTGTTCGCCTTCGGCTCATTGGGTGGGGACAAGCCCGCACCCCTACATTTGATAATAAATGTGCAAGAAAAAGCCGATGCTCTGAGAACATCGGCTTTTTCTTGCACAGGAGTTTTATCGCGTCTGCGTTATTCTTTGACCGTAAATTTTTCCGAAGGCGAAAGTGATTGTCCGGTCACATGGTCTTTGATGTTGACTTTAATTTCATAATCACCGGGCGTCAGCGGCTGAGTTTGAACCAATCGGGCCAGCGTTAGACGCTGCCCGGCATCGCTCATGCCAGCCCAATTTTCCGGCTGTTTGCCGATTTCCTTGCCGCCTTTCATCAACACATATTCGACGTCAACCGAAGGTCTCAGGGTAGTTTGGTCAATTCCGGCATTGTAAACCTGTAAATAAATTCCCAATTCCTGCCCGCGTTTGTAAACGCCGGAAACATTAGGAATCACTTTTTTGTCGCCAATCGTAAACTGTCCGCCGATTTCGCGGTCATTCAAAGTGTAAAGACGCGAAGCCAATACGAGAGTGGAAGTCGAAAGCTTGGCCGCATCGTATTTCGGGACGGTAAAACCTTTTTGAATCACGCCCTTCTTGCCCGAAACAACGTCGCGGACGATTACCGCAACTTTGTAAGTTCCGGGAGCGAGCGCAATCGCTTTTTGATACGCTGATTTGCGGTCTTTAACGTCCGAAAGTTCTTCGACTGTTGCCGTCGTGACTACCGGATCTTCAAAAATGCCGGAGCGTTTTCCGGCAACCGAATTGATTCGTCCGAAAATGTTTAATCTCGCAGTCTGAACTCCGCCGACATCCACAAAAACCAAGTCATGATTGTCGGCCTGAACTGTAAACGCCGTGATTACGTGATCATCAGACTGGCGGAAAAAATCAACGCGCAAATCAAAATTGAGCGGATTGTCGCCGATAATCGGAGAATCGCCGTTACCCAATGAAGATTCCAAATCAGCGTATTTAGGTTGCGGCGGCCGCTGCAAATTAGTAATCAGTTCAAGGCGGCGGAACGGCGAATCCTGTTCGCGGCCCTGGAAAAAACCGTTGGCTGTCTGGTAACCATTGCCCGAAATTCGGTCGGCTTTATTACCAATTCCAAGCTGTTCAGCAGTGGTTAAACCCGCTCCCGGAACATTCAAAAGCGCGTCTTTTTCATTAGGGCTGCGGGCGATCCGGTATTCGCCGGTGCCGGTCGGATCAACAAACTCGATTTCCACGCCGTCGCCGACGTTATCGAGATGACGGTAAAACCATGTTTCAAAAGGATAGGTCGTGGTTGAGCCGCCGCCTTCATAACTTGGACGGTCGTAGCTGCCGCCCGACGGGTGCGATTCGATTGAATCGGGTTTGCCCCACGTAATGTAAATTCTGCCGCGGTCGGTTTTCCAGCCCGGAATACCCGATGCATAATGCTCATTGGCATAAGCGATTCGTTCGTAATACTGTTCGCGATATTCGTTTTCTTCCGTATCAGGGTCTGGATCGCGCCGTGCCCAAAATTGCGTAATAAAATTTTCGCGCTCTTCGTCCGTAGTCAATTTGTTAAAGGCCTTCTTTTCTTCGGACGTGATAATCAAAGACACATCTTTATTGACCCAATCTTTATAAACCTTTTTGGCTTCATTCGTCACCGTCAGCGGTTTATCGTTCGGGTCTTGGGTGGGTTGGTTTTTGTTTTTCTGCGCGAAGACGGCAGTTGTACCGGCAGCCAGCAGCAAAGCGGCTGCGGCGAAATTTTTTATCAATATCTTTCCAGACATTCGGGTTAAAACTCCTTTGGTATAAGTCGAGGAAAAGCCCATTTTCAAGCTTTCAAGATGAATCCTGCTCGGAAAATCTGATGATTAAACTAAATGTAAATTTATTATAATTCCAGTTTGCTGATAATCAAGATGCGCCTTGCTACTTTGACGGTTGCTTTAACTATCGGTTGAAACGCGTTTTTTTCCAAAAATCCACGCGATAAAAATCGAAATTATATAAAGCACAATCATCGGAGCCGCAAACAAAAGCATGTTTGGAATATCCGTCGTTGGCGAGGCGACCGCCGCGACAACCAAAATCACAACAACCGCCGTGCGCCAAACGCGAACTAAAAACCTGGCGTTAACAATTCCGATGCGCGCCAGAACATAAGTAATCGCGGGCATTTGGAAAACCAATCCCATCGCGAGCATCAAAATCGTAACGAAATCGAAATAATCGCTGGCGCGAAGCAGAACTCGAAAATCCTGACCAAGCCCGATTAAATAAGTGAGCGCCGGCGGCAACAAAACATAATAAGCGAAAGCCGCGCCGGCGACAAACGAAACAGTGGATAATCCAATAAACGGAGTCACATAAGCGCGTTCGTGTTTGTACAAAGCCGGTGAAACAAAGCCCCAGATTTGGAGCAGCAAAAACGGGACGCTCAAACCGATTGCCGAATAAAGTGCGACCATCGCGTAAAGCGTAAACGGCTCCAGCGCCGTAGTGACAATCATTCGATCTTCCGAGGAAAAATTGTCGCCAGGCTGGGCTTTAAAGTCAAAAGGAAGTCTGACGCCTTTCGGCACAATAGCGTTGCCGGAAAACAGCGGTTCATCCGTAAAAAGCCCGATTTCACCTTTCGAATCACGCGCTACTCTGGCTAAAACGGTTGCGCCCGGCGGAATGACGCTGATGCCGATTTTAGTTGATTGATCAAAAACGAGTCTCCCGGCATCGCCTTCTTTTAAAGTGTTGAGAGATAAAATTTGCTCTTCGCCAGTAATCCCTCCGACCGGAACCGCGCGCTGTGTCTGGTGGGCTAGAGCTTCCTGAGCGGGGCGCGCCAAAAAATTGTAAATGCGGTCAGAAACAAACCACAAAAGCATGAACGCTACCATCACAAAAGCGACCGAACGAACCAGGCGGCGGCGAAATTCGTCGAGATGTTCGAGAAAAGACATTTGCCCGCCTAGCTCGCGCTCGGTGGCTTCCTCATGACTTTCAAATTTTTGCGGAAAAACTGCGGACATTATTTAGATTTTGGATTTTAGATTTTGGAGTTTGGATTCAAAATGCACATTTGCAATTACTAACTTCGAACAAATAACTGTTTTTGTAATAGCCAATCCAAAATCTAAAATCCAAAATTGTCAGAGCCATTCGCGTTTGCTGCGCGCCACTGTTTTTTCGGCTGCTTCGGAAACTTTGGCGGTTTCAAACGGAATTGGATTTACCGGCGGCACGGCAAATTCCGTCGGGTTTGCCGCGCGGATTTCCGGCGCGGCTACCGATTGACTCGGCTCGTAATTTTCTGTTGCCGGAACAAAGCCTTTTTGTTCCGGCGGCGCGACGTTTCTGGCCGAACCCCTGCCAACGGTGTTCTCAATCTGGTTGAAATCGTTCACCGTTTCAACGTTTTTTGTCGCAGTCGAAGCAGTTGTTTGTTTTTCTTCAAGCTCAGCCATCTGCACTTCGCGTTCAAAAGTCTCGCGAAATTCGCGTGAGGCGCGTTTAAATTCCGCCGTGTATTTGCCGATTGTGCGCCCAATCGTCGGCAGCTTGCGCGGCCCGAAAATGATCAGTGCGACGAGCGCTATTAAAATCATTTCCGGCGTTCCGAGCGATTCTAAAAAAAGAAAAGATACTTGCATTTATTTTTGGCGTCAGAACTCTTTAGATGCACAGTAATTCTATAACGTAAGTTTATTTCAAAGCCAAATTACTACCGACTCTAACAAAAATTATTTCAAATTGCTTGCTGAATGAGCGTTCATTCAGTATTATCTTTCCACCTGCAATTTTTACAAAATCAACTGTGGAGAAGATCATGCTGCGAATAGAAAAAGCCGCCGTCTTAGGGGCGGGAACGATGGGCGCGACGATTGCCGCTCATTTAGCCAACGCCGGAATCCCGACAATTTTGCTCGATATTGCCCCGCGCGAAGCCGCCGGCGGTGATGACAAAAACGCCAAAAACCAAATCGTCAAAGCCGGTTTCGAAGCTCTCAAAAAAGCCCGACCGGCGGCGTACATGAATAACGATAACGCAACCCTGGTCAGCATCGGCAATTTTGAGGATGATTTGGCAAAAATTAAAGATTGCGATTTTGTCATTGAAGCGGTTGTCGAAAACCTTGAGCTAAAACGCAAACTTTACGAGCAGGTCGAGCAGTATCGCAAACCCGGTTCGGTCGTGGCTTCAAACACCAGCGGGATTCCGATTCGTTCCATCGCCGAAGGATTTTCCGACGATTTTCGCCGCAACTTTTTTGGGATTCACTTTTTTAATCCGCCGCGCTACATGAAACTGGTCGAGACGATTCCGACCGAATGGACGGATGAACGAGTATTGCATGAGACTGAAGAATTTCTAGATGTGCGTTTGGGCAAAGGCGTTGTGCCGGCCAAAGATCGCCCGAATTTTATCGCCAACCGAATCGGCGTTTTCTCGATTATGGCGGTGATGAACGAAATGCTGGAGATGGGATTTACGCCGACCGAAGTTGATCAAATGACCGGCAAAGCCATCGGACACGCGTCATCCGCAACCTTTAGAACCTCCGATTTGGTTGGGTTAGACGTCACCGCTCACGTCGTTTCCAATCTTTATCCGGCAATTCCGGACGACGAAGACCGCGAAACGTTTCAAATGCCCGAGTTGATGAAGCAACTACTCGACAAAAAATTGTTGGGCGATAAAACAAACGGCGGATTTTTTAAAAAGTCGAAAGATGCGGCGGGCAAAACCGAAATTCTCGAACTCGATTTGCAAACGTTTGAATACAAACCGCAAGGCAAAACAAAGTTTCCCTCTCTTGACGCCGCCAAACAAATCGAAGACATTCCGGCGCGCGTTAAAACTCTTGTCTGGGGCAAAGACCGCGTCGGCGAATTTTTATGGAAAACCACGGCGCGGATTGCGCGCTACTCGGCCAATCGGATTCCTGAAATCGCCGATACGATTGTCGAAATTGATAACGCGATTAAATGGGGCTTTGGCTGGGAAATCGGCGTTTTTGAAACCTGGGACGCCATCGGCGTCAAAGAATCGGTCGAAAGAATGCGCGCCGAAGGACAGGCCGTTCCGCAAAATGTCGAAAAAATGCTCGCTTCAGGGGCGACTTCGTTTTACAAAGAAGAAAACGGCCAGAAATCATTTTTTGATTTTGCGACTAATTCTTACCAACCGATTGCCGATAAACCGGGCGTGATTATTCTCAAATCAGTCAAAGATCGAACCGGCGTTATCAAAAAGAACTCGGGCGCGAGTCTGATTGACATCGGCGACGGCGTGGCCTGCCTAGAATTTCACTCGAAAATGAACGCCATCGGCGCGGACACAATCTCAATGATGAAATTCGCGGTCGAAGAAGTCGAACGCAACCACGTTGGTCTGGTAGTCGGCAACCAAGGGCAAAATTTCAGCGCGGGCGCAAACTTAATGCTCCTGCTGTTGGGCGCGCAGGAAGAAGAATGGGACGACATCAATTTACAGATTCGCGCTCTGCAAAACGCGGTGATGCGTTTGCGATATTCGGCCAAACCGGTTGTCAGCGCGCCGCACGGTTTAGCGCTTGGCGGCGGCTGCGAGATTTCTCTGCACGGCGATAAAGCGCGGGCGGCGGCGGAAACTTACATCGGGCTGGTCGAAGTCGGAGTCGGATTGATTCCGGCGGGCGGCGGAACGAAAGAAATGACTTTGCGGGCGATGGACGCCGCAAAACGCACGCCCGACGCTGACCCGTTCGCTTTTTTGAGAAAAGTTTTTGAAATGATCGGAACCGGTAAAGTTGCGACGAGCGCGCAGGAAGCCCAAACAATGGGGATTTTGCGCCCGACCGATGCAATTTCGATGAATTCCGACCGCCTGATCGCCGATGCCAAAGCCGATGTCCTGGCTTTAGCTTCGACCGGCTACGTTCAGCCAACTCCGCGCACGGATATTCTGGCGCTCGGCGAACCGGCGCTGGCGACTCTCAAACTCGGGATTTTTATGATGAAGCGCGGCGGATACATTTCCGACCACGACGCGCTAATCGGCACAAAACTCGCGAAAATCCTGACCGGCGGCGACTTAAACCACCAGACCTTAGTCAGCGAACAGCATTTGCTCGACCTCGAACGCGAAGCATTTTTGTCATTGTGCGGGATGCGCAAAACTCAGGAACGGATCGGTTTTATGCTCAAAAATGGCAAACCGTTGAGGAACTAAAGAATATTAACCACGAACAAACACGAAAGGACACGAAAGGACACGAAAGGACACGAAAATAAACGTTTAGTGTAAGAGATCAGCGGGTCAACAAAATTAAATTGGTTTTTGTTTGTATCCTTTTGGTGTTTGTTCGCGGCTTAAAAATATGATGCAAACTGAAGAGTCAAGAATTAAAGTAGAGCAGCGCGGGCATTTGCTGCTGATTGGTTTAAATCGTCCGGCCAAACGCAATGCTTTTGACCGGCAGATGCTGGACGAACTGGCGCTGGCGTTCGCTCAACTCGAAAATACTGCAGACGCGCGTTGCGGCGTTTTGTATGCCGAAGGCGAGATGTTTACGGCAGGACTTGATTTAGCCAACGTCGCGCCGAGCATCGCGGCGGGCGGAAAACTTGACGCGCCCGAAAATTCGATTGACCCGCTCGGTTTAAATCCCGCGCGGCAGCGCAGCAAACCGGTTGTCGCGGCGGTTCACGGCAAATGTTTGACAATCGGAATCGAACTTTTGCTGGCGGTTGATGTTCGCGTCGCTTCGGAAAACACGACATTCGCGCAAATCGAAATTAAACGCGGCATTTTCCCGTTTGGCGGCGCGACAATTCGTTTTCCAGAGCAGGCCGGATGGGGAAATGCGATGCGCTGGCTGTTGACAGGCGACGAATTTGATGCGGCGGAGGCTTTCAGAATCGGGTTGGTGCAGGAAGTTGTGGTGCATAACGAACAACTGACGCGGGCGATTGAAATTGCAAATCGCATTGCGGCGCAGGCTCCGCTTGGCGTTCAGGCGACGCTTTCGTCGGCTCGGCAGGCTCAAACGGAAGGTTTTGAGACTGCCGCCGCCAATTTGCTGCCCCAGGTTTTAAGCCTTTTTCAAACTGAAGACGCGCAGGAAGGTCTGCGCTCATTTATTGAGAGACGCGAAGGAAATTTCAACGGGCGTTAATTTAAAAAAATGAATTCAGAGTTGAGCAGTTTAATTTCAGCCGCGCGTTCGATCAACGAAGACGCAAAAACGCTTTTCGGCAACCTGAGCGAAGCGCAATTGAATTGGAAGCCCGACGCCGAAAACTGGAGCGTCGGACAATGCCTAGAGCATTTGATTGCGGCAATGAGCAAAGGTTTTCCGGCTCTTGAAAGCGTTGTCAAAGGCGATTACAAACCAAATATTTGGGCGAAATTGCCATTTTTGCCGAAATTTTTTGGCGGTCAGATATTGCAGGCCATTCTTCCCGAAAATAAAAAGAAGCAAAAAGCGCCAAGCGCCTTTCGTCCGGCGAACAGCAATGTCAGCCCGAATATTGTCGGCGATTTTGTCGCCAACCAACAAAAACTAATTGAATTGATGGAAGCAACGCAGAATGTTGAGACGGATAAGATTGTGATCTCTTCACCGGCAGCTTCATTTATCACATACACTCTTTTTGACGCTTACAAAATCTCGGTTTATCACGCCCGCAGGCATTTTCGCCAGGCGCAAAACGTGATGAAACTTGACGGTTTTCCCAGCTAATTTTGATGTTTGAAAACAGAGCATTTATTTTCGATATGGACGGCACGCTCGTGGACAACATGCATTTTCACGGGCTCGCCTGGCAGCAAATGCTGGCTGAAAACGGCGTCGAAGCCGACGCGCATGATTTTCTGGTCAAAACGGCCGGCAAAACAAACCGCGAAATCATTCCGCACTTTTTTCGGGACGCAGACGAAGAAAAACTGCTCGCGCTGGGCGGGCGCAAAGAAGAACTGTATCGCGAATTATTTCTGCCGCATCGCCAAGCGATTAAAGGCGCAATCGAATTTTTGACCGCCGCAAAAACGCTCGGCGTCAAAATGGCAGTCGCCACCGCCGCGCCGAACGCCAACATGGAATTTATTCTGGACGGCCTGGATTTACGGCAGTTTTTTCAGGCCGTGACAACAGCCGCCGATATCGAAAACGGAAAGCCAAATCCCGAAATTTTTCTAAAGTCAGCTCAAAAACTCGGTGTCGAGCCGGAAAACTGTCTGGTTTTTGAAGACGCAATCAACGGTTTTACCGCTGCGCGCGCGGCGGGAATGAAATCAATCGCGCTCGCAACCGTTAATAAACGCGAAGAATTACAAGTTTTAGAAGGCGTGGTCGAAGTGATTGATGATTTTACCAGCTGTTTGCCGCAAGTTTTGATTGAAAAATATTTGCCTTAAAATTCAGAAGCAAAATGGAAACTCGCTGCAGCTGGGCGAAAAACGATTTGGCCATTGAATATCACGACCGGGAATGGGGCGTTCCCGTCCGCAATGACCAAAAGCTCTTTGAATTTTTGATTTTAGAAGGCGCCCAAGCCGGTTTGAGCTGGGACACAATCTTGCGAAAACGCGAAAACTATCGTGCCGCGTTCGACAATTTCGCGGCGGAAAAGATTGCGCTTTATGACGAAAGCAAATTGGTCGAGCTGATGCAAAACGAAGGAATCATCCGCAACCGTTTAAAAATCGCTTCGGCCGTCGGCAATGCCAGAGCATTTTTAAAAGTTGTTGAAGAATTTGGCACGTTTGACCGATACATCTGGCAATTTGTCGAGGGCAAGCCGATTGTCAACCAATGGCGCGAATCCAAGAAAGTTCCCGCCAAAACACATGTTTCCGACACAATCAGCAAAGATTTGAAAAAGCGCGGTTTCAGCTTTGTCGGTTCAACTATTATGTATGCTTTTATGCAGGCGACCGGAATGGTCAATGATCACCTTGTTTCGTGTTTTCGGTACTAAGAAATCTAATGACAAAGGAATTGTCAAAACACTCCTTGAGATTCGTCTGTGATAGACGAGTCGTGCGCATTCTCTAAAATTGTTCCGTTAAATTATGGATTATCCGATAACACCGGCAATTCGCGTTTTGCGCGATAATAAAATCAAATTTGAACCGCACGTTTTTGAGTATGTCGAAAAGGGCGGCACAAAACATTCGGCGCAAGTTTTAGCTGTTGACGAACATGCTGTTATTAAAACTCTGGTTTTTGAAACTGATCAGAAAAAACCTTTGATTGCCCTGATGCACGGCGACGCGCAGGTTTCGACTAAAAATCTGGCGAGATTTTTAGGAGTCAAAACAGTTGCGCCCGTGACGCCGGAAAAAGCAAACAAATTAACCGGATACTTGGTCGGCGGAACTTCACCGTTCGGGGTAAAAACCAAAATGCCGATTTACGCCGAAAGCACGATTTTTGATTTGCCGCGCATTTACATAAACGGCGGCAAACGCGGGTTTTTAGTTGAAATAGAACCGAGAGTTTTAGAATTGGTTTTGGAAATAAAAAGAGTTGAAGTGATGGTTAAAAGCGAGTAGGTTTGAGCGCATGGAACACTCGGATAATCATTCAAAACATTTGAACGAAGTCTCTTTCATGGGCTTGCTGATCGCTATCGGAATCGTTTTCGGCGACATCGGCACCTCTCCGCTCTATACTTTTCAGGCTATTGTCGGCACCAGAGTAATCGATCAAACCCTTGTTCTCGGCGGTTTTTCAGCCATTTTTTGGACGCTGACATTTCAGACGACAATCAAATACGTTCTTCTCGCTCTCAGCGCGGACAATAACGGCGAAGGCGGTATTTTCTCACTTTTCGCGCTGATTCAAGACAAAGCGGGCAGTTGGTTAAAGTATCCGGCAATTATCGGCGGCAGTTTTCTGCTCGCTGATGGCATTATCACGCCGCCGATTTCAGTTTCCTCCGCCATAGAAGGTCTGCGGATTTACGAACCGAAAATTCCCACGATTCCGATTGTGATCGGCATTTTAATCTTGATTTTTGTCGCGCAGCAATTTGGAACACAGCTCATCGGACGTTTTTTCGGGCCGGTCATGTTCGTCTGGTTTACGTTTATCGGCGTCATCGGGGCAATCAGTTTAAGTGCGGATCTTTCAGTGCTGCAAGCGTTGAATCCGGTTTGGGTGTACCGTTTCATCGCTGAATATCCGGGCGGATTCTGGCTGCTCGGAGCCGTTTTTCTTTGTACGACCGGAGCCGAAGCGCTCTATTCGGACATGGGACACGTCGGGCGCAATAATGTTCGTTTTAGCTGGATTTACGTCAAAATTTGCCTGCTCCTGTGTTACGCCGGGCAAACTGCTCTGTTGATAAGTCAAACGGGCTCCAAAATTGGCGATAAAACGCCGTTCTACGGTATTGTGCCGGAATCAATTCTGCCGCTTGGAATTATTATCGCCACCGCCGCGACGATTATCGCCAGTCAGGCTTTAATCAGCGGCAGCTTTACGCTGATTGGCGAAGCAATTCGCCTAAACTTTTGGTATCGGCAGGAAATCAATTATCCAACCGATTTTAAAGGACAGCTTTATATTCCGCAGATTAACTGGCTGCTGATGTGCGGGTGCATCGGCGTGGTGCTCTATTTTCAGGAATCGAAATACATGGAAGCCGCTTACGGGCTGGCAGTGACGACGACGATGTTGATGACCACAATTTTATTGGCGGTTTATCTTCATACCAAAAAATATCCGCTGATTTTAGTTGTATTGCTGACGGGAATTTTCCTGACAATTGAACTTTCGTTTCTGATTGCCAACCTGGTCAAATTTCCCGAAGGCGGCTGGATTACAGTTCTCATCGGTTTGCTGCTGGTTTCAACGATGTGGCTATGGTATAAGGGGCGTCAGCTGCGCCGCTCTCTGACCCGATTTGAAGCAACCGAACAGTTTTTTAAAACTCTCAAAGAGTTGAGCAATGACCGAACGCTGCCGCAATATGCCACGCATCTGGTTTATTTGACCGAGTCGCATACATCAAAACAGCTTGAAAAAGAAACGATGCTCTCGATTCTCGAACGCGTCCCGAAACGCGCCGATGTTTACTGGTTTCTTCATGTTCACACTGACAACGAGCCGTTTACGACTCGCTACAAAGTCGAAACTTTGGCCAAAGACGACGTTTATTTTATTACTCTGACGCTCGGATTTAGGATTGATCCGCGAATCAATTTCTTTTTTGAAATGGCTCTTGAAGATATGGAGAAAAACAAAGAAGTTAACCTGACGAGCCGCCATCCGGCGCTCCAGCATTACAAAATTCCGGGCGATGTCCGCTTTGTTTTGCTGCGGTCGTTTTTAAGTCACGAAAACGATTTGAACTTCCGCGACAACTTCGTCATGCATTCTTATTATTATATTCGTCGCTGGTTGAGCGTCAGCGAAGACGAAGCCTACCGGCTCGATATGAGCAACGTGGTGATCGAGAATATGCCGGTCGTCGTTTGCGAACCGAAACTAGTCGAATTGGTCAGAGAAAAATAGAGAAGAAAGATGTTGATTGATGCGTTTTTACCAGATTTTGAATTTAGCGACACACAAAAAGCGAATGTAATTGCGTCGCCTGCGGCGGTCTTTCGCGGCATCAAAACATTTAACATGGGTGATTCAACCAGCATCAAATGGCTTTTTAAAATGCGCGGAATTCCAACAGGAAACCTGACGATAAATGATTTTGAGAAAGCTAACTTTAAAATCCTGGCCGAAAAACAGGACGAGGAAGTCGTGCTCGGACTAATCGGCGAATTCAAAAGTCTGACCGGCGGTTTGGTGCAGATAGAATCTGACAAGTTTCGGGATTTTAACCACGCTGGCTTTATCAAAGCGGTTTGGAATCTGGCGGTCGCGGAAGCCGGCAACGGAAAAAGCAGTTTGACGACGGAAATCAGAATCCATCCGACAGATGCCGGCAGCCTGGCTAAAGTCAAAAACTATTGGGGAATGTTGAAACCGCCGAGCCAAATGATTCGCAAAGAGATTTTGAAGTTGATTAAAAAACAGGCCGAACGCGAATCAAATAAAGGGATTGATTCATGACTTGTGTAAAGATTCAAGTTTTCCATGAAAACGGTGGTGCAGCTAAAACAGAAAGGAAATTAATCCGCACTATTTGGATTGATACGGAATCAGAAAAAGGATTAACGGGAAAACGAGCAGGACAAATTCTGGCAAACAATTTACCTGAATTTGATAATAATTCAACGCGAAACGGTCTAATTAAAGGTGAAAAGTGTTGGTGGAAAAGGCGGACAATCAGACCAACACAAAAATGCTCCTATCACTACATTTGGGAATACGCAGTAATTACTGAAGAGACGGAATAGAAAAGACAAGGAAGGAAAGCAAAAATGAAAGACGCAGTTATTGTTTCAGCCGTGCGCACGGCTGTCGGAAAAGCACCGAAAGGGACTTTGAAAAATACGAGACCGGACGACATGGGCGCGGCGGTGATTGACGCGGCGCTCAAACAAGTGCCTAATTTGCAGGCTGCGGAAATCGAAGATGTAATTATGGGCTGCGCGTTTCCCGAAGCCGAACAGGGAATGAACGTTGCGCGCACCGCCGCGATTGCCGCCGGACTGCCGCCGGAAGTTTCGGCGATGACGGTTAATCGTTATTGTTCATCAGGTTTGCAGACAATTGCGATTGCTGCCGACCGCATCCGAACCGGCGGCGCGGATGTGATTATTGCGGGCGGACTCGAAACAATGTCCATGATTCCGATGGGCGGAAACGTCATGCGTCCGAATCCACGCATTGTTGATTCATACCCCGATTATTATCTCAACATGGGGTTGACGGCGGAAAATCTCGCCAAAAAGTACGAAATTACTCGTGAGCAGGCCGACGAATTTTCGCTTCGCTCGCACCAGAAAGCGGCGGCGGCGATTCAAGGCGGCAAGTTTAAAGATGAAATTGTTTCGCTCAACGTCCGGGTTGACGAAACCGATGAAAAAGGGCGCGTCTTGCGCCGCGAAATCGCTTTTGATACCGACGAAGGCGTTCGGTTTGATTCAACCATTGAAGGTTTAGCAAAACTCAGACCCGCTTTCCACGCCGCCGGAATGGTGACGGCGGGTAATTCTTCGCAAATGTCGGACGGCGCGGCGGCAGTTGTCATCATGTCGGCGGAAAAAGCCGAAGCGCTCGGTTTAAAACCTCTGGCGCGTTTTGTTTCTTACGCGACGAGCGGTTGTCTGCCTGAAGAAATGGGCATCGGGCCGGTTTACGCAATTCCCAAAGCTTTGAAAATGGCCGGTTTAACGCTGGACGATATTGACGTTATCGAGCTTAACGAAGCTTTTGCCGCGCAAGGTTTATCGGTTATGAAAGTTTTGGAAATGAACCCGGAAAAAGTCAACGTCAACGGCGGCGCAATCGCGCTCGGACATCCTTTGGGCTGCACGGGGGCAAAACTGACTGCAACGATTATTCATGAACTAATTCGCCGCAACGCGCGTTACGGCATGGTTACGATGTGCGTCGGCGGCGGCATGGGCGCAGCTGGAATCATCGAAAGAATTTAGCAAAGGACAAGGAGACAAAAAACGAATGGACGCAAGAATGGAAAAAGAAATTATCAAAGGCGGCAGCTTTTTAATTGAGCAGCGCTCACCCGAAGAAGTTTTTACGCCGGAAGATTTGTCGGAAGAACAGCGGATGATCGGCGACACAACCAGGGAATTTGTGGATAACGAAGTAATTCCAAATCTGCCGGCGATGGAGCAGCATGATTGGGAACTAGCCAGACAACTCGTCCACAAAGCCGGTGAACTGGGGCTTTTAGGCGCTAACATTCCCGAAGAATACGGCGGCCTCGCGCTCGACCAAACAACGGGCGTCGTCGTTGCTGAAAACATGGGACGCGCATCGGGTTTCGGCGTCACGTTTGGCTCGCAAACCTCAATCGGACTGCTGCCGATTCTTTACTTCGGCTCTGATTACCTCAAAGAAAAGTATATTCCGGCAATCATTTCCGGCGAAAAAGTAACGGCGTATTGTTTGAGCGAATCGGGTTCGGGTTCGGACGCCCTTGGTGCAAAGTGCAACGCGAAACTTTCCGAAGACGGGAAAAGCTATGTGTTAAACGGCGAGAAAATGTGGATTTCAAACGGTAGCTTTTCCGATTACTTTATTGTTTTCGCCAAGGTTGACGGCGACAAGAAAAAGTTTTCGGCCTTTGTCGTGGAAAAAAGCGAATCGTGTCGTCCCGGCGCGGAAGAACACAAAATGGGCATCAAATCTAGTTCGACTACACCGCTGATTTTGTCTGACGCCCGCGTGCCCATTGAAAACTTAATCGGCGAAGTCGGCGACGGCGCAAAAATCGCTTTCAACATTTTAAACGTCGGGCGTTTTAAACTTGGCGCTTCGGCAACGGGCGGAATGAAGCTCGCGCTGCATGATTCGATTCGTTATGCCAACGAACGCCAACAATTTAACAAACCGATTTCCTCGTTTGGCGCAATCAAACATAAACTCGCGGAAATGGCGATTCGCACCTGGGTTGCCGAAAGCATGACCTATCGAACGGTTGGCATGATTGACGCGTTAATCGGCGAAGACGGCGGCGACAAAGAGAAAAAACTGCGCTCGATTGAAGAATATGCGGTTGAATCTTCGATTAATAAAGTCGCTTGTTCGGAGGCGCTCGATTACGTCGTTGACGAAATGGTTCAAATCTACGGCGGCGCAGGTTATTCGGCGGATTATCCGGCGGAAAAAGCATATCGCGACGCTCGCATCAATCGCATTTTTGAAGGTACAAATGAAATCAATCGAATGCTGATTCCGGGACAACTGATGAAACGCGCCATCAAAGGCGAACTGGGATTGCTTCCCGCTGCCAAAGCTTTGATGGACGAAGTGATGAATCCCGCCCCGCCTGATTTCGATGAAGACGAGCGCGCGTTGGCCGCAGAAATGAAACTGGCTCAAAATGCCAAAAAAATAGCGCTGATGGTTTTGGGCACGGCGGCGCAAAAATATATGCAGGCTCTCGCCGAACAGCAGGAAATTCTGATGGGCGCGGCGGACATCATTATGGACGCCTACGCAATGGAATCGGCGATTCTGCGGGCGCAAAAGCTTTCGGCAAAAAACAACGCTGGTGCCGAGCGTTACGTTGATATTGCCGGAGTTTTCTGCAACGACGCGATTCAGCGCATCGAGGCCAAAGCCAAAAATACGATTGCGGCGATGAGCGAAGGCGATGAACTG
Source organism: Pyrinomonadales bacterium (assembly GCA_038212235.1). Lineage (GTDB taxonomy): Bacteria > Acidobacteriota > Blastocatellia > Pyrinomonadales > Pyrinomonadaceae > JBBQUS01. Next base: position 89,089 of record JBBQUS010000004.1, read on the forward strand.
CGAATGCTGCTCGCGGCGCTCCGGCGGTTTACCAAAAATAATGCGCCGGTCAATACCATCGCAGCCCGTCAACGCATCGCCGACACTTTAATTCAAGCTAACAAATACGTTTTCTAAAATCCCAGAAAATATCAGCATTTAACGGCGCAGTTTTCAATAATTTGAAAACTGCGTTATTTTATTGTCAATGTTCAACTTAGGCAAGCCAAAATTTCGCATCAAACGCTGGAGCCAGAATTATGCTCCAAATCCAGCGATGCTGCGACTTGTTTTGGAACACGACGGCTTTCGCGTCAATCAGTGGGGCGATTCGCCCGGAGCTGTATTTCCAACCTACAAGCATCCGAAAATGCAGTCACACTGGGTGGTCAGCGGCGCCTTGGAATTTACAGTCAACGGTGAAAGTTACACGCTTGAAACCGGCGATCAGGCTTTTTTGGACGCCGAAACTTATTATTCGATGCGCGTCGTCAGCGAAGATTTTGCGATTTATCTGGTCGGCGAAAAAACCAAGAAATAATTAAATCTATCGGTTGAACTGAGCGACGCTGGAAGCAATACTGCTGAAATTGATTTTCAGTTACCAAAAGTCTTTAAATTAAAGCATCATGCCGCGGTCAAAGGCGCTCAACTGACTACCTTTCACAAATCCGACAACTGTTTTCAGCGCGAACCATGAGCGATACTCGCCGGTTGTTCTATAAAAATCGTCTCTGCTGCTGACTCTTCAAAGCACAAATTGACGGTTCGCCCGATGGCGCGAGTGCGGTGGACGGTCATCGCTGGAATCGTTACACTCTGCCACGGGTTTAGGCGGAGTTCGCTCCCATCTTCTAAGTCAATGGCGAGACAGCCCTCGACGACGATAAATAATTCATCCGATTTCGGGCGATAATGCCAGAGGTAATCTCCGTTGAAAACCGCCAGCCTTAGACAACTGCCGTTGACGCGATTGATGACTGTATTACGATACGAGTCAGTAACCTGTGCGCTTTCCACCGCTAAATCAACAACGTGAAGCGCCGGGTATTGGACAGGCTCATTCATGTAAGCATCAGCAGAAACATTCATAGAGATCCCCTTTGGACTTTGACAACGATGCGACCTTAGAAAGCAGTATAAAGTCTGAATTGAATGAGGCGGAACGTGACAGCGATTACTGTGAATCTTGCATAATGAAAGTAACAGTTGCCGCCTTCGCTTCAATAATTTGTTCAAACCCCACCTTTATTTTCAGAAGCTGCCTTTAGGTTTCGATTTATCTGGATGAAATTCTGTCTCCAGCGATATTGCTGTCTTAGTAACTCGATGATGGAGAGTTGATGCAACTTCTTTTCCATCAACTCTGCGCCCGACCCAATCCAGATTCACAACTTCAACAAACTTGTGGTAGCCAGAATCTCCCTGCACACGGGCTTTTCCTATTTCAATTGCTCGTTTAAAAGCGTCTTCAAAATCTCGTGCCCGAAAGACTACAATCGAATCATCGTATAGATTTTTCTTTCGCGGTTTACCATCATTATTCAAAAGAACAAATAAAAGACATGCGCTATAGAAATCCATAACCAAGCATAACAACTCAAGCGTTTGAAAATGCTAAATTCTCAGTGAGAAGCAGAGGTCGAAAAATAAACGAGCGGAACTAAATCCGCCCGTTTATTTTTGCATTTAGGAGGACGGCGAAAGGGTCGCTTTCATTTCTTTCTTGGTCAGTGAACGTGAATTGCCGGTGGTCGCGGTCGGCGGATCGTCTTTTGATTTATTCAAACGATTGATCAAAAGTTGCTGGCCGAAACCGATCACGTTGCCCGCCAACCAGTAAATCAGCAATCCTGCCGGAGCGCCCCACATCACCCACAACATCATCAGCGGCATCATATACGTCATCATTTTCTGCTGCATTTGTTGTTCGGGCGTCATCGCCGGAGCCGTCGGCGTAAAGAGCATCGAAAGCGCCATCGAACCGGCAAAGGCGAATTCAAGAATGTGAAACGGATCACCCGCCGATAAATCCGGCAGCCACATAAAGCTGGCCTGACGAAAATCGAGCGAAATCGTGATTGCCGTCAGCATCGCAAAAAGGAGAGGCATTTGCAGCAGGAGCGGCAGACAGCCGCCGAGCGGAACCGCATCTTTGGTCAATTTTAACTGCTCCATTTGCAGCTCGCGCATTCGCGGATCGTCAGCCGGAATTTTCTTAGCCTGCATTTCCTTCAATCGGTCTTGCAAATCTTTCATTTTCGGCGCGTTGCGAGCCGCCTTTTTGAATGATTTTGACTGAAACCAGCGCATCGGAAAGAGCAGAGAGTAAAACAACAGGGTAAACAGCAAAATAGAAATGCCGTAACTGTGTGTCAGCTCGCTCAAGCTGCTCAAAGTCCAGGAAATCGGAATCGCAATCGGGCGGACAATTACGCTCAGCCAGCCGTAATAATTAATAAATTTATCCAGGTCAATTGGATGGTCAGCCGGGCGACCGATCTGTTGACTGATTTGCGGGCTTACTTCTGACAACAAAACGTGGTCTTTGGTTCCAACATAAAGTTTGGTCGTTGAAACACCGTCTGTCTGAATTGGAACATAAGCGGAAATCAAATGACGGTCTTCGGTGGTTAATTTTTCGCCAGTGATAAATCCCCAAATACCATTGGTTCGCGGTTCATCCAATTGAACCTGGTATTTAACGGTTTGCAGCTCAAGGCCGCTCAAAGGCTGCGCGGGAATTGCCGCCATAGCAAAATAAGTGTCACCGATTCCAGCCCAATCAACTGTGCCGTTGATTTGTTTGATTGTTACTTTATCATTGGTTTTATCGGCAAATTCGGTCGAACGATGGCGCTCAACCGAATCATTATTAACAACTGCAACAGCTTCTGGCTCAATAGCATAATAAGTATAACGTTTGATGCCCTGATCGCCGATATTCGCCCCAATCAGCAATTTAGCGCTTGGCACTGCTTGTCCGCCGCGAACGAGCTTGGTCTGTAAATCCGAGACATAACCGTTGGCATGAAAAGTCAGAGATTTAACAGCTTCGGTCTGGCCGCTTGCGTCGCGCAAAATAAAATCAACTTTGCGTGACTCGTCTCCGTTTAAAACAATTTGGTCGCCGTCCGCGCCGACAACCTGATAATTACGGTCGTTTAAAAACGCGTCAAAATTAACATCACCGGTCGAAAGTTTAAGAGGAATATCACGTCGTTTGATTGCCTCAGCCGAAATCAGTTCGAGAGGATGTTTTTCGTCTTTGGTGCTGCTCGCGTTAAAAAGCGGTTTTTCGCCTTTTTGTGTTTTATTCTGAAGCAAAACCCAGCTTGTCACGAGCGCGCCGCGCGAATCGAATTTGGCTTCGTAAAGCGGTGTTTTCACCGAAATAACGCGATTGGGAATACTGTCCTGGTCGGCGTTTGGCAGCGTTCCGGCTGGAATTTGCTGCGACTGATTATTATCCGGCGATGTCGTCGTAACTGTCTGCTGCTGCGTCGTTTCGGTGTTGGCGTTGGTATTGGCATCCGGTTTCGGCGGCGGAAAGAGATAGCTCCAAAGCAGCAAAACACCAAGCGATAGCATGACTGCGGTAAAGAAACGACTCTGATTTTGTGAATTATTATTCGGTGACATTTATTTGATAATTGCAAGAAGGATAATTTAAAAACTACTTTACCGGGTCAAAGCCGCCGCGCGCAAAAGGCTGGCAGCGGCAGACGCGCCAAGCTGACAGAAGAGTTCCACGCATCGCGCCATGTTTTTGAATTGCTTCGACCGCGTATTGCGAACAGGTTGGCGTAAAACGACAGGCCGCCGGCAGCCAGGGCGAAATTGCGGCTTTGTAAAATCTCAATAATTCGAGCAGCAGGAATTTCATTCGGCAGTTAGATTTGTTTCAGCGGTTTTTTGTTGGCTATGTTCTTCAAGCAATTTAATTTGACGAATAATTTTCTGAAAATCAGCGAGCGGCTCCTGCATTTTGACCGTCAGCAAATTACGTCTGGCGTTGATTACAAAATCATAACGAATCAGCAACTCGCCGAGTTCAATTTTAGACAGACGAAAAGCTTCACGCAACAGGCGTTTGGCGCGATTTCTTTGAACCGCATTGCCGACCGCCTTGCGCGAAGCTGTAATTCCAAGTCTGTTGATGGGTAAATTATTCGGCAGAATAAAAGCCGACATGAAACGCCCGTCAAAACGTTTGCCGGTTTTATAAACCAGTTGAAATTCGGCTGGTTTACGCAGATGCTCTGCTTTGGGCAAACTAAAATTTAATTTTTTTATTTCAGGCGCTTCAGTTATTTTTAATAATGGTGCGGAGTCAGGCGCTTGCGTCCCTTCGCTCGGCGGCGCGCAATCACGGCGCGTCCGTTTTTCGTCGCCATCCGCGAGCGAAACCCGTGTTTCTTCGCGCGACGGCGGTTGTTCGGTTGATATGTTCTCTTGGTCATTGGTAATATTCACTCCTTGCGCTTTAAGTCAAAACGATAAGTTTAAGCAATCAAACAGCATCTGTCAAAACTTGCGGCGAAATTATGTTTTGGAACTTTCCGCCAACCTGAAAGTGCAAACCTCAACTATGTGGCAAGAACTTTGGTGGAATCTAAAAGTATTTGTTTTGACCGTCTTGGGGCTGGTCTTTATTGTCTTTCCGATTGTCGTCTTTCTCTTTCATCGGGACACGCAAAAGGGTAATTTACAACTCGGCGAATTGATTAAAAACATTTTCAGAAAATCAATCTGACTTGAAAATTACTCGCCTTCCAACAACTTCATAATCGCCGCCGACAATTTTTGCGACCGATTCTGTGTAAAGCTGATGTTCCTGCTCTAAAATGCGTGTTGTCAGCGTTTCAACCGTGTCATCGGCTAAAACCGGCACCACTTTTTGCGCGATAATTGCGCCGCTGTCCAGCCCTTCGTCTACAAAATGAACTGTGCAGCCCGTGAACTTGACGCCGTAACAAAGCGCCTGCTGCTGCGCATCCAACCCGGGAAACGACGGCAGTAAACTTGGATGAATATTTAAAATACGTTCGCGAAACGCTTCGATAAATGCGGGTGAAAGCAGCCGCATGTAACCTGCGAGACAAACCAATTCGACGTTTCGCTTTTCCAGTTCAGAGACAATTTCCGCGTCATGTTCGACTCGCGTTCGCCGTCGTCGCTCAATCACAAGCGTTGCCGCGCCGCGCTCCTTCGCTCGTTCCAAGCCAGCCGCGTCTTGTTTATCGCTAATGACAACAGCGATTTCTGAGTTTGCAATTAATCCGCTTTTGACTGCTTCGACCAGCGCGACCATATTTGAGCCGCGCCCGGAAATTAAAATACCGATATTCATTCGTAGTGAGTCCACATTCGCAAAATTTTAACAATCCTTTCAATCTCATAGACTTGGTAAACAAGACGATGTTGAATATTAATTCGCCTCGAATATGCTCCGGCCAGATCGCCGGAAAGTTTTTCATATGGTGGCGGATTTTGAAACGGATTAAATTTGAGGATTCCCAAAAGCTCCTCAGCTTTGCGCCAAAGTCCAACTTCCTTGAGCTTCTTGGCATCTTTCAATGCTTGTTTGGTAAATTTCAGCGTCCAACTCATTTTGGTTCTTCAACCTTATTAAGCTGTGAGTAAAATTCCTCTTCAGAAAGCATTTCTTCGACGGGCGCGTTGATGCCCTCAACAATTGATTCGCGCATTCCGGGAATCGAAAGCAGATAAACAGTTTCTTCCATCGCCCGCCAGTCGTCTTCGCTGACTAAAACTGCCTTGTTACGTTTGCCTTTAATATAAATCGGCTTGTGCGTTTCCGCCGTTTGATTAATCAAACTCGCAAGTTTAGATTTCGCTTGTTTTGTGCTTATTTGTTCCATTTTAAGTTCTTTAAATAAAGTTTGACCAACGTTTTATTCGCTTTGTCGCTATGCGGAAAGTTATTTCCTATTGTATAGGTTCAACCAGCGCGACCATATTTGAGCCGCGCCCGAAAATTAAAATGCCGGTATTCATTGTTCTCGTTTTTTTTTCATAATCCTTAGAACCCGACCTATATTTGCTTCGCCCATCCAAATTTTGATCGAAGTGTTATCGGAGAAAGTTATTTTTATATGTTCTTCAAACCCTTTAGTTTCTACAATATCCTGATAACTCCTGAGCTTTGTAACACCTAAAAAATCTCTATGCTCAATACCATTGTGATCGAATTTTGTTTTCGTAAGAAAAACACTCAGCGTACAAAGAGGAAGCACAGTGAAAAAAAATATCAATGCAAATCGTCCAAACCAATTACCCAATTGCCATGACTCTACTAATAAAGAAGGCGAAATAAAAATAAAATAAATCCACGACAAAATTAAAGGAGAGCACATCACGTGGATAAACCAAGGCGTCTTTGCTGTGTACGGAATCTCGGACATCGATTTATATAATTGAAACTTCTTTACCACCTTGAACAACGCGACCAATTTCATCGCAAATCTCGTCTTGTTCCGTTAAATGTGAAACGATTTGCTTCTTATCTTTCTCCGAACAAACAATTACCATTCCGACGCCCATGTTAAAGGTGCGAAACATTTCTGCGTCGGCGACATTTCCAAGCTGCTGTAATAATCCGAAAATCGGCAGCTCGTTCCACGTTCCGCGCTTGATTTCGACGCTCGTGTTTTCGGGCAGAATTCGCGGAATGTTTTCGAGAAGGCCGCCGCCCGTGATGTGCGCCAGGCCTTTGATCACGCCTCTGTCCAATAAACCTTCGAGCGGGCGCAGATAACTTTTGTGTTTTTCGAGCAAAATATTGCCGACCGTAGTTTCAAGTTCGGGCAAAACGGTGGAAATGCTGTTGTCGCCGACTTCGAATAAAAGTTTGCGGGCGAGCGAATAACCGTTGGTATGCAATCCTTTAGATGGTAAACCCAAAACCACATCACCAGCCCGGATATTTTTGCCGTCAATGACTTTTTCCTGATCAACAATGCCGACGATGAAACCTGCCAAATCATATTCGCCGGTCGCATACATTCCGGGCATTTCCGCCGTTTCGCCGCCGAGCAAAACACAGCCGTTTTCCTGACATGCTTTGGACATTCCGTGAATTACTTCAGCCGTGATTTCCGGGTCGAGCGCGCCCGTCGCAAAATAATCCATAAAAAAGAGTGGACGCGCGCCCTGGACGAGAATATCGTTGACGCAGTGATTGACTAAATCCTGTCCGACTGTATTGTGGACGTTGGCGAGAAATGCGACTTTGAGCTTTGTTCCGACGCCGTCGGCAGAAGCGACTAAGATCGGCTGTTTCAAATTTGGAAAAGCGGCGTCGAACATTCCGCCAAAACTGCCGATTTCTGTTAAAGTGCGTTTATTAAAAGTTTTGCGCGCCAGTTCTTTAATTCTGGCGGTCGCCGTATTTGCCGCGTCAATCGAAACGCCCGCATCTGTGTAAGAAAAGGAATTTGCCATGTGTGCGATTATAAACAAATAATTGACTCAATTCACGGTTCGCGTTTAGCATTTTGATAAACGCGTACGAATAAAAGCGTTCCCATAAAACAAATGCAAGAATTTTTCAGTAATATTTGGTTTCAGGTCGTCTTTGTGGTTGTTTTTGCTACAGCTCATGGCTATGCGGCGGCCTGGCTCGCGATCAGAATGTTATTTCGCCCGTATGAAGCGAAAAAACTTTTTGGTGTCACAATTATTCCGCAAGGCATGATTCCGCGTCACCGCGACCGCATGGCGACGGCAATCGGTAACGCAGTGGGCAATGAACTGGTCTCGCAGGAAACAATTGTTGATGCTCTGTTTGGCGAAAAACAGTTTTTGCGCCACAAAGTTGAAGGTTTGGTTAATTCATACGCCGACGATTTGCTCAACCAGGATTTTCCGTCTCTGCTCGAAGCTCTGCCGACCGGAATCAGAGAGATTTTTTTGGATTCGGTTTCTAACGTTCAATTAAAACTCGGCAACTACGTTGTCAGCACTTTGAAAAGCGAAACGACGGCCGAAGCCGTTCGTGAATTTGTTGACAAACAAGCAGATAAGCTTTTAGCTCACCGCGTTTCTGAAACTCTGGATGAAGATACTTTTCTGCAGGCTCTCGGCTTTGTCGAAACGCGCGTCCGCGATGTTCTTCATGAACGCGCCTTCGAACAGCGCATTAACGATTTTGTCAGCGCCAGAGTTGACGACGTGGCCAATACGCAAACTTCGCTCGGCGAAATGTTTACGCCGGAATTCATCGCGTTTTTCCGCGAGCGCGTCTCGACTCAGATTCAGCCGATTGTTCACGAACTCGCGCAAATTGCCACTTCAAACCGCACTAAAACCCAAATTTCCTCGCTGATCAAATCTGAAATCGGCGATTATTACAAACAATTGCCGTTTTACCAGAAAATGTTTGTTTCGCGTGATCGTCTTTTTAAAGAAGTTGATGATTTGGTCAATACAACGCTGCCGCGAAAAATTGAGGAAACTTTGCGCGGAGCGACATTTGCCGCCGAAGCCGAAAATTTTCTTAATTCGACAATTGACAGCTGGCTGATTAAACCGCTGCCGGAACTCGTCGGACAAATTGCGCCGGAAAAGCTGGAAAGCCTCAAAGAACAAATCGCCGGAACCCTCCTCAAACTCGTTCAGGGCGACGAAATGCAGCAATCTTTGTCGGCTTATTTAACCGACACTTTGCAGAAAATTCGCCCTCACTCGTGGCGGGCGATTGCCGAACGGATTCATCCGGAAGCCGCCCCGCGCCTTAAGAAAGCGGTGACCGGCAGTTTACTTTCAATTTTGCAGCGGGACGAAACCGCCGGAAAAATAAATCGAATGTTAACCGCGCAGGTCGAACGCCTGCTCGATACGCCAATCGGCAAACTTTCGCAGCATTTGTCAGCCGAAACTATGACCGGAATTGGCGATGCGATTACCGATAGAATTATTGCGGCGGCGGAAGAACGCCTGCCGGTGGTGATTAAAGAATTTGATGTGGCAACCCTGGTGCGCGAAAAAGTTGACGCGTACCCGCTCGAAAAACTGGAAAAGTTAGTGCTCTCGATTGCCGGCCAGCATCTCAGAAAAATCGAGCTGTTCGGTTTGTTCATCGGCTTTTTTATCGGCGTTTTTCAAGCCTTTTATTTCTGGATTTTTGCCAGACATTAAATTTCCAGAAAATTTTCTGGAAATTTATCGAAACTTTCAGGGGCGATGCGTCGTTTCCCAAAACAGCTACATCTTTTCCTTTATTCTCGGAGAACATCATGAAAAAGTTAGGCTTGTTAGTTTTCGCAGTTGTCATTATCGGCAGTTTGGCTTTAGTTTGGGCGGTAACGGGTAAATCGGTAGTCGGTTCTTCTTTGATTCATTTTGACGTCAGAGGTTCTGGTAATATTATCACCGAAAAACGCGAGTTGAGCGGATTTAAAGGCATTCACGCGGGCGGCGCAATGCAGCTCGAAATCACAGCAGGCAAAGAGTTTTCAGTAGAGCTCGAAGGCGAAGATAATATTTTACCGACCATCAAAACCGAAGTGCGCGACGGCAAGCTTTTCTTTGAGCGTAAAGAAAGTCGCACCTGGTCGCGCAGCCGCGTAACAGCCAGAATCACAATGCCTGAACTAAATGATTTGGACATCTCGGGCGCGAGCAACGCCACGGTCAATAATGTGAAAACAGAAAGCTTAAAACTGGAATCGAGCGGCGCTTCACGGATCGAGGTTTCCGGCGAAGCGCGCAACATTGAGGTCGAAGTCAGCGGCGCGAGCAAACTTGACGCTGAAAGCTTAAAATCAGAGCGCGCTAAAGTCGCAGCCAGCGGGGCCAGCAAAGCCTCCATTTTTGTTTCGGAAGCCGTTGACGTTAATGCTTCCGGCGCCAGCCGAATCACGTATTCCGGCAACCCCAAATCGGTTAATAAAGATGCCTCCGGCGCCAGCTCGATTTCAGCCAACTAAAACAGTTAACAGTCAACAGTTATTAACTTTGGTAAATTGCACTTATCAATAACTGTTGACTGTTAACTGTTGACTGTTAACTGCTTATGAATGCTGTTAAATGTCCTAACTGCGGAAATGTCAATTCAACCGAAGAAAATTACTGTCTTAATTGCGGTACCTCAATTCTGAATCTACAGCCGCCTTCTTACGCCCCTGTTGCGCCTCAGCAAAATCAATCGTTTCAATCCTACGGCTTTAATGTTCCCAATAATTTTAGTGTCGCCCAATATGAAAATCCGCTGGGCGGCAAAGTTTTTATCTGGTATCGAGTTTTTTGCGGTCTGGTTGCTTTGTCATCTCTTTTTTGGGCAGTATTAGGATTGATTGCTATTCTTGGAAGCTCAAGTCAACCGACAGCCAAAGAACAGAACGATAGTTTCAATGGCGGATTAATGTTTATTGTTTTAGGTATTTTGTTTTTCGTGCCCTATATTGTCGCTTTAATATTGCCGAGAAAACCTTTTCATTGGGCTTTGGGAATAGCTTTGATCGCGCTGAATTTGATTCCTCTCGGTTTTAGCTCATGCGTTTTGCTGCCATTAGCGGTGGTGCTCTTAATTTTTTGGTTGAAACCTGAAACTAAAGCGTATTTCGGGCGTAACTAAAACGCACACTACCTTTTAGCCAAACCAAAATTTCAAGGAACATTCCGATGATGAAAAGTAATTTTCAGCACATTTTGCTTTTAAATACGGCAGCTATTCTGCTGCTTACGGCGACAAATACAAGTTTCGCGCAGGGAAACATGCCGACACAGCAGCCAAATCCCGCAACTGAGCAAAAGGCTGCTCCGCAACCGCCGCAGACTGCGCCCACGCCTGATCCATTTGCCTCGATTCCGGCGGCAAATCCGGCCGATGTTTCTTCCCTCGATGCGATTATCAAAGCTGTTTACAGCCTGATTTCCGGCGATGCCGGAACGAAACGCGACTGGAATCGCTTTCGCTCGCTTTTTTATCCGGGCGCGAGGTTGATTCCGACCGGAATAACTCCGGCCACTAAACAAGGAGGCGGACGCGTTTTTACACCCGAAGAATATATCGAACGCAGCTCGCCGCGAATGGCCAAAGAAGGATTTTACGAATCGGAAATAGCGCGGCGGACAGAAACTTTCAGCACCATCACCCACGTCTTTTCGACTTACGAATCGAAACACAAACCCACGGATGAAAAAGGCTTTCAACGCGGAATTAATAGCTTTCAGCTGCTCAATGATGGTAAACGCTGGTGGATTTTAACCATTGCCTGGAGCGGGGAAACTCCTGAAAATCCTTTGCCGGAAAAATATTTAAAAGATGGTGAAAAATAAAAATGGAGCGAGAAGCGAGAAATCAAATCTCGTTTCTCGCTCCTATTTGATATTATTTTTCCATTGCAGTTTTTTAAGAACAAGGGGTTTCCGGAAATGGCAGAGCATATTTTAACCAGATCTTTGACCTTGGAGTTATCGCGCGAAGCAGTTTTTAAATTTTTTGCCGACGCCGGCAATCTCGAACGCATCACGCCGCCTAAGCTGAATTTTCAGATCATCAGCAAGCAGCCGATTGATATTAAAAAGGGCGCTTTGATTGATTACAAATTAAAACTGCGCGGCTTGCCGCTCACCTGGCGCACCGAAATCTCCGAGTGGAATCCGCCATATTCGTTTGTTGACCGGCAGTTAAAAGGCCCTTACAAACAATGGATTCATCGTCACACCTTCACCGATTTGTCAGAAAATGTTACCAAAATTGATGATGAAGTGCGTTATCGTCTGCCGCTTGAACCATTTGGCGACGCAATTCATTTTTTGATTAGAAAGGAATTGGATTATATTTTTGACTACAGACAAAAAACCGTCGCCGCTATTTTGTAACGTCAAATCAGTCTGCAAATCCGAACCGACGGCGTTTTTCGCTGCAATTGTCGCTTGGCGGAAATTATCTACTTCTGTTACAGTTTCAGTAAAATCAAACAAAATCATAAAAAAGCAAAGTTTTTCTCGTGTCAGCCGCAAAATCATGCCGCCGTCACCTCCGGTCAGATATTGAATTTTGTTGGTTAAATTAGTGTCTTTGCTTGAATTGAACTGAAAGAATGTGTGTTATAAACTCCACCGAGTTAACAACGCATGAAAAGCGTTCGGATGATAACTAATTTTTTTTCTGTTGCTGGAGTAATTGCTAAATCCAAATGGCTTCTGTGGATTCTGATAGTCACACTCTTCTTCCTGGCTGTGAACCACAATTTGGTTTTTGGCACCGGAGTCGGAGTCTGGGACGTTGATAACGCATACATGCCTTATCAATCAATTGTTGCGGATCACGCCAGAGCCGGCAGGTTTGCAATTTGGGATGTTTGGTCGAACGGCGGAGTTTTGATTGCCGGCGATCCTCAATTTGGCGCTTTTTCTCCTATAAATTTCTTTTTTGGTTTCCTCTTTGGAGGAAAAACGATTGGATTTCGTTTCTACTGGTTGTTTGTTTGGTGGCTGGGCGGTCTGGGCATCATGATTTTGGGCCGTCATCTAAAATCACCGGCCTGGGGAGCTTCAGCGGTTGCTTTGGGCTATCTTTTCTCAGGAATCTATATTACAAACGCCGAACACACCGCTCTCATAATCGCTTATTCATTTATTCCTTTTGTTATTTGGCGCTTGGATGTCGCTTTGTGTTCCAGGCAGCTGTTCCCGGCCGTTCAAGCCGGCGCATTGTGGGGCTTATCAGCTTTATCGGGTTACCCCGCTTTGACTATTTTTACTACTTTTTATTGTGCTTTATGGGCACTTGGCAGATTATTATTTGATCAAGATATTTCCGTTCAAGATGAAAAATCTGCTCCTTTAACAAAAACCCGGCGGCCAACGTTTCGCTTTATTCTGGCAGTTTTGTTATTGCTCGGTTCAGTCGGAACTTTAATTCTCAGCCCGACTTATTTTTCATTTCTTTACGAGGGAGCCGGTACGACGACCAGAGTTTCTGCCCTCAGCAGAGAAGTTATTACCAAAGAAAATCCACTGCACCCGGGAGCCGTCGCTACTTTCGCCAGTCCCTACCTGGCCGTCCAAAAACTGTATAATTTAAGTTATTTGTGGCCCGGGATGGATGTTTCGATGTCAAGCATTTATATCGGGGTAATTATTGTCGTTCTCGCTCTGTTTGCTTTGATAAATAGGGGTAGGGAGCGGTTTCGCTGGTGGTTGCTTTTTTTAGCTTTATTAAGTTTGGTCTGTGCGATGAGCGATGTTTTCCCGCTTCGAGGCTGGCTTTATGATTTTGTTTATCCGACCCGATTTTTCAGACACTCATCGGTCTTTCGCGCCTATTATTTGTTTTCTATTTCGGTTTTAGCGCTGATCGGAATGCGCGATATCGAATGTGCGATAGAACACAGTTCAAAAAAAGTCTGGCGTAACTTTCAAAGCAGCGCCTGTTTGTTATCGTTTAGCGCAATTATGGTATTTATCACTTTAATTAACTCTCTGCAGATGCTTGGCGGAAAAATAAATCTTGGCTACGGACAAGTCTTTGTCGCCTGGTTCGGGATTTGCGGAATCGCATATTCGGCAAACAAATTTTCAAATCGTTACCAACGGCTAATCATTCCAATATTATTCGTCGCTTTGGCGATGTTCGACGGTCTTTGCACCTATCGGTTATCCGAAGGCTTTGTTATCTCAAAAGATGCGGCGATTGTCGAAAGATGGAAAAATCTTGATGAGCAGCATTCACCGAATCTCGACCTGACCGCAAATGGATTGTACCGAGCGGATAGTTCATGTTATCCGGTTGCGACGTGTATTGGTTTAAGCAACGATCAATTGATTAACAAAACGCCGGTTTTCAACACTTATTCTACTCAGGTAAACGTTTTTCATGTTGCTATGACCAAGGATTCGGTGCTTAAAAACATGGCGGTCGGAAATAATCGGATTTGGTTTTCGCCGGAAGCGGCTCAAGTTTCTTTAAACCAGGATGTTTTCAACGGTTTTGCCAAGAGAGCGGATGAACTCGGGCGCGCGCCCCTCGTCATTCACCGGCGAGAGGATATGCTCGGTTTTGCAAATAACGCGGCTGCAGACTCTGCGAGCCGTAGTAATGCTGCGCTTAACCAAGAAACTGTCAACCAAATTGATCAAATTGGAAAATTGCCGCCGGCTGAAAATCTTGCTGTTGCCGTCACCAAATACACCTCAGACAAACTGGTTTTTGAAGTTGATTGTCCAACCGACGGCTGGCTACTCGTTACCGACCGCTGGGCGCGAGCCTGGAAGGCAGAGGTTAACAATGTTTCGACTCAAATTTACGGCGGAAATTTTATTTTCAGAGCGATCAAAGTTTCTGCCGGTCGTAATATCGTAGCGTTTTCGTACCAACCCTACGGTTTTCCCTGGTTGTTAATTTTGAGCTGGGGAACTCTCGTTGTAGTTGCCGTTCTCACTCTTCTTACGAAACTAAAAAAGGGCAAGAAAACTATGCTGAAAGATTTTCAAAATTGATTTCAAAAGTTACAGGCGTATTTACCAGACCTTGAAACTCTGCCGAAAGCGTATGTTCAGAAACAGGCAGCACAGTTAGTTTTGGCAAAGCCTCCCAGGCATCCAGAACTCCTTCACCATGATCCGAATAAACCTCGGCCAGAAAACGATATGTTCCGGCTTTAATCGGCAGGTCACAATGCCAGTTAACTTTATAAATCCCGATTTCCAATTCTGTTTCGCGCACGCCGCCGGCAAGATTATGAGCAACGTAAATCTCATTATTCCGTTCGTCAAAGAGTGTCAGCTTAAAATGAACCGAGAGCGAGCGGCGCTTGCAAACCAAAGTAAACTCAAAATTGGTTTTTTCCCGCGAGAACATTGAATGAGGCTGCCTGGTTGAGGCATCCGTCAACCGCCAATCAATAAAGCGAACCTGACCGTCTCCGATAGCCAGTGGATTTTGTCTGTCTTCTGTTTTAACCGAACCACCTTTGTCATTATCCGCTTGATATTGAGCCAGAACAGTTTTTATCTCGCCAAAATTTTTCATTTGTCCGCGCTCTAAATACAAACCGGTGCGGCAGATTTGGTGCAGGGCGCCGGCATTATGACTGACAAAAAGCACGGTCCGCCCATCGTTAGCGACCTCGTTCATCTTTCCCAGACATTTTCTCTGAAACGCCGCGTCGCCAACCGCTAAAACTTCGTCAATAATTAAAATTTCAGGTTCAAAATGAGCTGCGACGGCAAAGGCGAGACGCGTGTACATTCCGCTTGAGTAAAATTTGACCGGCGTATTGATAAATCTTTCAACTTCGGCGAAATTAACAATGTCATCAAATTTCTTTTCAATTTCGCGGCGCTTCATGCCGAGGATGGCGCCGTTTAGATAAACGTTTTCGCGCCCCGTCAAATCCTGGTGAAAACCGGTTCCAACCTCCAGCAAACTGCCGACTCGCCCCTTAATCTCTATGCGTCCGGAGGTTGGTTTGGTAATTCGAGAGAGAATCTTCAGCAGTGTTGATTTTCCGGCTCCGTTGCCGCCGATGATGCCCAGGGTGCTGCCTTGTTGAACCTCGAAATCAACGTCACGCAGCGCCCACAATATGTCCGTGTCATTTTTTGTCTTGCTGCCCGAAAAAGACTTTTTAAGGGCGCTTGCCAAGACATCGCGCAACGTCCCGTCTTGTTGTTTGAGGCTGCCCAAACGATATCTTTTCGACAAATTTTCAACTTTAATACAAAGAGACATCTTTTAAATTACGTCGGCAAATCCGTCTTCCATCCGGTGAAAAACGTAAACTGCGAACAAAAAAATAATTACGGAGATAAAAATTGAAACAGCAATTCCGTAAACGTCAAACTCCTGTCCGAAAAGAGCGGCGCGAAACCCGTCCAGCGCGCCGGCGATTGGATTAAGTTTCCACAACCAGATTGCTTTTTGCGGCAAAACTTTTAATGAATAAAACACCGGGCTGACGAACAGCCAGAGTTGCAGGGCGAATGGCAAAATATATTTGACATCCCGGTATCGAACACTAACGGCTGACAAAAGAATGCCAAGTCCAAGCGCTAAAAGCAAAATTATAAACAAAAAAAACGGAGCGAAAATAACCGTCCAATTGGGCGTCGCGTGATAAATCAGCATTACGACCAGCAAACTCAGCAAGCCGAAAAATAAATCAAGCAGGATAGCCCCGACAGCAGAGATCGGAATAATCAGGCGCGGGAAAAAAACTTTTGTGATTAGACCGGTATGATTGATTAAACTGTTGCTGCTGTTAAATATCGCCGCGTTGAAAAAAGTCCAAATAGTAAAACCGCTAAATGCGAAAAGAGGATATGGAATGTCCTGCGCCGTTCCCTGTCCAATACTGCTAAAAAGCACCGAGAAAACAATCGTTGTGAGAATTGGCTGGAGCAAAACCCAAACGATGCCGATTAAAGTTTGTTTATAGCGAATTTGAATATCGCGAAGAGCTAAAAAATACAGCAGTTCACGATAATTCCAGATACTGAGCAAATCAAGATTAAGCCAGTGCTGGGAAGGCTCTATGATGATTGAGGGAATTTTGGAAACCTGGCTCTCAACATTTGCTTCAAACAAGCTCTTATCAATAGCTTCTTGTCTCTGACCTGTAATCAATGTTTCCTTATTTTAGAGTAAATTGTAATTTTCGAATTATAATGATGAGTCTTAATTTAAATCTTTTATATTTTAGCTTAATAGACCATATTGAGCTAATACATAATGTCTTACTTTCTTTTTTTACGAACTCTCCAAGCGTAGTGCGCGACGTTGCTAAAATGCCTTTCGACACGCGGGTAACGTTCAAAAAACGTGTATACTTTGTCTCCCACAGAATCAAGAAGCTTTTTAAATACTTTTGATTCGTCAGTCTCAACAACTTGGTCATTTCCAACTACTAGATGAGACTGTGTTGTCGTTAGCTGCTGTTGTTCCTGTTTAATCAACATTTCTTGCAGTTCAACTAATTCAGTTAGAGGAACTGTGCAAAGAAGCCCCTTCTTTCTTTCGTCAATTAGTTCGCGCGCGTGAGCGTGTTTGGTGAAAGCCTCGGTCGGTGCGCCCGCCGTGTAGGGAATGCTGTTGCTATCATGGATTCTATACTCGCAAACAAACACGTTTAGTTTGGAAAAATCAAATTCATGTTTAGCGGACAGACGCAGTAAGAAATCGTAGTCTTCGAGCGGCGGAAATTCATCGTCAAAGTATAATTCGGAGGAATCAATTCTCGCCCGGTCAATAACGTACGAATGAATCGGAATAAAGTTATCTCGAAACAAATCATATCGTGTGCGCCCCCAGATAAAAGGAGTTTCCTTAGTTTCGATAAACCAGTGATTGGATTCTTTGGTCACTCTCGCCGTACGGCAGCCGCCAACTGCAACTGCTGCACTGCTGTCAATAAGCTGCTCGATAAGAGTTGCGTAGCCGTGCTGATAAACTATGTCATCATCATCGAGAAAGGCTAAATATCTTCCGTCGGCGTTTTTCATGCCATGGTTTAGCAAGGTGCTGCGCCCGTCCATTCCCGCCGGAATTTTAACCGTTAAAACTTTAAATTGAGGATTTCCCGGCCACGGCTGATTAGCCGCCATTTCAGAAACAGATTGCCGAAATTCCTCACTGCCGTTTTGGAGAACAATTATTACTTCGATATTCTCCCAATACTGAATTGCCAGTGAAAATAGCGCCTCTTCCAGAAATTTCAGACGTTCTTTCTTATGGCAGCGGATAACAACACTTAGAGTTTTATTTTCCTCGTATAAATCTTCTTGAATTAATTCGGCATCCAACTCCTGTTGATTTTCCACTGCGACTTCGAATCGCCCGCTCACCTGTTCTTCAATCAATAACACTGTTTTTTTACTTCCTTACAATATTTTAAGCTTTGCGATTTTTGTTTTATTAAGCAAAGCTTCCGGCTTCTCAAATTTGCTGACAAATTATCGTCACCATCTGGCCGGAGAGAAATGAAAATAATGAGCGAAATCCGGGATTTCGGGATTTAATTTTAGTTTGTCAAAGGCTAATTCAGGCAATTTGGGCAGCTCCGACAGCGACTGAAAATAACCGCGCTGAATCAACTCTTTTTCAGTCCAGTCAAAAAACTTTTGTTCTCTCCATTTAAAAGACAGATATCTGCCTGAAAGAAGAAACATTTTGTCGGAGTCAACGCTTAGCTGACGGTCAAGAACCGCGTGACCAAAGAGAGCATTAGGAGCAATTTTAACCGAAAATCCAGCTGAACGTGCCCGCCATGAAAAATCAATGTCTTCCATATACATAAAGAAGTGCGGATCAAATTGGCCAATCTCCTCAAAGATATTTTTTCGAATTAACAGACAGGCTCCCGATGCCCACGGTGTTTCTAAAGTCTTTGGGTCGTACTGCTTTAAGTGTTCTTCGGGGAATTGACGCGCTTCGATTAAGCTATCGGGATGTTCTCCGCTAAGTGTCAATAATTCTCTCAAAGTATTGTGGTGCATGATGCCGTCAGGATTGACGCACAAAAACCATTTTGTTTTATTGTCTGCGAAAGCCGTTGACATTAATCGGTTCATGGCCTTTCCAAAACCGACGTTCCCGCAAGATTCAAATTTAGCAATTTTAACGGATGACTCTTCCCAATAAGTTTCCCGACCGTTATCAACTACAAAAATCTCTAATTCGACCGGAAGCTCGCCAGCTCTTTTTTGAGCCGCACAAATTGATTTTAACAGTTGAGAAATTTGTTTCTCGGAGTTGTTAAAGGTCACTATCCCAAGCACCAGCTTGTCCTTTTCATAAGCAGGCATTTGACCGTTCTTTCTGACGTTCTCAAGCACTGCTCGCGAAAAGCTTTGATTATCGAGTTGACCGTTTTGACCGTTTCGACCGTTTCGACCGTTCTCCAATCTAAACAACGCTTCTTGAAGCTGCCAGCTCTTCGCATATAGTTGCTGGGTTTCCTCTTTGATTGATAATTCTTTGGCTTCGTGAGCAGCTATTTTTATTTTTAATTCTTCTGATTTCGCTTGAAGTTGATTTTCTAGCTCTTGAAATTGTCTTTCCCGTTCATGAAATTGTTGCTCTTGTTCTTTCAGCTCCTGTTTTCTAAATTCTAATTGTTGTTCACGGTCTTCGAAACTTTGATCCTGTTCTCCAAGATTTTGTGTTCCGGACCGTAATTGTCGCGCTTGTTCTCCAAGCGCAAAATCAATTTGATTTTGCTCAATCGTTTGCCTAAGCGATTGATTCTCTTGAAGTGTTTGAAGGCGAGCGCCCATTTGGTGGAAAAAGTCACGTATCCTGGCCGGATTGTCCGCCGCACAATCCAAAAACTCTTGGAACGGTTGCAGGCATTTATCGCCTACTGCCAAAACTCCCAACCCGTGTGAATGCGTAAATTCGAAACTCGGAAAATTAGATTTTGTTTCTTCCCAAAATTTCCAGGCCCCGAAATCTCTTTCTCGAACGTTTATGTCATGAAAGAGGATGACTCCGTGTTCGCTCATTTTCGGGAGCCATGTTTCAAAATCGCTTGTGACTGCCTCATAGGTGTGAAAACCGTCAATATGCAGTAAATCAATTGATTTGTTGTCAAATTTTTCTGACGCGGCGTCGAAGGTGTTTTGAACCAGCCTTGAGAAACTGCCGTAGAGAGGGTCATGATATTTTCTCAAATCTTCCAATACTTCTGCTCCGAAAAAGCCCGATTGAGGATCTCCTTCCCAAGTATCAACGGCATAGCAACTAGTATCTAATTTTAATTCTCTGACGGCCTGGCAAAAAGCGCAGTAAGAACTTCCGTAATAAGTGCCAAGTTCAACTATTACGCCGGGTTTTAAAATACTCGTCAAAAACATTGCAAAAGGAATGTGGCCGAGCCAGGTTGATGGAGACAGACGTAGAACGGGACTAAAACAAATAGGGTGATCAAGTGGATTGAAATTTTTCATCGCTAAAATTTTTTGAGTATTATAACCTCTTTTGCTCATCATCATAAAATTTCTGAATTACGAACAGGAACGGCAACCGCAAAATCTTCTGAAATGAGTGTTAAATTCGTGTTATAAAAAGGATCGTTCGCGATCACATCCTTCCATCTTTTCTTGAAATCAGCGATTTCCAGCGGCGCTGCTGAAGAAGCGGTTTCGGTGAGAGAATCGCTGAGTTGAATCATTTCGGCAAACGGCGTCCAAATTATCCGGTATCCTCTGGCGAGAAGACGCAAACATAAATCGGCGCTAAATAGGTTTGCCGCAAAATTTTTCTCGTCAAATCCGTTGATTTCGATAAACTTTTTTTTCTGCACGGCTAAGCACGCGCCTGAAACAGCGGAAAAATTCTGGATTAACTGAGCGCGCACCAGATGTCCGGTCGAGGTTTCGGTAAAATGGCGATGTGCGTGACCAAACAAGCCGTGTATCCCGAAAACGATTCCGCCGCTTCTAATGGTTCCGTTGGAAAAGAGCAGTTTCGCTCCAGCCGCTCCAATCTCTTCGCGCCGGGCGTGACTTGCGAGTTCACACAACCAATCCGGCTTAATCGCTCGCAGACCATTTTGCAGAAAAACCAGAATCTCGCCCTTTGCCTCTGTCGCTCCAAAATTACACAGTTCGGCCGCTTTGGCCGTATTTTTTTTGACAACCCGCACCCGCGAATCGTCAACATTAATTTCCTGATGGTGCGGAGAAACAATAATCAACTCAAAATTGGTGTAATCGGTTTTCAGCAAAACATTTTCAACCGTGTTTTGCAATTGTTTTTCGTCGCCGTCATGAAAATGCAAAATCAAACTCGCCAACGGTTTTTCTGCGGGCAGACGATAAATAGTTCGGTGCAGATGTTTAAACCCGGAGGTAACTTCTGCGTTGACGCCGGTGCGCTCAAAATGTGAGCGGAGGGCGTTTCTCGCTCGTTCGTGCGCGTATTGTTTTTCTTCAGCACCAAGCGCGACCGAGCCGGGAATTGCTCGCCAGTGATAGAGAATGCGCGGAATATGGCGGATCTGATTTGCCGGGATTTGTTCCATTACCCGCAGCGCCAAATCATAATCCTGACTGCCTTCGAAGCCAAGTTTGAAGCCTCTGATTTTCCGCAGGATCGAAGCGCGATAAACCGAAAGATGTGTGACTAGATTTAGTGAATAAAAAAAATCCGGACTCCAGTCCGGTTTAAACTTTGGCTCTTGCCTGATGCCTTGTTGATCAATCACATCTTCGTCGCTGTAGATCATGTCAGCTTCAGGGTGAATGTTTAATTCGGCGGCGACTCTAAAAAGCGCGTCTTCTGAAAGCTCGTCGTCGTGGTCGAGAAGAACTACAAAATCGCCGGTTGCCAGTTCCAAGGCAGAATTTGAAGCAGCCGAAATATGACCGTTTTGCGGACGAAAAACAATTTTTATTCGTTTATCGCGCGCGGCATATTCTTCCAAGACCCGGCGGACGTGCGGTTGCGAAGAATCGTCATCGGCAATACAAAATTCCCAGTGTTGATAAAGCTGCCGCAAAACCGATTCAATTGCCAGCCGCAGCCAGCGTTCTTCAACATTATAAACCGGCATCACAATTGAAAAGAGCGGCCTGTCAGACAAATTTTCAATTTCTCTGAGAATCTTTTGCCTGCTCTCATCCGTCATCGTGTCGTAGAGCCGCACCCATTTGCGATAAAGTTTTTTCGCCCGCTGATTACGGCGGGTTTGAGCAAAGAATTGACTTATTCCGCTCCAGCCCTCTTTCTGCTGCAGCTCAAATAGTTCGCCGATTTTGCGACGGAAACCGGCCATTTTGTTACAAATCTCCGAACAAATCTTTGGCCGCGCTTGCCCAGCCCCTTGAAAAACGGTGATAACGACCGCTCAAAACTTCGTTAAAAATTGGCGCAGCGCGTTGAACGCGGCTTGCCGGCAATCCAACCCGCGCTTCATAGTGGGCAACAATCTCCTCGGTTTCTTTCAGCGTTTCTTTTAAAGTTGCGTCAATTATTAAGCGATGCGGAAAGAAGACAGTGGTTTTACTGAGAACTTCAAGAAGGGTTAGCAGACGTTTTAATTCTGTTCGATAAAAATTGATTGATTTTGTATAAGCCACTGTCCGGTCTTCATCATTTTCGCTTTGTTCTCTCGCCTGGCGCCAATCAATTCCAAGCTGCTGCCCGGAGTGTTGACGGTATTTTATCAGCGGCTCATTGATAAACTCGGCTTCAGCCTGAGCGGCGATAACAAGAGCAATCCAAGCATCATGAATTACGTTTGGAACGTGCACCGGCAGCGGCAGAAGACTTTGACAAAATTTCCTGCGAAACGCCATTGTTGCTCCCGTGACCACGTTTCGGTGAAGTAAAACCTCAAGCATCTGACCGGCGAGCGCTGCGGTTTGCTCCTCCTTGGTAAATGAAATTTCCCACAAATTAATATCGAGAGGCTCCAGATTTTCGTCAACTAGAGCGGCATCAGTAAAGACAAAACCAACTTCTTTTTTTTCTTCCAGAATGGAAGCCGTTTTTTCTATTTTTAACGGCAGCCAGATGTCATCCTGATCCGATAAAAAAATTATGTCGCCGCTGCAGCGCAAAATTGTCTGCTCGAAATTTTTAGTTGAACCAAGGTTTTGCGGATTAGTCTGAAGATGAACGGGAAACGGGGCTCGAGCAGCAAAATTCTTAACAATATCCGGCGTTTCGTCCCTTGAGCAATCATCCCCAACGACCAATTCGTCGGGCAGGCGAGTCTGGTCTAGAATACTTTCCAGCTGCTGCTGCAAAAATTTTGCTCCATTGTAGGTACAAAGGGCGATTGAAATCTTATTCATTTTTAACAACTCAATAAAACAACAATCTGACAATCAATGCTCGCTACAATAAGAAAAGAATGTTGTCTTAAATGTCGATTGTTCCATAACGCTTGGTTTGCGCAGTGCGTTTTCGCATTCTGTACCAATTCTCCGCAGCTGCCGGAGTTAACAACCGCAAAATAATTTTAGCGGTCGTTGAAAATGAGGAAGCGCCGCTTAAATTTTTACTGAGCAGTTCAACGGCTCTGAGTTTTTCGCCGCGCCGAATAAAATTCAGAGCGCTGTTAAATTTCAGCCTTTTTTGCGTCCTGCGAAGCGTCGGGGCGCCAATCCCGATTTCCGCCGCCACCCGATTTTGCGTCGCCAGCCACTCGTCAAACATTTTCGCAAAATCTCCGCTGGTGTTGTAATCGTGTTGTCGCCAGGCGCTTAAAATCTTTTCGTCAAAAGCAAAATCCCCGTTTTTGCTGAGTTTTAAGTAAAGCTCGTAATCCTCGAGAACCGAATTTTCGTTCCAGCGCTGATTTTCCAAAGCCGAGCGGCAATAAACTACGCTCGAACTGGCCGGGACAACACCTGCGAGCAGCATTTCCAGAATCGAACCATCCGTGTACGCCGTCCAATTCTCGGTGCAGTCAATTATCCGATCATTTTCGTCAATCAAAAAAGCGTGTCCAAAAGCTAAAACCGCATTTGGACGCGACTCCAAAACTTTGACTCGGCTTTCCAAAAACTGCGGCAGCCAAACATCGTCGGAACCGAGATACGCAAAATATTTGCCGACACTTTGGGCAAATCCTTCGTTCAAGGTCGCGCACAACCCCCGGTTTGAACGCGTTACGAATTCGGCAGGAAACGGACAATCATTTAAAATCCTTTCGATAATCTGCGTCGAGTCATCGTTTGAGCCATCATCAATGACCAGTAGTTTCGTCGGCTGAAACGTTTGTTTGACGATAGATTTCAGGCAGCGTTCAATAAACGGCGCGTGATTGTAAGACGGTACGAAAACAAAGACTTCCGGTTTAGATGATTGAACTACTGCTTGACCCATCACATATTTGATAAAAGAAAATGTAATCATTTTTCTTTGCAATTGTCACATGTCATAATTTAATTTTTCAGATGAAAATTCTTCATTTACTTGATTCGCTCAATCACGGCGGGACTGAAACGTTGGTTCTTGACGTTTGCCGGAATGGGAAAAATCACGACTTTGATTTGACGTTTGTCGCGACGGGCGGCGGAAGCCTGGAAGCGGATTTTAAAAGAGACGCCGCGCATTTTGTTCGATTTCAAAGGCGTCTTCCGATTGATCCGAGCGTTATCTGGGCGTTGCGCCGAGTGATTAATGCGCGCAAAATTCAAATTGTCCACGCGCATCAGGCCGTCGAAGGCATTCATGCTTATTTTGCCGCGCTCGGGACAAATGCCAAAGTCGTTTTAAGTTTTCATGGCGGACAGCTGGACGCAAAAAACCGCCGCGTGCTCAATTTTCTGATTCCGCGCACCGCCAAAAACGTTTTTGTCAGCCGCGCATTGCAAAATTGGTATTCGGAGGAACACAAGCTCGAAACAGGGAAAAATGCGGTCGTGATTTACAACGGCGTGGACGCGAAAAGGCTCGCGCCAAGCGGCAAAAACCTGCGGGCTGAACTTCAAATTCCGCCCGACGCCGATGTTTTCGGAATGATCGGTAATTTTTACGTTGCCTCGCGCAAAGACCAAATAACGCTTATCAAAGCGCTCCCAGAAGTTTTCAGCAAAGTCCAAAACGCGTATTGTTTATTTGCCGGGAGTATCGAAAACGGCGCGGAAACAAAATTTGCCGAATGCATTAAACTGACCCGCGCCGAAGGGATTTTTGACCGCGTGCGTTTTTTGGGGCTTCGCTCGGACGTGCCTGACATTCTTGCCGCGCTCGATGTTTTTGTGCTGTCAACCTTGCATGAAGGTTTGCCGATTGCGGTTTTAGAAGCAATGCTGGCAAACGTTCCCTGCGTTTTATCAAATATTGCTCCGAATTTGGAAGTTTCCGGCGCTGGCGAGTTTGCTGAAATTTTTGAAACGCAAAATGCGGAAATGCTAGGGGGGAAACTTTTGCGTTTGGCTGTGGACGGAAACGCGCGTACAGCTCTTGCGACCAAGACTAAAGTTTTTGCCGACGCTAATTACAGCATTCAGGCGCATTTGGAAAATCTGAAACGGCTTTATGGAGAATTGATTTGAGCAGCTCTCACCTTTCGGATTTGAAAGTGCTGGTTGGAATGCCCGCGCCCGATTCGTGGGGCGGACCGGCGGTAAGCGAGCCGCCGTTTGTTGCCGCGCTGCGAAATTTGGGCGCGACCGTCACCGAAGAAGTTTATGTTTACGGCGACAAGGAGCATCCGACGCCGATTTTTGAGCGCGTCCGGCGCGTCCTCGCAACGGCCTTTCGCTTTCGCCGAATCTTGCGTCGCCAGAGTTTTGATATCATTCATTTGAACACGGCCTTTGATCTCAAAACTTTGCTCCGCGATGCCAGCGCAATTTGGCTGATGCGGCCGAAAAGCGCCAAAATCTTTCTCAAGATTCACGGCTCGGAAGCGTCCGTTTTAGCGAGCAAAAATCCGCTGATTGTTTTTTTGCGAAACTATCTGAAAAACCGCGTTGACGGTTTTGGAATTCACACGCGGGAAGAAAAACAAAATTTTTTAGACGCCGGATTTGCCGGGGAAAAACTCTTTTTTGACAAAAATGCGACGACGGTTTTGGAGCGACTGCCCGAAAGGCGCGAAACTCCTACTTGGGCGAAAACAACCGATTTCAGATTGCTTTTTATTTCGCGTTTTATTCCGGCCAAAGGGCTGCTCGAAACCATTCGCGCCGCCGCGCTTGTCCGCGACCGAGGTTTTAGTTTTACCTTAAATTGTCTGGGCGACGGCGAGATGCGTACGGCAGCAGAAAATTTGGTTGATGAACTTAATGTGCGTGATTGCGTCAATTTCACCGGCTACGTTTCCGAAGCAGAAGTCGCCGGATTTTTGAGCAACGGCGATTTGCTCATTTTTCCGACGTTTCACGCCGAAGGATTTCCCAACATTCTTTTTAACGCGATGGCCGCCGGTTTGCCCGTCGTAACGACCAAAATTCGGGCGGCGGTGGATTATTTGAGCGAACCCGCAAACTGTCTCTGGACGCTGCCGAAAAACCCGGAAATGCTGGCCGAAAAAATTTGTGAAATTCTCTCGGACGCCGATTTGCGCCGGACGATGAGCGACAACAATCGGCAGTTTGGCGTGACTCTCTCGCCTGAAAATATCGCCCGCGAGTTTTTGGCAATCTATCAAAAAATCGTACGAGCGGATTAAAATAACATTATGGAAAATCCTGCAAACTGGTGGAAATTTTCGATTGCTGCGAAAGAGCGCGGGACAAAAATCACAAACGGCGACGGCACGCGCGAAATCAATCCGACGCTCGCCGACGGTCGGCGAATGATTGATTACGCCGGTTATTTAGGTTTGGACGGTTTACTGGCTGCCCAAATTCCCGCTTCGGAAAACCCGGAAGAGCGCATTTTTATTTCGACGCATCATCTGTTTGAAATTACTTTTAAACAGATGATTTTCGATTTAACCGTTGTTTCAGAAACGCTGCAAACCGTTTTTTCCCTGTCAGCTGACGACGAATTGCATCTGCTTTGTACTTCCGAAAATGAAAGCGAGGAATTTTGGCGTCCCGCGATTTTGGCGGCCAACCGTTTGAAATATTCGGCGAAAACGGTTTTGCCAGTGTTCTTCCATTTTTTGGACAAATCCGAAGGCAAAGACGAAACGTTTAGCGGAATGGAATATTTTAAATTTCGCCCGTTTTTGCCGCCCGCAAGCGGTTTTCAATCGGCGCAGTTCCGGCTGATTCAAAGAGCTTTCGGGAAAGGCAAACTGTTTGACATTCGTCTTTTTCCGTCGCAGGAATACACCAAGGATTACGAGGGACGCGACTCGGCTGATTTGCGCGAAATTACCAATCGCGTTTTTCTGCGCGAAGCCGCCGCCATCGCTAATCCGGACGACGGTTCGCCGCTCCAGAAAGCGGCTCAGTTAGACGATGCAGCGCACGCTCTTTTAGGCAGACTCGCGCAGTTTGCGGCGACCGATTTAGAAGTTTCGCCAATGCGTTTTATTGCGGAAAGTGAAATCGAAACCGCCGTGGACGCTTTCCGCCGGATTTTAGCGATTCACCGCAAAAATCAGGAGTTAATTGGGGAAAAACCAGCCGACGCAGACGATTTCGACAGGCAGGCCCTGGCCAATTTTCGACACGATTTGGAACGGGTTATCAATGCGGAAAACACTCGCCGCAGCAATTTGCAGACGGCTCGCGCCGGAGCTTTTTATCTGCACTACATCGCTCCAAAAGGGAATTTGACTTATATTCTGAGCCGTCTGGTTTCAACCGACGCCGCGCTCTTCGGTCAGCAGGAAGACAGTTTTCTTTCGCTTCACTTAAAAATGGCCGCCGACCGCGTTCGCGAAGTGCAGGAATATGCTCGTCTGACGGGTGAGCCCGAACAACCAGCTGGGACGGGCGGCGGCGGCGTTCCTTATCTGACCAATGTGCGAACCAATCTAATCGGTTTTTTTCCGCTCCTCGCTGCATTTCAAAACCTCGAAGACGCTCCCATTTTTAGTTGGATTGAATAGGTTTGAGCTGTCTCCTGCAATCAAAATTATTTAAGCCTTGATCTGTCAACGTCTGTTTTCAAGGTGACAAATCGCTTCGATTTAATTAGATTTGAAACTACAGCAGATAATTTTGAGCTTGAAAATACGGTCTCCGAATCTCTTCCGAGGCTTTTCCGGCGGCTGTCATCAACCATTCGTTATCAAAATTAATCGGTTAATTTCGCAATTTTAAAAAGGGCAAAAGATTAAGATGTATCAAAAACTCTTCCTGCAAATTCTCTGCGTTTTGATTGTCTGCACCTCGTCGGTTTTCGCCGGCCAAGCAGGGGAAAAAGGCAGCCAAACAAAAAAACGAGCAAACACCGGCGACGGAGTCTGGCAATTGATTGATGATTCTGCGTTGCGGCAAAGCTCAAGAGAGCGGTTGATTGTGCCGCAGTTTTATCAAACATTTAACCTCAAGAAACCATTGCTTCAAACAATTCTGCAAAATACTCCGGCAGAGTTTTCAGCCGCCGCCAAAACGGTCGAGTCAATTTTGATGCTGCCGATGCCGGACGGGAAGTTAAGCCGTTTCCGCATTGTCGAATCGTCAATTATGGCTCCGGAACTCGCGGCAAAGTTTCCCGAAATTAAAAGTTATCTGGGACAAGGAATTGATGATCCGACGGCAACCACTCGGTTTGATTTATCGCCAAACGGTTTTCGCGGAATGATTCTTTCGGCCAACGGAACGATTTTGATTGAGCCTTATGCTAAAGGCGACACTGATAATTATCTTAGTTTTTACAAACGCGATGTCGTCAGAGACGAGGTTTTCGAGTGTCTGACGGGCAGCGAAGAATCGCCTTTTAACGCGGACTATCTCAAGCTGAATTTGCCGGATACTCCGACAGTTGTTAACGGAACGCAGCTCAGAATTTATCGTCTGGCGTTAGCCGCGACGGGCGAATACACCAACGTTTTTCGTCAGGCCGGAGACACGGATGATCAAGCCAAAGCGAGAGCATTAGCGGCGATGAATACCATCATGAACCGCGTCAACGGCGTTTACGAGCGTGATTTGTCAATTAGAATGGTTTTGATTGCCAATACCGATTCGCTGATTTACACCGATCCGGCGACCGACCCATACACCAATAACAACGGCTCAACCATGCTCGGTCAAAATCAAACCAATCTTGACACCATGATCGGCACGGCAAACTACGACATCGGGCACGTTTTCTCGACCGGCGGCGGCGGCGTGGCGTCGCTCAACGTTCCCTGCAACGGCGGCAGCAAAGCGCGCGGCGTCACCGGCTTATCTAATCCGGTTGGAGACGCTTTTGCGATTGATTATGTCGCTCACGAGATGGGGCATCAATTCGGCGCGAATCATACTTTTAACGGCGCGGTCAGTAATTGCGGCGGCGGCAACCGGAGCGCTGGATCGGCGTATGAACCGGGCAGCGGAATTACGATTATGGCTTACGCCGGAATCTGCGGAAACCAGGATCTGGCTGCTCATAGTATTGACACTTTTCACGTCAAAAGTCTGGAAGCAATCGTTAATTTTGTCACCAATATCGGGACTTGTTCGGCCAATACCGCAACCGGCAACACGCCGCCGACGGTTTCTTCGGTGAGCGGAACAATCTTTAATATTCCGCGAAACACGCCTTTTGTTTTGGCGGCGACGGGCAGCGACGCGGATGGAGACTCGCTCAATTATGATTGGCAGGAATATGATCTTGGCGCATTAACCACAACCGTTCCCAATACGGATTCCGATGGCGCGGCGCGTCCGCTCTTTCGACCTTATTTACCGACGACGGATGGGATTCGCTATTTTCCTTCGCTTCCCTTCATTTTAAATAACGCCGATGTTCCGCCGCCGACAAGCGGCGGATTTCTGACCGGCGAACTGCTGCCGAGCATCAGCCGCACTATGAATTTCCAGGTTATTGCGCGTGACAATCGCGCGGGCGGCGGCGGAATCAATACGGCAACCGTCCAGGTCGTCGTCAACGGCAACAGCGCCCCGTTCCAGGTTCTCCAACCAAATTCCGCTGCTATCGGCTGGAAACCGAATACAACTCACACAGTTTCATGGGATGCCGGCGCAACTGCTTCAGCGCCGATCAATGCGGGTAACGTCAAAATTTCATTGTCAACTGACGGCGGAAATACTTTTCCGATTGTTCTGGCAAACAGCACTCCGAATGACGGAGCCGAGACAATTACCGTTCCCGATGTGACAACTACGGCTGCTCGCGTCAAAGTCGAAGCGGTCGGAAATATCTTCTTTGATGTTTCCGACGCCAATTTTACAATTTCGCCGACCGCCTCAACGGAAACTCCGTTTGATTTTGACGGCGACGGCCAAGCCGATATCAGCGTTTTTCGCCCCGCGACCGGCACTTGGTTTGTCCTGCGCTCGACGGGGGGAAATCAAAGTTACCCCTTCGGTCTATCAAACGACTTACCGGTCGCCGATGATTTTGACGGAGACGGCAAAGCTGACATTTCCGTATTTCGTCCGAGCGATGGCAATTGGTATCGCTTGAACAGTTCGAACGGAGTATTTGTGACGACGCAGTTTGGCACGAGCGGTGATATTCCGGTTAACGGCGATTTTGACGGAGACGGCAAAACCGATCTTGCCGTTTTTCGTCCGAGCGATGGTAATTGGTATCGTTTAAATTCCGGCAACAGCCAGTTTGTCGTGGTTCCGTTTGGTGCGAGCGGCGACATTCCGGCGGTTGGAGATTTTGACGGCGATAGCAAGACTGATATTTCCGTGTTTCGTCCGTCAACCGGTTTTTGGTATCGCTTAAATTCAAGCAACAATTTATTTAATGCCGTGCGGTTCGGGACAAACGGCGATATTCCCACTGTTGCTGATTTTGACGGCGACGGAAAAGCGGATATTTCAGTGTTCCGCCCCGGCAACGGTAATTGGTACACACTCAACTCCGGCAACGGCGCTTTCAATTCGGTGCAGTTCGGCGTCGCCGGAGATGTTCCCGTGCCGGCTGATTTTGACGGCGATGGGCGCGGCGATGTTGCTGTTTTCCGCCCGTCAAACGGCACTTGGTACTTACTTCAAAGCACTGCCGGCATTGGAATTGTTCAATTCGGCAGTTCCGGCGACAAACCTGTTCCGGTATCCGTCGTTCAGTAAAGCTTCGACGGCTTGCCGAACGATAAAGTAGGATAACGGATAACATAAAAGGCTGCTTCTTCAGGCAGCCTTCTAATTTTAGTCAACAGTTTTCAGTCGAAAAGATTCGGTTTGTTTTTTTGCTTGGCTTCGTGAAACTGCCGGGCGTCGGTGCGGCGGCGCGAAGTGTTTTCTTCAGTTGTATCGCGCGTCACGACCTCGTACAGAGTCGCTTGTTTATCTCCGTGTTTGCGCAGAATTCTGCCCAGCCGCTGAATGTGTTCACGGCTTGAACCGGAACCCGAAAGAATAATGGCGACGCTCGCGTCCGGCACGTTAACGCCTTCATTCAAAACCTTTGAGGTTGCCAGAGCCATGACCGTTCCACTGTTAAAAGCTTCAAGCCATTGGCGGCGCTCTTTGACGTTGGTTTCATGCGTAATCGCCGGAATCAGAAAATCTGTCGAAATACGGTAAACAGCCGCGTTTTCAGCCGTGAAGATAAGCACTTTGTCGTGCCGGTGACGCACCAGCAAATCCTGCAAAACGCGCATTTTGGCTTCGGTTCCAAGCGAGATTTTCTTTGATTCACGATAGGCTTTCATCGCTCGCCGCCCGTCTTCGCTGCGCGCGCTCTGCATGACAAACATTTTCCAGCCGTCAATTGAGCCAAACGAGATTCGTTTATCACGCAGAAACTGCCGGTAAATCGCCTGCTCGCGTTCGTAGGCTTCGCGCTCTTCGGGCGAGAGATTAACCGTAATTTGCTCAATCACGTAATCGGCCAGAAATTCTCCGGCAAATTCCTGCGCTTCGCGGCGATAAATGATTTTACCGACCAGATTTTCGAGTAAATCTTCGCCGCCGTCGGCGCGTTCGGGCGTCGCCGTCAATCCCAGACGAAACGGCGCGAGGGCGAATTCCGCCGCGTATTTATAACCTTCGCCCGGCAAGTGGTGTACTTCGTCGAAAATAATGAGTCCGAATTGATTGCCGATGCGTTCCATATGCCGAAAAGCCGAGGCGTAAGTCGTCACCGTAATCGCGCCGATTTCATAAAAACCGCCGCCGATCAGCCCGATTTCAGCATTAAAAGTTGAAATCAGTAAGTCATACCATTGATTCATCAAATCAATGGTCGGCACGACGACGAGCGTTTGCCTACCGCATAACTCAATGGCCATCGTCGCGACATGCGTTTTGCCGGCGCCGGTCGGCAAAATCACGGTTCCGACGCGCTCCGTTTGCCGCCATGTTTCGATTGCTTCCGATTGATATGGGCGGGGCTCAACCAGGAATTTCTGCTTAAAATCAAACTGCAGATATTTTCGCGCCGCATCGTCAAATTCTATTTTCCGGCGAATAAAATCCTTGATTATTTCGCGATAAAGATAAGCCGGAGCGCGAAACTGCCTGACGCGCTCGTCCCAGCGAAACTGTCCGGGCGCGGCAAAAGATTTGTCCGCGCCCTCTAAAATTAACGTCCCGAATTCAAATTTGAGTGACAGAGGAGCTTCCGGCATAACGCAATACCACTAACTTTCAGTCTCAAAAGACAGATTATCCATAATTTCGCGCAAATCGGGAATCGTCTGATTGAACTCTTCGACGAGGGAAGTACAGGTAAAAGCAAAAATTGTATTGCCGCTTAGAACGTAGGTTTGAGCTTGCTGCAGCAGTCTGCCGTTCGAAGCGAAACGCTGCAAAGTTTGATAAGCCGGTTGCCCCTGAACGACAGCCGGGCGCTCATCAAGCAGTTCAAAATTTTCCAATTGCGGCTCAATGGCTGCCAGCTGCTCGCGGGCATAATCTTCGACGCTCCGTTCGGGCGCAACCTCATCGCGCAGGACAACTACGTTCGTCGCAAAATCGGACGACGGCGACGGCTTAACCAGAGAAATCAGCGAACGATCCAGCCAGCCAGCCGGCAGGACGGTAGAAAATCCATTGGTAATAAATTTATTTGACATAATAATTTAAAAACTAATTCCACCATTTTTCAAATTCCATTGCGGCGAGGCGGGCAAGCTGTTCACCGATTAACGAAATTTGATTTCTGTTTTTTCCCGCAATTTTCAGCCAGTTGTAATCGTTAAGCGGTTGTTCCGAATACAAAATCAAATCGTTTCGCTCATCGCTCATGGACAATGTGACCGAATCGGAAAACCAATGTTTATGCCAGCCAAAACCTTCGATTAAATCGGCAATAATCTCTAAAGTAGGTTCTTTGGTCGTTCCTATGTAAGTTGCGGTGACGGGCAAATGAGCGGCGGCGCAAATCTCAAAAGCGCGGCGAAAGAGCAGACCGAGAAAACTGTCAGCCATCAGATACTTAAGTTCATCGCCCGCAGCCGAATAAACTCGTCCGCTCCGGAGCGTTCCATTTTCATCAACCGCGCATTCGAGCGCCGCCTGTTCGATCTGATAACCACCGGCGGCGATCAGATGACAATTGGTTGGAAGGTTTTCCGAATCAGCCAGACGGATTTTGTACGTCTCCAAAACTTCGCTTAATTCCATGCCGGCATCGTAGGCAAAAGCCAGCGGCGGTTTGCCGCCCATCTGCGCTAAGAATTCCAGATAATCCGGCGGTAGAGGAAATCCGGTCAGCTTTTCCGCAATTTGCTTAAACTCGGAAACCAGCGAGCTGTCAGCCGGACTCATCTCTCGAACAAATTCAGGTTTGTATCTTGAAATGTATTTGACCAATCCGGCAATACTTTTCTCTTCTTCCATAACTCCTTATTAAACCATTTGACGCACAACATGAAAAGAGAGAACAAAACTTCGATTTTGTTCTCTCCGGCTTTAAACTATCGGTTTTAATGTTGCGATTACCAGCCAAAGACGCTGGCTAATTTATTGGCCGCGCCGGAAAGTGCCGAACCGACATTTTTGACCGCGCTTTCCGCCCCGCGATAGAGACTGGCCGCGCCGCTCGCAATGGCTTTGTCAGCACCCGTCGCGCTCAACGCATATCCGACGCCGAAGCCAACTGCCGCTCCGACGACCGTGCCGACTCCCGGAATCGGAATCGCCGTTCCGATCATCGCTCCGACTTGCGCTCCTGCAACCCCGGCGGCAACACCAACCGCTGCCTGTCCGACCACGGCTCCAATGGCTTCGGGACGTTTGTTGGGATCGGCAAAATTGGCGCGTTGGTTATAGGCCTCGAAACCGGCGCTGATCAGACCGCCGGCGGCTCCGGCTCCGCCGAGCTTGCCGACCGTCGAACTAACTAATCTCGATTCGCCTGTCGTCAAAGCCTGTGAAGCAAATTTATTAACGACACTCTGAGTTCCCTTAGTGATGAGCGGAGAAGCAACTCGCTCGACTCCTTCACCGACGACCGACGTAGCCGCGCCGAGGCCAGTGTTGGTCAAAAGTTCTTTGCCGTCGAGTTTGCCGTTCCACACCTGTTCCAAAGTCGTTGCGGCGGCAGCGATGGCTGCGCCGGAAGCTCCGGTTTTGACGGTCGAACCCACCGTCATTCCGGTCGGTTTAAAAGTTCCCCTCGTAATATCAGTGCCATTGGTCTGACATTTTTCACAGGGCGTCATCGAAAGACCGTCTCGATTATTAATTTTAATGTTGTCCGGATGCGGATTTGGCCTCTCGGTACTGTTTGGACGCCAAACTTCGTCGGCGGCAACGACCGGATTTGATTTTGCGGTTTCGTCCGAATGATAAAACTTGGCGGCGGCACAGGTATTTGAAGAGCCTTGCGCGCGCTCAATCACATTATTTTGTCCGCGCTGCGTTGCCGGTCGCAGATTGAGATTTGTTTCCGATTGGCCAAACTTCCAGACAACATCGCCGTTCGCAGCACGCCGAATGTTTGGGTTGCCTTCAAAAGTTTTGTTCAAATCGTGCTGAATCTGCTGCCGTAGCGATTGGCTGCTGCTCGGATTGGGATTAACTTGATCGGTTAACTTTTGGTAAAGCTTGTTGGTATTATTGCCGCCGCCTGAAAATGAAACTGAAATTGAACCATCCTGGTGAATCCCCACGCCGACAACCGGATTCTCTTTGCGATATTTGGTTGAAAGATTGCCTGCCGCAACTTCGCGGTTGACAGTGCCGGCAATGGTTCTGGCGGCTTGAGCCGATTCCGGCGTGCGCGGGGCAAACCCGTACTTCTCGGCGGATGAAGTATAAATTCTTCGTCCGCCGCTGGCTCCGGCAACCGTCGCTCCTACGAGACTTGAGGAATCAACATATTTATTCTGAATCTCATCCCGTCTTTGAAGGCCGTAACCCGCGATGTCGCTCCGTTTAGTGGTCGCGCCGGCATCATCCGTCTTAACCGCCGGGTTGACTACTTCCGGCTGCCTTGATTTCGGCGGCGGCAATTGCTCGACTTGGTGATTTCTGATTACATTGTCGTTTGATTGGATGGGCGGCATTTCTTTGATCCTTTTTCGTAATAATAGCTAAAACTCAAGAATTTTCAGACAAACTGATATCTTTTTAATTTGCTCTGTTTTAATTATCGAAAGGATTCGACAAAAGTTTCCTGCTCAGAATCGAAAATTTCTCGAAGAAGTTATTCGCTTTCAGAATCGGATTTTTGCACAACCAGTTCAGGAAATTCCTGCGCCAGTTGTTCGCGCGATTTCGAATCAATCTCGCCGCGCAACGGGCGCGAGCCGACGTTTGCTTTGAATTGTCCGTTTTCGTCGTAGAGTCTGCGATACTGCGCTGAATTGCGAATCACGCCTTGAACATAAGCCTTGGTTTCTTTAAACGGAATTGCTTCGACATATTCGTCCATTTCCGCCGGGAGCGAGCTTTGCCACTGCGCGACGCGTCCCGGACCGGCGTTATAGGCAACAGCTAAGTATTCAATGCGCCCGTATTTATCGAGCTGCTCGCGCATGTAAGCCGTGCCAAGCTCGATATTTAAAGCCGGATTGTATAAATCTTCGATTGAGTTAACGTCTTGCGATCCATACTTTCGCGCCATCATTCGCGCTGTCGGCAAAACCAACTGCATCAACCCGAAAGCGTTTGCGCCGGATTTGGCTCGCGGATAAAAAACCGATTCCTGTCGAATTAATCCGGCGACTTGATATTTGTCCAAGCTTCGGCGCTGCGCCCACATTTTGACGCTCTCCCAGTAATTTAGAGGATAAAAAATGTCCCATTCTTCACGCGACATTTCTTCCGGTTTCATTTGCGAAAAATCCGGGTAGCTTTTGCCCAAAGCTAAAAATGCGCCGACGAAATCATCTTTCTTGCGAAGCAGCCGCGCCATTCCTAAATTTACCTTCGGGCTATTGGGCGCGGTTTTCGCCG
The DNA here is from genome assembly GCA_038212235.1 of Pyrinomonadales bacterium. GTDB lineage: Bacteria > Acidobacteriota > Blastocatellia > Pyrinomonadales > Pyrinomonadaceae > JBBQUS01. Next base: position 124,933 of record JBBQUS010000004.1, read on the forward strand.
CTTCGTTTAATTCTTCGAGTGACCAATCAAAAAGCGCGACCGCGCCGAGCTCGTCGGCTTTTGTCAGATGTTCGGCCTCGCGGCTGCCTGAAGTTTCCGGCGCGACCGTGACGGTTTTGAGATTAGCGATTGCTCTGGCGACGAGCAAATCGAGAGCAAAGTTGTTGGTCGCCGGACAGCGGCCGCTCGTTTTGAGCGCGCTTAATCGCTGATTGGCGAGATAGCCGTACCAGTTAGCGTCGTAACGGTAGAGAAGCGCGTCGTAAAGCGCGCAGGCTTCGGAAAATTTTCCCGCCTGCTCGCTGTCACGCGCCGCCCAGTATCCGGCTTTGCCGCGATAGGTCGTATCGGTTCCGGCATAACGCGCGAGGTGTTCGGTTAATTGCTGCGATGATAATTGAAAACTTCTAGCGTCGTGATTGAGCCAGGCCAGCTCAAATTGGGCTTTGCCGACTTCGACCGCGTTTGGATAAGTTGTCAGCGCGGTGCTGAGATAAAATGATTCTTCGGGTTTGTTTTTCTGGTCACGCGCGATCATTCCGGCGCTGACATATGTTTGCGGCGTGATGGTGTCATTGGGAAAACTGCGGCGCAGCTCTTCGATTGTCTGACGCGCCTGCGCCCACATTCGGGCGTTGGCATAAGTTTCGACCGTTTTTGACAGCGATGTCGCGCTGACTGCACCGGCAGCAAGCCCAATTGAGTTAAAAGCCGCAATCGCGTCGTTGGTTCGTTTTGCATTAGCCAGGGCAATACCGCGCTGCAAACTTAATTGCGGCGTTAACAGGGTTGGCGAACTTGCCGCAACTAATTGATAAGCATTGGCGGCGTCCGCGTACTTGCGGGCTTGATAAAAGGCGTTCGCCCGCTCCAAATTTTCAGTCGCAGTCGCCGTATTAAAATCAAAATTCAAACGTTTAAGCGAGTTTTCGGCTTCTGCTGCCGTCGGCGAGGCGGGAGCGTAAAAATAAATCTTTCGATAGGCCGCGACTGCTTCCGCCGGTTGCCCGCGCTTTTCATTAACCTGCGCGATAATAAGCCAGGCCGCCGCGTCGTTTTTATCGAGCAAATCTCCTAAAACACTAAAAACTCTTTCGGGTTCGCCCGTTTGCGCACGAATCTGCGCGAGATATAGTTTGGCGTCTCGAACACGCAAAGAAGTTGGAAAGCGAGCGATCAGTTTTTCAAAAACTGCGGCCGCGTCTGTCGTTTTTCCGGCTTTTTGGAGCGCCTGACCGCGCAGCCAGAGCGCGTAATCGCCGACCGATGATTTGTTGGAAACTAAATCCGTGTCGAGCAATCCGGCAGCGTTCAGCGCGTCGCCCGTTTGCAGCAAAATGTAAGCGCGCAGTAATCTGGCCAGTGCCGCCGTTTTCGTGTTCGGAAACCGGGCTTCGATTCCGGCGACAACCGATTCGGAGGGCAGTTGGCCGTTTTTGGTCATCTGCCGCAAACTTTCGAGGGCCTGCGCTTCTGTCTGCTGCGACTGCGGAAAAATACTTGAACAACTGGCCGTTGTCGCTGAAAAACCGGAAACAGTGAGCAAGGCGAGCATAAACGAAAAGAAAAAATTGCGTGTCAACAAATGCGAGAAACTCCTTTCAAGTGCGCGCAAACGAACGCTTGTCGCTAGAATAAAAATAAGATGCGCTTTAAAGCAAACAAGCTTTAAATAAAAACGGCACGTTTGAGCGTGAGTCTCAAATGTGCCGCTGGAAAATCAAAATTCGCCGGATTTTCAAACCGTCGCGCCCGGATAATTGTCTCCGAGTTTTTTCTCATCGCCCTCCGCCAGTGTGTTAACCAGTTCGTAGTGAAAATAATCAAAACGAGAAGCGACAGGCGGCGCGACCCGTTTGTCATACATTTCGCGTGAACGCTCAATGGCTTCGCGCAGACGCGTGTACAAATCATTCACTTGCCGACCTTCTTTAACTTTCTGCTCGTTATAAAGTTTGATTTCCGAGACCAGCAGACGGGCAAAACGACGAGCGTCATTGTGCAGACGACGTTCGTCTTCCGGAACGTCAATCGGCAGTTCCTGATTGCGTTCGCTCGACCGGCGGGGCACTGCGGTTGCCGTCTCTCCTATTTGCGGCGTCTCAACATGAACTTCCGGTTGTCGTTCGGGAGTCGCAGGCAGTGGAGCCGGAGCATAGCTTGGCATTGTCGTCTCGAACGAAAAATTGTTCTCGCTCGGGCTCTGAATTTGCGCAGATGAATAATCAGCAGTCGGTTGAGGGAGATTTTCAATCGAACCGGATGATTGAGCAAACTGTTCGTTAACAGTTTCACTTGAGCCGGAACTGCCGTTTTGATCTGCGGATGAATCTTCGTATTGACCAGTCTTCGCGGATTCGGATGCTTGCAGATCGTAACCGGAAGTTTGAACCGGCGGCGCAAAAGATGTCGGTGACTGTTGCGGAGAGAATGAAAATTCCTTGGTTTGAACTTCGACAGGCGCTGGAGCTTTGCTGACAGGTTTACCTGCTGGCTGCGGTTTCCCCGGAGATGATTTGGCCGCAGCTAAAAGTTCGACGGTCAAACCGGCAACACGGACCAGAGATTCAAGCGCCTCGGCATGAAGGTCTGACCCATTTTCTCCGGCGTCCGCATACAAAACCGCCACTCCTCGTCCGCGCACCACCAGGGGAATCGCAACCATTTGCGCCGGGCTGCCGAAATTTAATTTTTGCAGATAACCGGCATCTTCGGCGTATTCTCCGGCCGCGGCGTGCTGCACGGAATTTTGTCTGACCGCTTCGGCCAGCACCGTGCTGCTGTTGACGGAGAGGAATATTTCGCGCACCTGCTCATCGCCGCCCGTTATCTCGCTGCCAAAAACGCGCCAGCCGACCAGATGTTCGTTTTTGACAATAAAGAACGCTCCGCGCGGCACAAAATTAGAAGAATGTTTGACTAAAGATTTAAGAATTTCAGCTTGCGAAGTTTGAGAGCTAATATCGTTGATTGCATCGCGCGTGGCTGTATAATCGGCGGCTTTAACTTTGGTTTCGGCTGGCGCTGCTGTTGTTTGGGAAGCTTCGTGCGAGCCATCCTCGAAAGCCATCTGCAAATGTTCCGAGATGACGTGGGCAAAATTGTCATCAACACCCGCCGCACTGCCTTTTGAGAGCAAATCCTGAAAAGATTTTTCGAGTTCACCGCGATGACGGTCCATCTCAGCGCTAACGCGCTCCTGCATCCCGGCGATTTCCTGCTGCAAATCGGCAACAGTGTTTTTTAAATAAGTTTGAATCTCCGTGCGGAGACTCGTTGCAAGTTCATCATTACTCACGATTTAATTTTTCCTCCGTTGTCTTAACACAGCTTTCGCGAAAAGGCTTAATTTTTATTTGGATGGCTACTCAAACAGTTGGCTCACCGGGGCTGGAAATTCGTTCAAGTTGAACGCTCCTCAAAATTATGAACACGCGCAAGCCAGGATGTCAACACAAAAGTGTAAAAGTTCAAGGCAAGAGGCCGCAAAACCGTAACATTCGCTAAAACTTTATAACCTCTCGGTTTCGTGTTTTGAATTAGACTGCAACTACTTCAATTTCAGGATCAATCTCGTCTTTAATCATGTTTTCAATTGCCATTAAGGTTCCAGTTAAAGACGACGGACACGAGCCGCACGCGCCCTGATAGCGAATCGTTAATGTTTTACCTTCGAGACTTAAAACATCAAGCCAACCGCCGTCGCCCGCTAAATAAGGGCGAATTCGCTCGTCTAAGATAGCATTAATTTCGGCCAGTTTGGGGTCGTCGCTGACGGCTGCGGCAATTGCTCCGCCAACTGCGGCTGCGGCAGCCGATTGCGCTTTGACGGATTCGGCTTCGCGAATCGGAACGGCCAAAACGGGCAGCAATTCATCCCATTCGGCGAGATCGTCCTTTTCCACCGTAATCATTTTGTCCATGTAAAAAACCGATTCGACGTTGGCGATTGAAAAGAGCGATTTTGCCAGGGTGTCGTTAGCTGCTTCGGAAGACGATTTAAAAGAATGCGAGGTGCCGTACGAAACCGGCTCGCGCAAAATAAATTTGACCGCGTTTGGATTTGGTGTTTCTTGAATATCTGCGATTTTAGGCATTGTGATAAATTAATTCCTTCAATAATCAACGAATAATCAAAATTATACCTTTTTTTCAACATTTGAACAAAACCGCGCTTGGACGTTTATTAATTTGTGTTAGCAAGATTTAACGAGGCTTTGCTAACATCAAATTGAACGCCATCATTATTGTGAGATAACGCATGAACATCGGCATTACGGTTTATCCAACTTACGGCGGGAGCGGCATCGTCGGTTCCGAACTCGGGCGCGAACTGGCGTTGCGCGGTCACACGGTTCATTTTATCGCTTCGGCCTTGCCAACCCGGTTAACCGAGTTAAGCGAGCGCGTGCATTTTCACGAAGTCGAGATGATGTCGTACCCGCTTTTTGAACATCAGCCGTACACGCTCGCTTTGGCGACCAAGATGGCGACTGTGGCGCGTTCTGAAAATCTCGATTTGCTCCACGTTCATTACGCGATTCCGCACTCGATCAGCGCCATTCTCGCTCGCGAATCTATCAAACCGCGCCGCATTCTTCCGGTTATTACTACGCTGCACGGCACGGACATCACTTTGGTCGGCGCAGACCGCTCGTATTTGCCGATTACGCGCTACGGAATCGCGCAATCGGACGGCGTGACGGCGGTCTCGAATTATCTCAAACAGGCCACGATTCAGACATTTGACTACGACGAAATCGAAGTTATTCCGAATTTTATCTGCGCCGACCAGTACGGCCGCGTTGAGAATGCGCCGCTGCGCCAGGAATTAGCGCCGAACGGCGAAAAATTGCTGGTTCACGTTTCAAATTTTCGTCCCGTCAAACGCCCGCTCGACTGCATTGAAATCTTTGCCGGAGTTTTGCGAAGAGGCGTCAAAGCCCGTTTAATCATGGTCGGCGATGGGCCGGAGTTGTCCGCCGCGCATCATCGCGCCAAAATTCTGGAAGTGCAGGAGGCAGTTTCGTTTGTCGGCAAACAGGCCAAAATTGCTGATTATCTGGCTGTTGCGGACGTGTTTTTGCTGCCTTCGGAACAGGAATCTTTCGGCCTCGCGGCTCTCGAAGCGATGGCCTGCGAAGTGCCGGTCGTGGCTTCGCGCGTCGGCGGCGTCCCGGAAGTCGTTACTGACGGAGTTGACGGTTTCTTGAGCGAGATTGGCAACGTCGAAAAGATGAGCGATGACGCTGCCGCGCTGCTCAAAAACGAGGAACTGCGTCGCGAAATGGGTTTCAAAGCTCGCGAATCCGCCATCTCTCGTTACAGCACCGATCTAGTTATCCCGAGATACATCGCGTTTTATGAAAAAGTCCTTAGTAAGGGAAAAACTGCGCAAACTCAAGCCTGAAGAACTGCATGTCAGAACCGCCTGCGGTAGCGGGCGGGTAAAGATGCGAGTTCGCCCGCCCGTTGCCGCAGGCAGTTCTGACACTGAAATCGAAGACAGGCCGCTTCGTTATATTATCCAAAATCTCGAACGCACTTTTGGAACGCCCGTCTTGCACCCAAAATCTGATCCGCTTGAAATGTTGATTCGAGTTGTCCTTTCGCAAGCGACCACAGACGTTTTGAGCGAAAGAACTTTTCAATCGCTGATCGCAAAATTCAAAACTTGGGAAGATGTCTTGGCTGCCGAAACCGGCGAAGTCGCCGAATCAATTAAAATCGGCGGTCTGGCAAATCAAAGGGCAAAGGTGATCAAAGAACTGCTCTCAAACGTCAAAGCGGAAAACGGCTCGCTCAATTTAAACTTTCTCCAGGATTTGCCCACGCGCGAAGCCGTTACTTATCTCAAAAAGTTTCGCGGCATCGGCCCGAAAACAATCGCCTGCACCTTGCTTTTCGCGTGTCACAAAAACATTTTTCCGCTCGACACGCATATTTTTCGCGTTTTGCGACGGGTTGGGATTGTCCCGCTGAAATGCTCTGACGACCGCGCGCATGAAATTCTCGACGCGGTTGTCCCGAAAGGCAAATTTTACTCTCTGCACGTTAATTTGATTCATTTGGGGCGCAAAGTTTGCCGACCGCAGGAACCTTTTTGCGAACGCTGTCCGATAGTCGAATATTGCGATTTCGGACAAGCCAAAATCTGAGTGCCCGCTGAATGCGTTTCGGTCAAAACGGGGCGGCATGTTAAATTTAATCAAATTAATATTTGAGATTTTAGGACAATGAAATACCAAGATTTTTTGAATTCGCTCTTTGCCGACTTTAAGTTTGAACTCAATGCCGTTGAAAAACCCACTGACGAAGGCATTTTGCTTGACATTACGGGCAGGGATGCCGGACTGCTGCACGTCGAAAACGGCGAAATGCTCGACGCGCTCGAACATCTGATTTTTCAGGCGTTTGGTCGCGAGCTGCCGAAAACCGAGCGATTTATTGTTGATGCCGACGGTTTTCGGCAAACGCGTAAAACAGAATTGCTGGCGATGGCGCGTTTTGCCGCCGACAGCGTGCGCAAAAACGGCCGCGCGTTTACCTTTGGCGTTCTGACTTCGAGCGAACGCCGCATTATTCACACGGCGCTGCAAACCGAAGAAGATTTATTTACCGAATCGGTCGGCGACGGAAAAATGCGCCGCCTGCAAGTTAGTTTGAAATAACGCAGAAATTTTACAAGGATGGACAGCGATATTCAGGATTAGAAAAATTTTATCCTGAATATCGCTGTCCATCCTTGTCTATATTTTGTCTTCGATTGAATTTTTGTGGATACAATTGTCGCCCTTTCAACGCCTTTGGGCAGAAGCGGAATCGGTGTTATTCGATTGAGCGGAGATACCGCGCTTGAAATTACCCGAAAACTCGTCCGCGACCAAGGTTTTACGCCGATTCCGCGCCGCGCTTATCTCAAAAAAATTTACGATTTTGATTCGACCGACGCGCTGGATTCCGCCCTCGTCACCTATTTCAAAGCGCCCGCCTCGTTTACCGGCGAAGATGTGATTGAAATTAGCGGACACGGCTCACCCGTCCTGCTCCGGCAAATTATTGACGCGGCTTTAAAATTCGACGCGCGGCTGGCCGCCGCCGGTGAATTTACCCTACGCGCGCTCTCAAACGGGCAGCTTAATTTGAGTCAGGCCGAAGCGATCAGAGATTTGATTGACGCGCAAACTAATGCCTCGGCGCGTCTGGCGCAGCGGCAGCTTGGCGGCGAATTGTCGAACCAGCTGCAGCCGCTCAAAGATAAACTTTTGAACGTGATTGTCGTTTTGGAATCGGCTCTCGAGTTTGTCGAAGATGATTTGCCCGATGTCGCCACCGAACGGATCAAAACGGATTTGCGTGAAATCAATCGCGAACTCGAAAATCTGGCAAACACATTTCGCGCCGGGCGATTGTTGCGCGAGGGTCTGCGAGTCGCGCTCGTCGGGCGTCCAAACGTCGGCAAATCAAGCCTTTTCAACGCCCTGCTCGGTCATGACCGCGCGATTGTCACCGAAATTGCCGGAACTACCCGCGATCAGCTTCACGAAAGCTTGAATATTAAAGGGATTCCGGTCTCGTTAATTGACACGGCCGGCGTTCGCGAAACAGTTGATACGGTTGAAAAAATCGGCGTCGAAAGATCAAAACAGGCCATTGCCGATGCAGATTTAGTGGTCGTGATTCTGGACGCTTCACACAAACTAACCGCCGAAGACCGCGAAGTTTTGGCTGCCACCGCAGACGCGCCGCGCATCATCGCTCTTAACAAAACCGATTTGGAAGCGAATTTTGACTTTTCGCTTTTGCAGCTGGGCGCAAAAATCGTTTCAATTTCAGCAAAAACCGGCGTGGGTTTGGATGAGCTGCAAAACCAAATCGTCGCGCCGTTTGCCTTGACCGATGTCGAAACTTCCGGCTTTTTGATTTCCGATGCCAGACATCACGATTTGCTCAGACGCGCGCAACTGGAAATCGAAAATTCCCTGCCGCTTTTTGAAGCTAAAATGAGCGAAGAAATCGTTTTAGTCGGACTGCACAACGCGCTTCGCTTTTTGGGCGAAGTCACCGGCGAAACCACATCGGAAGATGTTTTAACGAGAATTTTTGAAACATTTTGTATCGGAAAGTAATTTGCATAAAGCCAAATAATTAAAAACTCTTTGAGCGAATTTTAATTATTTGGCTTTATTTATTCGGCTATTAACCTTTACTTGCTGCTTCGGCTTCAAGCGGGAAATCCGCGCCTTCGGTTGTTTCAGCCCAAGTGTCGAAATCTCTTTGCAAACTTTCAAGCTGTGTTCTGGCGCCCTTTAATGCGGCGCGCCCGAGCAGCAAATGCAGCGGCGGATTTTCTGATTCGACCGCTTTGACGATTGCTTTGGCGGCGCGCACCGGATCGCCCGGCTGATTTCCGCTGTAACCGCGAATGCTTGCTTTGTTTGCTCCGGCGGTTTCGGCATAATCGGCAATTGTATTGACCGCTTCATTAGCCGAGCGTCCGGCCCAATCGGTGCGAAAACCGCTTGGGCAAACAATAACGACTTTGATTCCGAGCGGCGCTAATTCCTTTTGCAATGCTTCGGAAAAACCGTTGACCGCAAATTTGGTTGCATTGTAAAAACCGACGGTTGGAAAGCCGACAAAACCGCCGATTGACGAAACGTTGACGATGAATCCTTTGCGGCGCTCGCGCATGGCGGGCAAAACGGCGCGGGTCATGTTTGATAATCCCCAAAAATTAGTTTCAAACATCCGGCGCGCCTCTGCTTCTTCCGATTCTTCGATTGCTCCGAAATAACCAAAACCGGCGTTGTTAACCAGAACATCAATCGTGCCAAAATGTTTTTCCGCGGCGGCGACCGCTTCTTTAACCTGCGCTTCGTCCGTCACATCGAGCGGAAGCGCTAACGCGTTATCTCTGTTGATTTCCGCTAAATCCTCAACCTTGACTACCTCACGCGCCGTCACGACGACGCGATAATTATTTTCCAGCAGTTGCTTTGCTAATTCTCGTCCGAATCCAGTTGAGCATCCGGTGATAAACCAAACGGGTTTGTTTGTTTCCGACATTATTATTTTCTCTTTTCTAATTTAAAAATGATGCTTTTAATACATTAAAAGTGTTTGGGATAAATTGCGGCAATCATCATGCCCGACTCAATACTGCGGTTTGAAATACGCCAGCTTCACTGATAAAAATCTGCAACGCTGCGGGCAATAAACGCGTCTATTAAGCCGTCGCTCGTTAACGGTATTTAAACAATCGGATTGAAACTGAATTGACTTGGGCTGTATAGCTCGTTGCGATGAGTATTGGTGAAGGAGTAAGAGATGAAGATTTGTTCCGTCTGTCAGAATTGTTACGAAGAAGCCGCGACATCCTGCGCGAACAACGATCAAGGAAAATTGGTCGAGTCACGTCCGGGAGGTCGTCAAATTTCTGCGAAATATCGCCTGAACATTTTGCTTGAGCGCGGAATTGCCGGTGAAACATATCAGGCAACGGATATTTCCGCAAACAAATCGGTTGTCATCAGATTGATTGATCCGAGTTTGACGGGCGATTTAATGCTGATTCGCGAACGCTTGAACACGGAGCTGCGAGCCGCAGCTGAGATTAATCACCCAAACGTGGTCAGGGTTAATGATTACGGCGTTTTGGGAAGCAATGAAATTTTTATTGCGACGGAAATGAATGGCAGTGAACTGACTTTGCGCGACTATCTCAAAGACAACGGCTCGCTTTCTGAAGCAACAGCTATTGCCATCGCGCGGCAAGCCGCCGAAGGTTTGGAGGCGGCTCATTCGGTCGGCATCATTCATCGAAGCGTCAGCCCGGCCAATATCTTTATTACTTTAGACGGGCAGGAGCAGCCGCTGATTAAGCTGCGAAACTTTGATTTTGGCGGCCTTACGCAACGCGAAGTTATTGATAATGCTTCAAATGCTGCACCCTATCTGGAAGCCTTTAGATATTATTCGCCGGAACAATGCAGCGGTCAAACAGTGGATGCGCGAACCGATGTTTACAGCCTCGGCGTCGTGCTTTACGAGATGCTCAGCGGCGGATTGCTGTTTAATGAGCCGACGACCGCAGCGATTACCAGCAAAAAAAATAACGGTCAACTGCCGCCGCTCAATCATTTGCATTTTGACGTTAAAGCCCTGCTGACGCATACGTTGATGCGTTCACTCAATAAAAGACCTGATTTACGGCCGCCGACGTCAGCCAGTTTTGCCCGTAATTTGCGTCATCTCGAGTATATAACAAGACAATTTTCGTCATTTGGTAAAAAACCGTCGGCGAATCAGTCAGTTAGAAAGGCTGTGCCGAGCTTTGAAAAATCATCGTCCGGTGTGCCGACATTCGCTCCGCCAATGCTCGCTCCGTCTGTTGATAACTCGATGGCTGAGCAGGAAAGCCATTTGCCCGTGGAGCAAACTCCAATTATTGAAGCCGTGACAGCGCCGGACAAGATTGTTTCGCCGCCGGTCGAGGAGATTGTTGAACCTGAGACACTCGTTTCTGAGCCAATTGTCAACTCCGAGCCGATTCGTGTTCAAAAGAAAAATATTACTTCCGAACTGGCACCCGAACCGATTCGGGTTGAGCGAAAAAACGTCAGTATTCCTTTGCTGGCAAATGGCCCGGTGGTTTCCAGAACGCAGGATGCGGATGTCGCCGTACCGGTCTCGCGTCCGACAGTCGCATCATCCACGCCCTTCGCAGAAAGCGAAACTGAAGCGTTTGCGGATTCGGCAACGTTAAATCATCAAAACTCTTTTGATGTTGATGAAGAATATTTGCAGGAACCTATAACAAAGAAACGGCCTTTGATTGTCAATACCGGTTTGATCGCTGTTTTGCTGGCGGTCGCAGTTTTAGGCGTTATTGCGGTTGCGGCAATGAAATCATGGCAGCCTCAGACAGAGCAGACATCTGTGGTCGCACCGACTTTAAACGACGAAACGGCAAATGTATCAACCGAAAGCACGGACCCAAATTTATCAAAAGGGGGAGTCGTTGCTTCGACAGTTGATAAGCGTAATGTAACGATTTCAGAGCGCGGCAGAAAAAACGAGCCGCGCGATGACGGAGCTGCAAGCAGCGAAAAGGGCAAGCAAAACGATGCTCAGCCAAAGGCTGCCTCGGGAACTGTAAATGAACAGTCACCGAATATTGAAACAAGTAAAAATAATCAGCTGCGCGAAGCGGCAAAAGGCGGCAGTCCGCAGGCAGAATTGGGCGCATCGCTGAACAAATGGATCGAAGCGACGAATTCGCGTGATGTAAATCAGCAGATGAATTATTACGCTCCGAAAATGGATTCGTATTATCTGGCTCGAAACGCCTCGCAGGAAAAGGTTAAGGCTGAAAAGAAGCGAGTTTTTGAAAATGCCGGTGTGGTTAACATTCAAGCAAGCAAACCGGACATCGTTTTAAGCAACGACGGTCAAAGCGCGCGAATGCTTTTTCACAAAAAGTACGTAATTAAGAAAGGCCGGCAGGATCGGAGCGGCGAGGTTATACAGGAACTGCAATGGGTCAAATCAAAAAACGGCTGGAAGATCGTCAGCGAACGCGACGTCAAAGTTGTTAATTAATTGAATGGCGAAAAATGTAGGGGCAGCAGATAAGTTCGTTGCCCAATGAAACGAAGGCAGACAATGGTTTAAATAGAAGTTACAGCCGTTTATCAAATTCATGTTCATCGGGATAGCAACTTTTAGTGCCCCTACTTTAATTTTTGTCGTATTGCTCTAATTTTCGATAAAGCGTTTTGCGCCCGATTCCGAGCAGGCGAGCGGCGCGGGATTTGTCATTTTTGGTAAAACGCAGAGCCGCTTCGATGCTGACACGTTCGATCTCGTCAAGTCGCGTCGGTATTTCAAACTCAATCTTGCCACCGTCGCCGTTAGAAATAGCAGCGATGCTCTCAAAACGAATTTCCGAAGTAAAATCAAGCGTTCTGCCGCTGATTGCTTCCGGCAAATCTTCGACTTCGATTTGCCGCCCCGAAGCGATAATAACGGCGCGTTCCACCGCGTTTTCCAGTTCGCGGATGTTGCCGGGAAAATCGTAAGCCGTTAATGCGCGCATCGCTTCGCGCGAAATTCCCGAAACAAATCTTCCGGTCTTTTGCTTGTAGAGTTCGAGAAAATGCACGACCAGCATTTGAATATCTTCGCGTCTCTCTCTGAGCGGCGGCAGCCTGATCGGAAAAACCGAGAGGCGGTAATACAAATCGCGGCGAAAATTATTTTCTTCGATTGCTTTTTCCAGATCTATATTGGTCGCGGCAATAACTCGGACATCGGTTTTAACGATTTCATTGCCGCCGACGCGGGTAAATTCTCCGTCCTGCAAAACTCTGAGCAGGCGAATTTGCGCCGAAAGGCTCATTTCGCCGATTTCATCCAAGAAAAGCGTGCCGCCGTCGGCCTCTTCAAAACGACCTTGCCGCCGGGTGCGCGCGTCGGTAAACGCTCCTTTTTCATGACCGAACAATTCGCTTTCGAGCAAAGATTCAGGAATCGCGCCGCAATTAAGGCGAATATAAGGTTTGCCCTCGCGCCCCGAATTGTAATGAATCAGGTTGGCCAGCAATTCCTTTCCGGTTCCCGATTCGCCCGTTATTAGAACAGTGGTCGTCGTGTCGGCGACGTTTAGAGCAAATTCGATGGCGCGCCGGATTGCGGCGTGCTGCCCGATGATTTGATTGCCTTTACCGCGCTCAAGCAAGGCGCTTTTAAGGCGCATCACTTCGGTCGAAAGCTGATCGCGTTCTAATGCCGTCCCGATTTGATCGGCGATTCCTTCGACGAGAGCCGTTTCATGCGGCTCAAAACCGCTGCGTTTGGCGCTCCAGACAAAACCGAGCAAACCGAACGATTGCCCGCCGACTTTGACGGGCGCAACGAGCGCGGCGCGCCCCGATAGCTGCGAGTTAAAAATAAATTTAATCGGCGGCGGCAAATCGGTATCGAGCAGCTGCAGATTTTCGCCTTTTTCGAGCAGCTCGACCAGCACCGGAAAGGCAGTTAAATCAAGTGATTGCCCGTGCGCGGAAATCATTCCCCGCACCGAATCGGTTTTTGCATCGGGCGAAGTCACAAAAGCCGCCAGCGAAATTTTCTTACCCGTCTGGTCAATTACGCCGAGCGCGCTGTAATCCGCTCCGACAAGCTGGACGGCGCGTTCCAAAACGAGCGAGGAAACCTCGCCAAAATCCGAATGTGAATTGAGCGTGTTGGCGATTTCGAGCAGAGCTTTGGTGCGCGTCGCATCGCGCTCCTTTTCGATAAAGTTGCTCGTATATTGATAACCGACGGCGAGATGCTGCGCGATTGACTGTAAAAATTCGACTTCTTCGTCCAGCCAGACGCGTGGTTTCTGCGTGTCGTGAATTCCGAGCAAACCCAGAACTTTGTCGCCGAGGCGAATCGGCACGACAAGCAGGGAACGAGTTTTCAGCGAAGCCGCCAGCAGACGCGCCTTTTCGTTTATCCGGGGTGATTTCGTGTCGTTGAGGCGCAGCGGTTTGGAAAAATCAAAATGTTCGGCGAGCTTGGCGGCGCTCAGAGGGAGCGTGACGCCTTCGGTTTTCGGAATTTTAGACGACGCCCGCCATTCGTGGCTGATCCGCAGTTGCCGATCAGTCGTCAGCTGGATCACGTCGCAGCGGTCGGCTTCCATCATCCGTCCGATTTCGGAGACAACCGCCTGCAAAAAACGGTCAAGGTCAAGGGCGGCAGGCAAATCAGCCGCGAGACGGTCAATAATTCCTTCTCGCGCTTCGTGCATTTTGATCTGACGCTCAAGCGCGAGCGCGTCGGGTTTGGGATTGGCGAATTCAGGCTTCAAATTAAAGAATTAAAACAACAGTTTCATTTTTTAGTATTTTAGCAAATCAAAACACGTTAAACCACAAGCCTCGATTATGGTAGAGAAAAGCAAAAACCGGAAAACTTCGTTTTAGGGTAACAAAGCCTCCCGGTTTTTTATTCTTAAATTTGGCAAAGAATCGGACATTTGCGCCCACTGTCGCAAGTTTTCAGAAGAGTTGAATTGGAATCTAAATTTTTGGCAAGTTATTGAGTAATGTGTAACTCCTCTTCTCTATTAACCCGGCCTGCCAGAAAGAGACCGACAAAAGCCAGCGCGGCAATAATGCAAACTATTGAGATGACTAAAGCCGTCATATTGCCCGAAGGATTTGCTTTGGTAACCGAATTGACATATCCAATCATCTCATAGATGCCGATACCTGCTGCGACCAAACCCAAAAGAATGTAGATGGCGTTTTTCATTTTCTTGACCCCCAAAAAGAGAAATTGATTTTGCTAAAAGAAAATCACTTCAAAAATGAAGCCGACCGACGATTTGTCGTTTGCGTAAAATACTTTACGCCTGAATGAATTAGGTTATCCCTGCTTGTAAATATGAACAACGCCATCGTAACGCTCTTACACAACAAAATCAAGGCTTTCCGGCACAAATTTTTTGCTACAGAATCAAGCGTTTGTCTCCCATCCGGCGAGTCACTTTTTCGCGGTCAAAGTATTCGAGCAAAGGAATCGCGTATTTGCGGGAGATTCCGGCTAAATCTTTGAATTGCGCAACATCAATTGTCCGGTCGTGATCCGCAGATGCGCGGATTTTGCCGATTAAAGCGGTTAAATCTTCGCGCCGGAAATAAAATTCCGGCGTCACGCGGACTATTTCTCCTCTCTCAATTAAAAGCTGAAAAATTTTGCGGGCGTGTTCCGCCGTCGTTCTGGTTCCAACAACTGCAGCGGCGAGCGCGTTTTCCAAATTCGGAACTTCGAGTTTGGCCAGCGCGTAGATTTGCACAATTTTGTCGAGCAATTGCTGGTCGGGAACGGATAAACTTTGGTTGTACGAAGCCGCCCGGACAACATTTTTCTCCGGTGCAATTTGATTTTGTTTTTCCAACTGGCCCAAAACCTGCCGAAAAATTTCAGACGGCAAATGCGCGAAAATTTTTTCGCGCAGAGTTTCGCGTCCGATTCCTCTCGAAAGCGGTTCGCGGCGGTGGTGCGTCTCGATTTCCAAAAGCGTTTTTTGAATCAGATTTTCAAACGCCGTCCGCGTCAGGAAAAACTCTTCCGCCCTGATGACGGATTTTTTGGCGGTAACTTCCGCTAAAACGTTTTCAAGAATTTGTTTCCGCCAGCCGGTGCGCGCCTGCAGATCGTTTAAAGTCAAACCGCGCTCGTCCGCCGTTTCAAGAAAAAGCCGAAGTTGCGTCTGTTTGTCGCTTTGCGCGTCAGCCGTCAGCCACTTTTCGAGCCGCTCGCGAGTTGACGCAAAATCACGGCGGCGATGTTTAGCGGCCAAACCGTCGAGAATTGCGCCGCCCGCAATGGTTTGCTGCGGCGAATATGAGCGAATGATAAACCGTTCGTTCGGAACGGCAACAATCGATGTTTCGAGCCGCAACTGGACAAAACCTTTTTCACCAGCCGGTATTTCGTTTGTTTCGCCTAGCACCTGAACTCGGGCTAAAACTTCAACTGTTCCGATGTGAACGCGAACTCGCTGTCTTGATTTTATAACGCGAGGAGCGGTTTTTAAAACTTCGACCTGGGCGTCAAAAATCTGCGTCGGACGCAAACTATTGGGCGGCGCGAGAATCATTCCGCGCTTGATTTCGAGATAATCAATTCCGCCGAGATTAACCGCCGCGCGTTGTCCGGCGCGCGCCGCCGAAACCGTTGTACCGTGAGTCTGCACCCCGCGAACACGCACTTTTTTTCCGGGAGAATCATTCGCGGGCAGCAATTCCATCTCTGCGCCTTCGGCAATTTCTCCGGCAACCAGAGTTCCGGTGACGACCGCTCCAAATCCTTTAACCGAAAAAGCGCGGTCAATCGGCAGTCTGGTGACGCTTTCGTTTTTGCGCGCGGGAATTGTTTGAGCGACATTTTTGAGAATGGTTTTTAATTCTGCAATTCCGCCGCCGGTTTTGGCGCTGACCGCGACGACCGGAGCGTTTTCGAGAAACGAGTTTTGCACCAGTTCAGCCGTTTCCAGCCGAACCAGTTCAAGCAGTTCCGCCTCAACCAAATCGGTTTTGGTCAGAATAACTATTCCGGTTTTGATTTCGAGCAGGCGGCAAATATCAAAATGCTCACGCGTTTGCGGCATCACGCCTTCATCGGCGGCGATGACGAGCGCAACGAGGTCAATTCCATGCGCGCCGGCGAGCATGTTTTTGACGAATCTTTCATGACCGGGAACATCCACAAAACCAAGCCGCACGCCGTCGCCCAAATCAAGCTCGGCAAAACCCAAATCAATCGTAATTCCCCGCCGTTTTTCTTCCGGCAGGCGGTCAGCGTCAACGCCGGTCAAAGCCCGCACCAGCGCAGTTTTACCGTGGTCAATATGTCCGGCTGTACCAATAACAAAGTCCAAAGTTCAAAGTTTAAGGTTCAAAGTCCAAAGCTTATTGTGTAAGTTCTAACTTTGAACCTTAAACTTTGAACTTCTGAACTTACTGAGTGATTTCAAAATCAACCGATTGTGTGGTCGCTTGATTAGTAATTAAATCTTTGATGATAACTTGCAAAACATAATCGCCCGCCTGCACATTTTGATTTAATCGTAAATAACCATAATCATTAATGCGCGCCCAATCCGCCTGTTTTTCAAAATCCGCCGGCAGTGGTTTGCCCTCTACCGTTAATTTGCCGTCGTGATACAAATTCATCTGAATCGAAAGCTTCGGTTGGTTGGTAGTTTTGTCTAATTGCGAATTATAAATCGTGTAAGCGTAAGCCAAAATCGCGCCGCGCGCGAAACGACGTACGGCCGGAACTGCGGTTGACGTCGTTAGAGAAATTGCGTTTTCCGGTTTGACAGCGGAAATGACGGGAAATTTTCCGTTTTGGTCAACTTGGGCTAAGGTCAAGCCTGACAGAAAGAGTTTATTTCTTTTGAGGTCTGGAACCTGAACAACCTGACTGGCGGAGCCGAGCGTGCGGCTCGTGTCATCGCGGACAGCGACGCGAAAATTATAAATTCCGGCTTTTTTGACTGGTACGTCAGTCGAATAAATTAACCCGTTTTGTCTAATGAGCGGAATTGCAGTCGCTTCAACCCTGAAAGTATGTGTTCGGGTAAACTCGTCAATCACTTCATTTTTTTCGTTGAGAGTGACGGCGACAACATCTAAAACCGCTTTTTTAAAGCCGTTTGGCTCGTCAACAAAAGTTATTTGGCTGCCTTCCAGATGCGTTAAGGAACGAACAAAATTGCCTTCGGTTGCCGTGTTGCCAAAAAAAGCGGTGACCTGCAAATCTAAACCCGCTTGCGGCAGCGGCGCGGCAATCGCGTCGTACAAATCGCTTTCTTCCGAGCGTTTTTTCAGTTTCGCCGCTTCGTCAATTTTGCCCAAGAAACCGGCGCGCGAAGCGACTTTGAGGCCGGGGCGCTTTAATTTGATTTCAATTTTATTAAAATTTTTGCCTTTAAAAGTTTCATCGTCCGGCTGATAAGCAATCAGATAATAACCTTTTTCCAAATCGAGCGCGCGGCGCACCGGAACATCAAGGAAATTCTGGTTTCGATAAAACTTTCCGCCGGTTTCTTCGGCTAAATAATACAAACCGTCCTGAGTATTTCTGACTTCTGCATCGCGGTCGCTGCGAAGTTTATCGGTTTGATCCGGTGTCACATCATCATTAGCTCCAATCAGAGTCGGATCAAAAACGCCGCGCACGTCAATCGTGTTAAAAACGACCGAAGCGCGGTTTGCTAGATCCGTTAAGTCGCGTAAGGAGTCAAAGGCGCGACTGTTACTGCCGGTTCGACTTCGCACCGGCAAACCGTCGGAAAGAAAAAAAACTACTTTGCGTCCCGGCACGCGGTTTAAACCGCCGAGCACGTAGCGCATCAAACCGATGCTTCCGACAACTTGATTAGCGCGGTCAAAATCTTCCGCGCCCTCGCGTCTCTCGCGGTCGGCAGTTGATTCAAAACTTCCCTGTCCAGTACTTTTCAAAGTTGAATCGTTCCGCGCCGGTTCAAAAAAATCTCCGTTCGTATTGCTGCACAACCCCGGATTCAAGTACCAGCGAACTTTGCGCGCCACGCGCAGCAACTGTGTTTTGTCTGAAGTGTACTGCTGCAGCAAACTGCTGCCGCCGCGCGTTTGAAAAATCGCCACCAAATCATTTGGCAGCATTTGTTCGTTGACAAATTTTTCGAGCGCCTCGCGCGAAGCGACCATTCCGATTTGCGAAGCCGCACAATTGCCGTCATCAACAATAAATGTGATGATTCGTCCCGCCCCAGCCGATCTTACGTTCGCGGAAGTAGCCGCGGTTACATTCTTGTCTGACTTCTTTGTTACCGTTGTCGATGAAATGATTGGAGTTTCCGCGTTGACGTAAGAAAGCCCGACGATTTTCTGCGGTTTGCCGTCCTGCAAAATCTCAAAATCATTAGCTGTTAAATCTGTTACCTGTTTTCCCTCTCTATCCGTTACGAGAGCGTCAAGCTGCACCAATTTGGTGGTGATTTTTACTACATCGTCTTCTTGCGCGGAAGAATTCTTTTGCTGTGCTTGCGCCTTTGTGAAAACAACAATCGAAAATAATAAGAAAAGGAAAATCAAGGACGAAAAGGGCTTTTTCATATTTTCTCTCAAATGATTAGTTGGTCAATTCAAACTCGACATATTGCGTCGCGATTTGAGTTTTTTCTTTAGCCAAACCGTCGGTTACAACAATTTGTAAAACGTAATCTCCGAGTTCCATGTTTGTCGGCAAAGCCAGAGCGCTGCCAGCGCTCAGATGCTGCACATCGGTTTGGCCGGTGAAATCGAGCGGCAAGGGTTTGCCGTCAAAAACGGGTTTGCCGTCACGGAAAAGCCGTAGTTGCGCGGTTAGTTGCGGGCGATTGGCGGCATCTATTTTGGCGTTATAAATTCCGTAACCATACTGCAAAACAGAACCTCGCTTGAAACGGCGCAGTGCCGTGTCGGTCTGCGAGTCCAAATCCGTGTCATTCTGGTTTTGCTCGCCGGAGGACGCTTGCCCTTGCGAGAATTTTTGATACCGCTCAAATGACATTCCTTGCAAAATCAGACCGGAAAGCGTCAGACGGTTCTTTTTCAAATTCGGAACTTCGACAAACTGATTGGCCGCGCCGATTTTTTCGTTTCCTTCGTCGCGCAGGGCTACGCGCAGTTGATACGCGCCGGGTTTCTTAATCGGAACGGTCACGTAATAAATAAAACCTTTTTCGAGCAGACGCGGCAGCGAATCTTTTGGAATTCGCGCGGTATAAGTTTTAGTAACCGAATCAACAGGTGCGCCGTTGTCTCCAAAAATTAACGCGACAACATCAAAAACAGCTTTTTTGGTGCCGTCCGGTTCATCAGTAAACTTTAAATCTTTCGCATCAACGTGTAGCAGGGAGCGAATATATGAGCCGTTTTTGGGGTCGTTGCCAAAGATTGTGTTAAGCCGAACGTTAACGCCGCTAGCGCCAAAAGGCGAAGTCAGCGCGGCGGATATTTGCTGTTGCGGCGTTCGTTTGACGGCAGCGACCGCCGTTTCTTCAGCAATCCCGAAAAAACCGCTGCGATAACGCACCTTTAATTCTGGACGATTGATTTTGATTACCAACTTATTAAACCGGCGCTGTTTCGGGTCAAACGTTGCGGTGTCGGGTTGATAACCGAGCAGATAATAACCCTTCTGGTCGTCCAAAACTTTTTCAACCGCGCCTTTAATGTCATTGTTATTGCGAAACGCCTGTCCGCCGGTTTCCTGCGCCAGATATTGCAAGCCTTGCTGCGAGTCAAAAAGCTCGTTTTTGCGGTCGGTCAGGCGCTGTTCAAGCTGGTCGGTGGTCAGTCCGCTGGTGCTGTCTTGAGCGGTTAACCCAATCGCTTGCAGGCCGCGAGCGTCAATCGTATTGACGACGACCGACGCGCGGTTGGCTTCGTCCGTCAATTTTCGCAGAGCATCCAAAACACGCTGTCCGGCGCTTGGATCTAGGTTTCCGTCAGAGTCGCGATTAATAATATTAAAGCCGTCTGACATCAAAACGATGGCTTTGCGCCCCGGCAGCTCGCTCATTCCTTTGACTATATAATTTAATGCTCCTAATGTTCCGACTGAGAAAACATCCGTCCGAAAGTTGTCGGAATCTTTGGCCACCTGCTTTTCAACTTTGGCGTTATCGGCATCTCTCGGTGATCTGCCCTGGTTAGCGACAATTTCAGACAACGAAGGTTCGATGGGAGCGAACGCGCCGATTCCGCCTCGTCCAATCGGGTTGTAGCGCACCTTTTCAATCGCCGCGTAGAGTTGTCGTTTGTCGCTCGTAAATTGCTGCAAAGCCCCGATTCCGCCGCCGGTTCGGACAATGGCGATCAAATCCGCAGGCTGCATCTGCTCGTCCACAAACTTTTTGAGAGCCTGCCGAACATATGCCGTACTCTCAAACGAGAGCCCAAGATCGTCAACGACGAGCGCGACCGTACGGCGCACCTGTTCCGGTTTGAGACGAATGGGAACAGGCGGCGCGAGCTTGTCGAGAGTTGTAGGTTTAGCTTTGTTTTCCGCCGTTGCCGCAGTGATCTCCGGAGAAACCGCAATGTAGGAAAAATTAGTGATTTTTTGTTTCTCGCCGTTTTCCAAAATCTCAAAATCTTCCAGTTTGAGATCTGTCACCTGTTTGCCGTCTTTGCCCGTCACGGTGGCGTCAACCTGGATTAAATTGGTCGAAACAACCACTACTTCATCGCTGTCTGTTTTGGACGACGCGGGAGAAGGAGTGGGTTGTTGAGCTAAACCAAATAACTGCAACAGAACAATTATAATGCTGGCAAAATAAAGTTTTTTCATCATCGCTCCGTAAATCTTGCATTAGCGTTATTTGACAACTGCAAAATCAATCCATTGCGTCGCCACATCGCGATTTTCTTTGGCAAACATGTCCCTCACAATAACTTGCAAAACGTATTCGCCTGGTTGTAAAACGCCGCCGACGCGAATTCTGCCGCCAGTTGTGATTCGCTCCGGGTCCATTTGTTCCGTGATTGCTAAAGCCTTTTCCGCTCCGGCAAAAACCTCTTTGCCGGAGCGGAAAATCTTAAACTGCGTTGTTAATCGAGGTTGATTAGTAGCCTTGTCCAATTTGGCATTATAAACGGCAAAGGCGAATAACACGTTTGCTCCGCTTTGAAATTGCCGCAAAGCCGAATCGCGGTCAGTATCTGGTTGAACTTGCTCGCGATCTTTAATCGTCGAATGATCTGCTTCAATTCTTTGCAACACAATGCCGGAAAGCGTCAAACGGTTTTTTTTCAAATTCGGAACTTCGATAAACTGGCTGGCCGAACCTATATGCGAAGTAGCCGAGTCGCGCAAAACCACTCGCATTTGATACGCGCCTGGTTTTTTAATCGGAACGGTGATGAAATAGACGAAACCCTTTTCTTTGATTTCTTGCAAGGATTCCGCCCGCGCTCGCAGCGTCTCAGATTTGTCAACCGAATCAACGACCACGCCGTTATCGCCGAAGGTGAGGGCAACAATGTCAAAAGTCGTCGTGTACCAACCATCTTTTTCTTCCGTAAAGGTTAAATCTTTGCCTTTGATATGAACAAAGGAGCGCATCAACGAACCGCGTTTTTGATCGTTAGCAAAAAGCGAAGTTAGATTCAAATCAATTTCGCCGTTTGCAAATGGCGAAGTGAGCGCGGCGAGCATTTTTTGCTCCGGCGTTTTTGGCGCGGTGCGCGCGTCCGCATCGGTAACTCCAAAAAATCCGCTTCGGTAGCGGACATTCAAACCGGGACGCTTAACTTTAACGACTAATTCGTTAAAACGGCGTTGCCGCGGGTCAAAAATCTTCTCGTCAGGTTCGTAACCGAGCAAATAGTAACCTTTTTGATCGTTGAGCATTGTCTCAATGCCTTGACTGATTTGATTTGTGTTGATCAGAGCGATACCGCCGGTTTCTCTAGCGAGATACTGCAGACCTTGCTGAGTTTCAAAAAAGCGATTTTTGCGAATACCTTGCCCGTTTGCGGTAAACGGATCGCGATTAAGACCGCCTGCGTCGGAAACCGCATCTTGCTCGTAAACGGATAATCCACGAGCGTCCATCGTATAAACTACGACGCCCGCCCGATTCGATAAATCCGTCAGCGCGTGCAGCGCGTCCAAAATGCGTTGATTCGGCTGACCTTCGGTAAAAATATTAAAGCCGTCTGAAATTAAAAAAATGGCTTTGCGTCCCGGCAATTCGCGCATTCCTTTGACAACGTAATTAATCGCGCCGAGCGTTCCGACGGCAAATAAATCTTCGCGATATTCTTTCAGTTCGTCCGCTTCAGTAGATTGAACTGCATTATCATCAAGCAAAGCGCTCGGTTTGCTCGTCCGGCTCAAATCATCATTGCTTTTGATTGATTCAATTGTGCCCGTTTGA
Source organism: Pyrinomonadales bacterium (assembly GCA_038212235.1). Taxonomy (GTDB): domain Bacteria; phylum Acidobacteriota; class Blastocatellia; order Pyrinomonadales; family Pyrinomonadaceae; genus JBBQUS01. Next base: position 147,410 of record JBBQUS010000004.1, read on the forward strand.
CGCGCTGCGAACAGCGGATTGCCGCCGCCCGCCAAAGGATTCCATTTAATTTTTTCAACCGCCGCGTAAAGCTGTCGTTTGTCCTCGGTAAACTGCTGTAAAGCGCCGATTCCGCCGCTCGTGCGAATAATCGCGACCAGATCGTTGGGTTGCATTTGTTCGTCAACAAATTTCTTCAGTGCGCTCTTAGCAAAAGCAATGCTTTGAAAGGACATTCCCAAATCATCGACGAGCAAAGAAATAGTCCGGCGAACCTGTTCCGGCCGCAATTTGACGGCCGGCGCGGGAACGGCTGGCGATGTTTTCACCGGATTGACTGAACTGATCGGTTGCGCGAGAGAGACAAACGATAAACCGGTGATCGGTTGGGTATTGCCGTTTTCGAGAATCTCAAAATCATTGGCGGTTAATCCTTTGGCGATTTTACCGTCTTTGTCTGTAACAGTGACATCAACTTGAATCAAATTGGTGTTGATAATAACAACTTCATCGTCTTTCGATGGTGTTGGGATTGTTTGAGGAGTTTGCGATACAATCGCCGTCTGTAAAATGGCAATGAACAAAAAGGTTAGAGAAAACAATTTCATAAAACTTTAAACATAGCCTTCAGTCGTTTTCGTCAACGCCGAAATAACGCAGCCATTGGCTCATTTCTTCAGGCTTGACTCCTTCGGGCGCCGACTGTTTTTTTTGCGGCGGTAAGTTTTCCATCTTTTGCCGAAAATCGCGGCAGTTGATCACTTTTGCTCCGGTGCGCCGAACGTAATCGGCGAGCGCGCGATCACTCGTGACGATAAATAAAGTTTGTCGCTCTTTTGACGCTTCGACGAGCGACTTGATGCGCGCGTCGGCGTTTGAGCCGCGCTCATGATAGTAGATTTTGACGCTTTTGAAAGTGGAATTGTCGGGAAAATTCGCTTCCGGCGCTCCGTCAAAAGCGACCGCGACGCTTACTTTTTTGGCAGCGGCAAATTGGGATAACTCTTCGAGCAGTTCGCGTCTGGTTTGCCCGCGCCACATTAAATTATTTCCATCAATTAAATAAGACATCGGTTGCAGTTAAAAATTCGCGGCGAAATCTAATTGTAAGATGAATCAGTGTCGCTCTTCAATATTATGGGAGCTGATTAGGCGAAATCTCCCACGATGGTTTTTGATTTTCAAGCGGCAGCAGCAAAATTTTCGGCAGCGTTACTTCTGCCGCTTGAAGAAAATTGGCCACGCCAATCGGCTCCTCTCTCAAATCAAAATCATCGCGCCAAGTTCCGTGCAGTTTGTCCCACAAAGAAAAGCCGCTCGACCAGTTAGAATCGGTTTTATCGCGGACGGCGCGATGATGAATGTCGTGCATTTTGGGCGTGACAATCAGCCGCGCCAGATATTTCTCAATGTTTTCGGGCAAACGCACGTTAGAATGATGAAACAGAATTTCCGGCAGCATAAAAGTTTGCCAGACGGAAAACGCCAGCGGAGAGACGCCAATTCCAACAATTTGTCCGGCGCGAAAGAAGGTTGAAATTGTCAGTTCGCCAAAATGAAACCTGAGCGCGGTCGAAGCGTCCATTTCCAAATCAACATGATGCGTCAGATGAAAACGCCAAAGAAACGGCACTTTGTGCGTCAGGACGTGCCACAGATAAAAAGTGTAATCCATCAGCAAAATCGCCAGAATTGTTTCGAGCAGAATCGGTAGTTTGACGATTTTGAGCAAGCCCCATTGCCTGCGTTCGACCAATTGCGTCAAAGCTGCTGCAACCGGCATTTCCGTTAAACCGAGCGCGAGAGCCGCAGTTCCGGCAACGGCAAAGTTTCTGGCATCGCGCCGAATTTTGTTTTCCTTGCTATCTCGCAGCGGGCGGCGCAGTTCAAAAACGAGCAGTGCGCCGAATGTTCCGGCGACAATGACGCCCGTTATCCAGCCCGGCAGTTTCTCGGTTCGTTTCATAGGTTCTATTTTGCCCGAAAAGGCGTGGTGTGCGATAGTTCAATTTTTATGTGCGGAATTGCCGGATTAACTAGCCGCGACAAAAGCCACCGAATCGCCCGGATGCTTGACTCAATCGAGCATCGCGGGCGCGATGCCGTCGGCGTCTGGACATCGGACAGCGACGGAAACGGTTGGCAAACCTGCTTCGGCCATCGCCGACTTTCAATTATTGATACGAGCGAAGCGGCGAATCAGCCTTTTGCTTCAGCCGACGGGCGTTTCGTCATTACTTTTAACGGCGAAATTTATAATTACAAACTGGTGCGCGGCGAACTCGAAACGCTCGGTCATAAATTCAAGACTGATTCCGACACCGAAGTCTTAACCGAAGCTTTTGCCGAATGGCAAACCGATTGTCTCCCGAAGCTCAACGGAATGTTTGCCTTTGCGGTTTGGGATAACTTGGAAAAAACCCTGACTCTCGTCCGTGACCGCACCGGAATCAAGCCGCTCTATTTTGCCAATATTGACGGCGAATTTTTATTTGCCTCAGAAATTAAAGCGATTTTGGCCGCCAAAGTTCTCAAACCCGAACTCGATTTAGAAGGCCTAAATCAGTTTTTAACTTTTCTCTGGACGGTTCCGCCCAAAACGCTTTTCAAAAATATTTGGCATCTCCCGGCCGGACATTTCCTCGTTTGGCGCGACGGTGACGTAACGACAAAAGAGTGGTGGGACATTTCTTTTGACAATGTTGAGAGAGGGAAAAGCGAGAACGAGTGGCGCGAACGGGTTTTGGAAACTCTGGAACGCGTTACAAAGATGGAGATGGTGGCGGATGTTCCGCTCGGCGCTTTTCTCTCGGGCGGCGTTGATTCATCAAGCATCGCGGCGCTGATGACGCGCAGCTCGAAGCGCCAAATTTCGACTTACACGACGGGCATTTCTGCGGAGGATTTGCGTTTTGACATTATTCCGGACGATGTTAAATGGGCGCGTGCGGTCGGAAAATTACTGGATACGGATTATCACGAAGCGACGCTTGAGCCAAATTTAATTGAGCTTTTGCCAAAACTCGTCTGGCACGCCGACGCGCCCGTTATTGACATGGCGATTCCTTCGTATTTAATTTCCCGGCAATCGCGGGCGAGCCAGAAAGTAATGCTGTCGGGGATGGGCGGCGACGAAGTTTTTGCCGGTTATCCGCGCCAACTGGCGATGCAGCTGGCCGGATATTCGGATTTTATGCCCGGCGCGTTGCGGCGACCGCTGATGAAAACGGTTTCCAGTCTGCTGCCCGGCGGATTGGCCGGTAAATTAACGGCTCCGCTTCGCAACGCGAAAAAATTTGCCAATTCCGCCGCGCTCGATTTTGAAAATCGGTATCTGGGATTTGGAACTTATTACACCGACCGGATGAAACAGCGGATTTATTCCGCGCCGCTGCGTGAGGCAACCGAAAATTTTGACGCCTACCGCCAGCACAAACAGTTTTTCGAGAAATGCCGGCACGCCGCTCCGCTCAATCGTTTGCTTTATGTTGATTTTAAAACGTTTATGCCAGCTCTGAATTTGGACACGACGGATAAAACTTCGATGGCGGCAAATCTCGAAGTCCGCGTCCCTTTCTTAAATGTCGAACTGGTCGAACTCGCCGCACGAATGCCGCCTGAGCTTAAAATCAAAGGCTTTGAACGCAAATATATTTTGAAACGAGCGGCGGAGAATTTGCTTCCAAAAGCCGTGGTTTATCGCAAAAAAGCCGGATTCAGCGCTCCCGTTCGCTCCTGGCTGCGCGGCGCTCTAAAACCGATGGTTGAGGATTTGTTGTCGGAAAATACAATCAAACGGCGCGGATTGTTTGACCCGTCGGAAGTGCAAAAAATTATTGCCGCCAATGAACGGGGGCGCGAAGACTTTAATCATCAGGTTTTCCAGCTTTTAACGCTCGAACTTTGGCAGCAGCAGTTTTTGGATTAAACGTAACGCTGGCTTCCAGCCGGTTGTTCTGCCAGCATCTTGCCGGCAGATTCAGGGCATCAAGATAACCGGCAATGATTTAGGTTACGACAATCGGCTGGAAGTTGCGGCATTACTCTATTTCTTTGGCAAACCAACCAGGCGTCTGACTTCTTTCATCGTTGCGGCGGCAATTTCGCGCGCCCGCGCGGAAGATTCTCGCACCGCCTGCATAACAGCTTTTTTATTCTGCGTATATTCCTGACGGCGCGCGCGAAAACCGCCGGTTAATTCAACCAGAGCATCTGCGACGGCTTCTTTGAGCGGCGCATAATGACGGTTTCCGTTGTTGTATTCGGCAAGCAAATCAGCGGCGATTTCCATTTTGCCGCAGGCTTTTAATAGTTCAAAAAGATTGTTAACGCCCGCGCTCATTTCGACTCCGGGCGGCAACACGCCGCTGTCCGTGACGGCTGAACGCACTTTCTTGCGAACCGATGTTTCTTCTTCAAAAAGCCCGACGGTGTGTTTTTCGCCCAGACTTTTCGACATTTTTTTGCTCGGATCGGCGAGGGAATAAATTTTTGGCGTTTCGGTTGATAAAACCTGCGGTTCGGGAAAAACTTCGCCAAACCTGGAATTAAAGCGTTCGGCGATAGTTCTGGATAATTCCAAATGCTGTTCCTGATCGCGTCCGACGGGGACGTGCGACGCGCGGTAAACCAGAATATCGGCGGCCTGCAAAACCGGATAGGTGAAAAGCCCCGCCGAAATAAATTTGTCGCCCGTCTGTTTTTCCGCAATCTGATCGGATTTATCTTTAAACTGCGTCTGCCTGGTTAAATCGCCGAATGAGCAGATGCAGTCAAAAATCCACGTCAGCTCCGTGTGTTCCGGGACGAGAGATTGAATAAAAAGAATAGATTTTTCCATCTCAATCCCGCACGCCAGCAAATCAATCACCATTTGCTCGGTGTTGCGTTTGAGATGTTCCGGATTATACGGCATCGTCATCGCGTGCAGATCAACCACTCCGTAAATGCACGAATATTCGTTTTGCAGCTCAACCCAGTTTTTAATCGCGCCGAAATAATTGCCAATGTGAAGCTCGCCGCTCGGCTGAATACATGAAAGAACCGTTTGCTGTAACATATCGCAAAATAGTACCGCGAATTTTGAGTTTTTTCTAACAGAGTTTCTAACAGAGTTTGTGCCGGAGTTTTCTCTAAAGTTTTTCGTGCGCAACGCGCCGTTTGACTTTTGCGTCGTAAAATACTTAGCCTTGCAGTATCAAATAGTTATCTTTAATTTATAAGAAAGGTCAATATGTTAAAAAAAATATTTCTGATTGCTTTAATTGTTCCGGCAGCGAGCCAGATTGGTCTGGCGCAAAATACTCCGCAAACCAAAACAACGACTACCAAAACGACAACAACTAAAACAACTACGACACCGACGACGCCCAAAACGACGATTCCGGCAGCGACCAAAACCGTTCCGGCAACCACGACAACCAAAGTTGTCACCGCGACCGCCGTGACGACCGCGCAAACGCCCGATCAAAAAGCCGTTCGCGCCGTTTTTGATCAGTTGGTCGAAGGCATTCAAAAATCCGATGTCGAGACGGTGATGGGCGTTTATCAAAACTCGCCTTCGACGCTTTACTTTAATAATAACGGCTCGGTGACGCGCGGCTACGAACAGGACAAAGCCAATCGCGAAGCGCGTTACCCAAAAATCACCAACGCTCTTCTGACTCCGACCAATATTCGCATCGAAATGCTTGGCGCTGTCGGCGCTCTGCTCACCTGCCAGTGGACGCAAACGCAGGATTACGACGGCAAACCCGAAGTCGCTTCCGGCAGAATGACGCTCGTTTTTAAGAAAATCGGCAAGGATTGGAAAATCGTTCACCTGCATACTTCGCCGGATAATCCAGCCGCCAGTCGTCCCGTCTTTCCATCTGAAAAAACCGATAATCAGTAAAACTAAATTTTTTCCAGGATTACCTGAGCGATGGCGTGTTCGGTCGTGTGCGACATTGAAAGATGAATTTTGTCGGCGCCCAGTTTTTTGAGAATTTTGCCGGCTTCGCCGTTAATTTCCAGACGCGGAGCGCCAAAATCGTCCCGGTGGATTTCCAAATCGTGCCAGGCGATTGAACCGCGCCAGCCTGTTTTGAGAGCTTTAAGAGCAGCTTCTTTGGCGGCAAAACGCACCGCATAACTGGCAAACCGCGAAACGCCTCTTGATTCGCAGTATTCGCGTTCACTTTCAGTAAAAACGCGCTCGGCAAAACGCGGCGTGCGCTCAATCGTTTGCCGAATGCGGTAAACTTCAATCATGTCAATTCCGGTGGAAACAATCATTGAGAGCAGTTTAGCTCAAACAGGTTTTTATTGGCGAGAAAGCGCGGGCGTCAAAGTATTGGTTTGCCAGCCGCTCGAAGATGCGGATTTCACCAACGGCTTTTCAACCCGTCTCGGCGGCGTTTCGGACTTTCCGCAAAACAGCTTGAATTTAGCCGGTTATGACGAAGATTCGGCGGCAAATATCGAAGAAAATCGCAAAAGATTTCTGAATGTTTTCGAAGGCGAATGGCGCATCGCTTCGTGCTGGCAAACACACAGTGATTTAATCCGGCACGTTAGAAATTTCGCTGACGCCGCCGACGGCAATCACAAAATGGACGCGCTCATCTCGGACGTTTCGGGCGTTTTGCTCGGCGCAAAAACCGCCGACTGCGTTCCGGTTTTGTTAGGTGATCCGAAAACGGGGGCTTTTGCCGCCGTTCACGCGGGCTGGCGCGGCACGGTCAATTCAATCGTTTCAAAAACAATCCACGCAATGCGCGAGAAATTTGACACCCGGCCGCAGGATTTAATCGCCGCCATCGGCGCAGCGGCATCGGGTAAAAATTACGAAGTCGGTGCGGATGTGATTGAACTTTTCCGGCAAAATTTTCCTCAAACTGCGGAAGGATATTTTACTCCGACTGGGGAAAATCACGCTCTGGTAGATTTATTCAAAGCCAATCAGGAACAGCTAATTTCATCCGGCGTTGAACCCGACAGCATTTACACTGCGCCGTTTTGCACGATGGAGCGGACAGATTTATTTTTCTCATACCGAAAAGAGAAAAAACTTTACGGCAAAACCGGCAGATTATTATCAGTCATCGGCAAAAATCAGAACCGCCTGCGGTAGCGGGCGGGTTTCTTTGAGTTACCTTCAGATATAAAATCAATCAGCTATTTTTTGGAGGAAAGTTAATGAGTCAAAAGTTGTTTTTCCTTGTCGCCGCAATTTTATGGTCTGCAATTTCCTATCAAAACACGTCTGTCGCTCAAATCAAACAGCAAGTCTCGCAAACCGAAACAATTCAGCGAGAACCTTTTTCGCAAATCAGTAAATGCGAACAGTTTCCAGAGCACGGCAGTTTTATTTTTACCGGTCAGGTCAAAGAAATCCGACCTTATCGGGAACGGCGGCTCTCAAGATTAAAATCGGCCTACTACCAATCAAAAAAAGAATTCAAAACATTGAAAACAATTCGTTTTGCCGTAAATAAAATTTATGGTGAATATGGAAAGCGCAGCGTTGAAGTCAAAGAAATAATGGCGGATGTAATGAGCAAAGCGACCAAGCCAGCTTTGGCATTTGAAGTTGGCGAGAATTATTTGGTTTACGCGACGCCTCGATATTACGGTAAAAATGATTACAATTTAGAAGATCACTTGATACTGTACCCTGACACTTTTACACAGCCAGTTTCACAAGCTCAAGAAAGAATTTACTCCTTGGAAAATCCGCCGCGAAAGCAAACGCCTAACGAAATGTTTGGTATTAACCCTCAAGAAGTTATATTTGAAAGCGGAATTCTTAGAGGTAGGGCTACTAGACTCGTCCAACCTAAATATCCGGACGGAGTAAAGGGAATCGGCGGAATAGTTAGAGTCCAAGTGTTAGTGGATGAAAATGGTAATGTCATCACCGCTAAAACCATTTGTGCTCCCAATAAGTTGTTCGCGCTACCTGCTGAAGAAGCTGCCTTGAAATCAACTTATACACCAATGAAAATTTCCGACAAGCCTGTGAAAATGGCAACTGTTATCGTTTATAACTTTGTCGCTCAATAATACAGTTTGTGAACTTTTGGGCAAAAACCACTCGCTGACGCAGGCGGTGCTAACATTTATTTGACCGCCGCGCTTAAAGTGACTTCGCCGCTGCGGGGGCGATAACAAACTTCGTCGGTGCAGCTTTGGTAAGCGGCTTCGACATGTATCTTGGCGGTGCTGCCTTTAAAACTTGCCGGGACGTTGACGGTAAAGCGAAACGTGGTGCGTCCTTCATAAACCGACAATTGATCTTCGGAAAAGCTGAATTTCTTGACCGTTCCGCGCGGGTAAGTGACCGCGCCGAGCTTTAATCCTGCGCCCGTCAAGCGGATTTTGAGCGGAATCGAATATTGATTGCCCGGACGATTGGTGTTGACGTGCAGCCCATTCGGAATATCCATCACGATTGTCGCCGTCGCAGTTTTACCGCGCTGCAATTTGCCGCTGCCGATTGAACCGCTTAGATCAACATTGCCTTGCGCGTGTGCTTCGAAAACAAAAGCGCCGAATAATAAAGCCAGACAGAAAAATAGTTTCCCCAAAATTTTGTTGTTCATAATGTTAGTAAAAATACTGTGGGAGAATTGATTTTAGTTTGAAACGGCGATTTGCACCAAATTCGGTGAATCTTTTGCCGCCAGTTGACCGCAGGCCGCGTAAATATCGCGACCGCGCGGCGTTCGCACATAAGAATCAATGCCCTTGCTTTCTAATATGCTCTGAAACCGGTCAGTTTGTTCCTGCGTCGGCGGAATATATCGAAGCGGTTCGGCAGAATTATGCGGAATCAGATTAATTTTGACGTGCCGGAAACTGTGCCGATTGAGTAAATTGGCAAGCTGTCGGGCGTGTTCGTCCGTGTCATTGACGCCGCCGAGCAGCACATATTCAAAGGTAAATCGCTCGTTCGGGCGCAGCGATTTTTCAAATTCCCTGCACGCTGCCATCAATTCTTCAATATTCCAGCGTTTGTTAATCGGCATCAGCAAATCGCGCAGTTCATCGTTTGGCGCGGAGAGCGAAACTGCCAAATGCGGGCGCATCTCGGTTTGTGCCAGCTCGTAAATTTTGGGCACGATTCCGGCGGTTGATACTGTAACGCGGTTGGAGACAATAAACAGTCCTTTTTCATCAGCCATCACGCGCAGAGCCTGGAGCAAATTTTCAAAATTTAGAAACGGTTCACCCGCGCCCATCGCGACCAGATTTGTGCCGTGCGGCGTTTCCCGTCCTGCGCCGTAAACGTCGTTTAAAACCGTAATTATTTGCTCGACGATTTCTCCGGCGGTCAAATTTCTCAAAAGTCCGAGTTTCGCCGTCAGGCAGAAATCACATTTGAGCGGGCAGCCCGATTGCGACGAAAAACAAATTGTGTCGCGCGCATTCGTCGGAATAAAAACGGCTTCGACCGGAAAATTGTCATGCGTTTTAAACAAAAACCGTCGCGTTCCGTCCGATGACACATAACGCGATTCGATTTTTAATCTGGCGCTGTCAGCAACCTGGCTTAATTTCTCTCTCAAACCAAATGGCAAATCAGTCATTTCGGCAAAAGAAAGCACGCGCCGACGCTGCAAATTGGCGAAAATCTGGCGGGCGCGAAATTTCGGTTCGCCTAAATTCTCGACAAATTCTGCGAGTTCCGCTAGCGATAATCCGGTCAGATGTAATTTTTCGCTCATCTCAATTCGATTTTAACTTAATTTAACCGTAAAATCGCGTAACGGTTTCCCTGAATCAATTTTAAACTTTCAGATATGGCTAATAATTTAAATCGTCGCCGCGTTTACGGCTTAACCATTCGTCAATGGACGGTAATAGTCGTTATCGTCGGCGCGGTCGTCGTTTTCGGTTGTCGCTCCTGTTATAACTTTGTTCGTGACCGCATCGCGCCGACTGATGAAAACGCCAACGCAACTCCGCAACCGACAAACAGTAATCGCAGAAAACGCCAGCCCGGACCGACTAAACCGGCTTCGAGTTTGTCTGTTCAGGAAGCAACCGAACGTTATTTGCGGCTTGGCAATCCGAGCAACGCAGCGCAATCGGACGCCAACAACTTTTTGATGGTCAATTCGGAATACGCGCTGTCTTACAATCGTCTCAAAGGCACTCCAAACTGGGTCGCCTGGACGGTCACCGAATCGGATCTGGGAGCGGCTGACCGCTCCAACGATTTTCGCCCGGACGACCGCCTGCCGGACGGATTTTACCGCGTCACGACCAACGATTACACCGGCAGCGGTTACGACCGCGGGCATTTGTGTCCATCAGCCGACCGCACCAGCTCGCCCGAAGCCAACAGCGCGACATTTCTAATGACCAACATGACGCCGCAAACCGGCGATTTAAACCGCAACGTCTGGGCAAATCTGGAAAATTACAGCCGCGAACTGGTGCGGCAGGGAAACGAAGTTTACATAATTGCCGGCGTTTACGGCGAGAAAGGCAAAATCAAAGGCAAAATAACAATTCCGACAAACGATTGGAAAATAATCGTCGTTTTGCCAAACGGAATTGAAGACGCCGCCGCAACCAGCGCCGACGCTCGCGTTATCGCCGTAGATATGCCAAACATCAACGGTATCAAAGCCGACGATTGGCGCAAATATCGCACGACGGCGCGCAACATCGAACAAAAAACCGGCTTGAATTTGTTTTCAAGTTTGCCGCCAAACGTGCAAATCGCGCTCAAAACAAAACTGGATAATCAATAACTTACAACTCATTAGTGTCCGGTTAAGAAAGTTCGTATAGCTATAAGCTATTGATATTTTATTAGTTACAACTGTCTTTTGATTTTTCGATTTCAAACCGCGTTCATTCTCCCCTTAGAATTCTTGAATGAATCACGGAAAATACGTTT
>JBBQUS010000005.1:0-149471 GCA_038212235.1 Pyrinomonadales bacterium
ACTCGAATTTCAAGACAAGTTAGAGAAAACAGTTTCACCCGACAAAGCAGAACCGAAAACGCAGATGCTCAAACGGACGACGTTTGATGAAGAGCGGCAAACGGCGACCAATGAAAATCTAAACGACAGCATCACGATCAGGAAATCCAATCTCAACAAAGCGTTTATCGGCGTGTTGGCGATTCTGTTGATTGCGGCAGTCAGTTTGGGTTATTGGTTTTACTCAAAAAACAACGCCAAACAGATCGAATCAATCGCCGTGATGCCGTTTGTCAATGAAAGCGGAAATGCTGATGTTGAATATTTGAGCGACGGAATGACGGAGACGCTTATCAAAAGTTTGTCTAACCTGCCGAATCTGAACGTCAAACCGCGTTCATCCGTTTTTCGCTACAAAGGCAAAGACACAAATTTACAAACGATTGCCAAAGAATTGAATGTGCAGGCGATTTTGAACGGGCGCGTCGTGCAGCGCGGCGACCAATTGACGCTCTCGTTGGAATTGGTTGACGTGCAGAAAGACAGCGTTATTTGGACGGAGCAATATAACCGCAAACAATCCGACCTTGTTTCTTTGCAAAGCGAAATTGCGAAAGATGTTTTATCCAAACTCAAAACGAAACTTTCAGGCGAGGAAGAAATAAAAATAACTAAGTCGGCAACATCTGACCCCGAAGCCTACCAAGCTTATTTGAAAGGACGTTACTACTGGAATCGGCGCACGGCGGAGAATCTGAAAAAAGCGATTGAGCAGTTTAAGATTGCCACCGACCAAGACCCGAACTACGCGCTCGCCTTTGCCGGTCTTGCCGATTGTTACGCGCTCTTGAATGAATACGCCGGAACTCCGTCCGCCGAAACAATGCCGCAAGCGAAAACCTACGCGACTCGTGCGATAGCCATTGACGACCAATTAGCGGAAACGCACACATCACTGGCATATGTTAATCAAAAATTGTGGTTCTGGGCGGAATCCGAACGCGATACAAACGGGCGATTGAACTCAATCCGAATTACGCGACCGCTTATCAATGGTATTCGGTTCTCCTCAGACATCTCGGACGGTATGATGAAGCGGCGGTAATGATCAAACGGGCAAAGGAAATTGATCCGCTGTCAAGCGTTAGCAGCGTCAATCTTTCGGAAATCTATCAGATTAAAAATGACCATCAGGCAAGCATTGAAAACTGTCTCAAAATAATTGAACTCGATCCGAATTTTCCGGGTGCGTATGATATTTCGGGACTGTCTTATCTCAAACAGGGACGTGAGACTGAAGCCATCGTAAGTTTAGAAAAAGCGGTCAAATTAACTGATAGATCTAATTCGCTGACGGGTTTGGGTTACGGATACGGCGTTGTTGGAAAAGGCGCGGAAGCCGTTGCCATTATTAAAGAATTGGAAAAAAAGTATGCGGCAAAGGAAGCAAACGGACAAAACATCGCCGGCGTGTATATCGGATCAGGAGACAAAGACAAAGCGTTTGAATGGCTGGAAAAAGACTTTGCGAGCAAAGCCGATCTGCCAACTATCAGATGGCGAATCCCTTACGAATCTCTCCGCGACGACCTACGCTTCAAGGATTTGCTGAAACGGATGAATCTGCCGGAATGAGTTTTGAAAAGTTAATTGAACGCAATCAGGATTGATTTCTCAAATGAGTGCTGACTAACAATAAGTGAGGAAATATCAGTGAAAAATTATTTTAGCCGACGAATTGCCGTTGCTGTGGGAATTGGAATGATGTTTGTCGCGACTGCTTACGCGCAGCAAAAGCCGTGTGCGACCGCCTCGAAATTCGGGGCAGCCGATCAGGTCGGCAATCTGAATTACGTCACGGCGGAAAAGACTCTGGCGGCGAGCAAGCTCATTACCACGGGCAAAACTTATGGTCTCGCCATCGAGACCAATAAGGACGTTCCGGCATTTCCGCCGCGCACTTTTTCCGTGACGGTTTTGCAGCCGGATCAGGTTGCCGGAACATCGCTCGGTCCAACCAAAACGACCTATAACGACGACATCATTATGGGCTGGGTCGGAGTCGGCACGAACATTGACGGTCTCGGTCACGCCGGAATTGACAACCTCTATTTTAACTGTAACAAAGCGATTGATTTCGTCCAGGCGAACGGTTTGAAAAAATTGGGTGTTGAGAATATTCCGGCGGTTGCTACCCGCGCCGTGCTGCTCGATATGGCGGGTTATTTCAACACCGATATGGTCAAGGAAGGCACGGCATTTAACCGTGCGGAAATCGAAGGCGCGATGAAACGGCAAGGCATTAAAGCAATCGAAAAAGGCGATGTCGTGCTGTTTTATACCGGCTGGCTGAAACTGATCGGCAAAGACAACAAACGATATGAAGACGGCAATCCGGGTTTGGGAATCGAGGGCGCGAAATATCTCGCCTCGCGCGGAGTCGCAATCGCCGGAGCGGACAACGAAAATCTCGAAGTCGTCCCGTTCGAGAAAGGCGCGGGCGTGTTTGAAGTTCACCAAATTCTGCTCGCAAACAACGGAATTTATATCATCGAAAATCTGAATTTGGAAGAAATGGTCAAAGACAAAGCGTGGGAAAGTTTCTTCACGCTCGGCGCGCCCCGCGTCACCGGCGGCGTTCAGGCAATTGTTAATCCGATTGCGATTCGATAGCTAAAAATATTTGCCGGAATTCAACTTTGTTTTTAAAAGGCAAAGTCGAAACCGTTTTATCACACGGGCGCGTTGTGATAGCAAACGGCGAGCATAAAGGCAAAGCGGGCGACGGGCAATTTTTGAAACGCGGCGAATGCGTGAAAATCTAATTAAAATTTTGATCATTGGGTTGAAATCATTTAGCCGAACTAACTTGCCAAACGAGATTTACCGTAAACAGGAGTTTTATATGACCGAATTTATACAGAGATGTCGAATCGTGATTTTTATGATTTTGACTTTTGTCTTTGTCGCCGAAGGACAAAACAAAGCCGGTAACGCCGAATCTGATTACAAAATTGCTTTCGCCAAATTTGCTCCGATGAACACCGATATTTTTACGGCTGACGCGGACGGCGCGAATGCCCAACCGATATTGACGAATTCTGAATCGGATTACAACGCTTCGTTTTCGCCGGACGGAAAATGGATTTTCTTTACTTCTGAACGCAATGGTTCGGCGGACATTTACCGGGTTCACGCCGACAGCAAAAAGCTGGAAAGATTGACCGACGACGCGGCTTTTGACGATCAAGCCGCAGTTTCACCCGACGGGAAATCGCTCGCCTTTGTTTCGAGCCGCAGCGGTCAGGCGGACGTTTGGATTCTCGATCTGAAAAGCAAAAAACTTCGCAATCTGACGAATCATCCGGCGGGAGATTTTCGTCCGGCGTGGTCTCCCGACGGTCAGTGGCTAGCGTTCACCTCCGACCGAGATTCGACAAAGCCGAAAGCCAGAGACGGTTTTTCGACCCTGCTTTCGACGGAAATTTATCTGATGCGGGCAGACGGCAGCGGCTTGCGGCGGCTGACTTTTTCGCAGACTATTGCCGGAAGTCCGATCTGGTCGGCGGACGGCAAACGTCTCGCGTTTTACGAAGCTGCGCTTGATGAAGTCAACAAAATAGTTTCCGTCCAGCGAAAAATCGGCGGTACGACGCAGATCTCGACGATTGATGTGGCGAGCGGCGAACGACGCGTCGAAACAAGCGGCGCGGGCGAAAAAGTTTCTCCGCGCTGGCTCTCCGATAATAAAATCGCTTATGTCAGCCGTTTAAATAATGCCGGAATCGAATTTACGAACGGCGCGGCGGGGATGCGCGGCGAATTCAACAGCCCGAGTTGGTCGCCTGACGGCAAGCGAATGGTCTTTCACCGCGAAACCGAGTTCAAATATCCGCCGTTTCGACCGAATTACAGCCGCGATTCTCAATTTAAACTGATTCGCACCGGAATTTTCCCTTCATTCGCGCCGTCGGGCGAGAAATTTATCAGCAACGATCAAACGGCGGGAATTCTGCACAACAGCATTTTGCTGATCAACGCTGACGGTTCGGGACAAAAGATTTTATTCGGCGACGCGGAAAAAAGCGTTCTCGCGCCCGTCTGGTCGGCGCAGGGCGATAAAATCGCGTTCGGTTTGGGACGATTTTTTCAAACGACCAACGGCGCGGCAATCGCCGATATCGCGGTCATCAACAGCGACGGCACGAACTTAAAAGTTTTGACCAAAGGCGACGGCAACAACGGCTTTCCGTCGTGGTCGCCCGACGGAAAACAAATTGTCTTTCGGGCCTCGAACAAAGATAAAAAAGGGCTGTTTATTCTCGACAGCGAAACGGGCGCGACCAGAGTTTTAACCGTGGACAGCCACGACAATTTTCCCGCGTGGTCGCCCGACGGACAACGAATCGCGTTTACGAGATTAAGTGATGGCGATTACAACATTTTCACGATCAAACCTGACGGCAGCGATGTCAAAAAACTAACGAACACGCCCGGAAACGACGCGCATTGTTCGTGGTCGCCCGACGGAAAATGGATCGCCTTCGCGGGCGCCCACGGCGGCTTCAAAGACGAATCGGTTCTGCATCCGCTCAACCCGCAGCCTTACGGCGAAATTTTCGTCATGCGAGCCGACGGCAGCGATGTGCGAATGTTGACCGACGACCAGTTTGAATCCGCCACGCCAAGCTGGATTCCGTTTCGGCGCAAGAAAGGTTCTAAGCAAAGAAAATAAATTTGACGGTTGACAACCGTCGAGCGACATTTCAGACACGGCATAATGCGAATATTTGAGCAAACGGAATTCTCATATTGCAGGAAAACTTGTCATTGAAAATGGCGAATGTTTGGTCGAAAAAGGAAGCGGCCAGTTTATCAAACGCGATGAATGTGTAGAGGTTTGAATAAGTGAGTAATATGAAGTTTATTCCGGTTCTTTTGATTTTGCCGTTTTTATTCGGACAGGCGTTCGGGCAAAATGTCGAACCTGTAAAAATTGTCGCGGGCGGCGTTGAATTTCATTACATCGAAAAAGGTCAGGGCGAACCGCTGATTTTGCTGCACGGCGGAGTCGGCGATTATCGTTCGTGGGAAGCGCAGATGGAGGCGTTTTCAAAATCCTACCGGGTGATTTCTTACAGCCAGCGCTTTCATTATCCGAACAGAAACGCGTTGACCGCCAAATATCATTCGGTCAACACCGATGCCGATGACCTCGCGCTGTTGTTGCGTAAACTCAAACTCAAAAAAGTTCATCTGGTCGGCGCGTCTTCCGGCGCATTCACCGCGCTCGTTTTTGCTCTGAAACATCCGAAAATGGTCATTTCGATGGTTCTCGCCGAACCGCCAGCGCATCAATTAATCAGAGATTTGCCGGACGGCGAAAGAATTTATCAGGATTTTATCAACGCTCTGAAACCTGCCGTCGAAGCGTTCAGAGAAAATGAAGACCGAAAAGCGATGAGTTTTTTCGTCGGTATTTTAGGGCGAAATTTTGCCAGTCTGCCCGCGCCGGCTGCCGAGGCGATTATGCAAAACGCTTTGGCGATCAAAGCTCAAATGCTTTCGCCCGAACCTTTTCCCGCGATTTCAAAGAAAAAAATCCGGCGCTTAAAAATTCCGGTTTTAGTTGTGACAGGCGAAAATACGGTCAGGATTCACAAACTCGTCAATCAGGAACTTTTCCGGCTGTTGCCGAACGCGAAACAAGCCGTCATTCCAAACGCCGGACACGGTTCGCCACGCGAGAATCCGCCGGCCTTTAACGGAACGATCCTAAAATTTCTGGCGACCGCCGCGAATAAATAAGCAAAAATAAACAAATGAATATAAAATCCAAAGGCAAAATCGAAACTGTTCCTTCACGCTGGTTGCAACGTGATAAATAACGGAAACACAAAAGATGGCGATGAGCAATTCTTGAAACAAAAAAGTTTGCTGCAATTAAAAAATTATGGCTGAGACAATTCAACACGCCGACGGAAGAGTTGAATTAAAAGCGGAAGCTTTAGAGGAAATCTCTCAAAGTTCGCTTTACAACGAAGACCTCGCGCCGGTTCCCGTAGAGAGTCGTAATTGGACGACATACAACTATGCGGCGCTCTGGATTTCGATGGCGCACTGCATTCCGACTTACATGATGGCGTCGGGTTTGATCTCGGCCGGAATGAATTGGTGGCAGGCGCTACTCACGATTCTTTTGGGCAATGTGATTGTTCTCGCGCCGATTCTGCTCAATTCACATCCGGGAACGAAATACGGCATTCCGTTTCCGGTTTTCGCGCGGGCCGCTTACGGCACAACAGGGTCGAATCTTCCGGCGCTGATGCGGGCGATTGTCGCTTGCGGCTGGTTCGGGATTCAGGCGTGGATCGGCGGGCAGGCGATTCAGATATTTTTGAGTTCGATTATTCCGAATTGGAATTTGGCTTTGGGCGGTGCAGTCGGCGGACACACGACGACGGAATGGCTTTCGTTTTTACTTTTTTGGGCGATGAACATCGCGGTCGTTTATCGCGGAATGAATCTTTTGCGGCACGTCGAAAATTGGGCGGCGCCGTTTGTTCTGGTGATGACGGCGATTTTATTAATCTGGATTTTGTCTCAGGCGGGCGGCATCGGCTTTCTGCTGCACGAGCCGGGAAAATTTCAAACTTTCAGCGAATTCTTCAAGATTTTTATTCCGTCTTTGACCGCGATGATTGGTTTTTGGGCGACGCTTTCGCTTAATATGCCCGACTTTACGCGCTTTGGAAAAAGCCAGCGCGAGCAAGCCGTCGGGCAGACGGTCGCGCTGCCGACGACGATGGTCGTTTTTGCCGCGATGGGGATTTTAATTACGTCGGCGGCGGTCGTCGTTTTTCCAAATGCCAAACCGGACGAACTGTGGGATCCGGTCAAATTAGTCGGACAATTTTCACAGCCCGTTGTCGTCGCCGTTTCGATGTTCACAGTCATCGTCGCCACGCTCTCGGTCAACATTGCCGCCAATGTCGTCTCGCCCGCCAACGATTTCGCCAATGCTTTCCCGCGCCTGATTTCGTTTCGCACCGGCGGTTTGATTACGGGAATCGTCGGAATCCTGATGCAGCCGTGGCGATTGCTCGCCGACCCATCGGGGTATATCTTTAGCTGGCTGCTCGGTTATTCGGGCGGTTTGGGTTCGATTGCCGGAGTTTTGATTGCAGATTATTGGCTGGTCAGAAACAAAAATCTAAACCTCGGAGATTTGTACCGCACAAAAGGCGTTTATCGCTATCAAAGCGGCTGGAATTGGCGGGCGGTTTTGGCTACTCTCTTAGGGTGTTTCTTCGCCTGGATCGGTTTGCTGGTTCCGGCGCTGCGTCCGCTTTATGATTACGCGTGGTTTGTCGGTTTCGGCGTTTCTCTGGCCGCACATTTTGCTCTAATGAAAGCATTTCCGCCATCAGAGATTCTAATAGAAAACAGTTTTTACAAGGATATACAGGATATA
Organism: Pyrinomonadales bacterium; assembly: GCA_038212235.1. Classification (GTDB taxonomy): domain Bacteria; phylum Acidobacteriota; class Blastocatellia; order Pyrinomonadales; family Pyrinomonadaceae; genus JBBQUS01. The sequence continues at coordinate 7,454 of JBBQUS010000005.1, forward strand.
CAGGATAATTATTAATCGCCAAAAAATTATTTTAAAATCCTGTTCATCCTGTCTATCCTTGTGAAATTCTTTTTTCAGTTGTGAAACTTTAAATTTTTATGAAATACAGCAAAGTTAAAAACTTTTATAACGGGCAGTTTGTCGAAAGCAATTCTGCAAAAAGTTTGGATGTCGTCTCGCCGGTTGACGGAAATTTATTGTCGCAGGTTCCGATGTCAACAATTGATGAATTAAGGGCGGCGGTCGAATCAGCCAAAAACGCTTTTGATTCGTGGAGCAAAGCGCCGATTAAGGAACGCGTTCAAGTGTTTTTCCGTTATCGTCAGCTTTTGGAGAAGAATCTTGAAAACTTGACGGCGCTCGTTTCCGAAGAGAACGGCAAAACGTGGGACGAAGCAAAAGCGGAAGTCGAAAAGTCCATCGAATTATGCGAATTTGCCTGTTCGATGCCGCAGCTTGTCTCGGGCGAGATTTTGGAAGTTTCTAAAGGTGTCGAATGTCGCACGGAGCATTTTCCGCTCGGCGTGGTCGCCAGCATCGCGCCGTTTAATTTCCCCCTGATGGTTCCGAATTGGACGATGCCGAACGCGCTGGTTTTGGGCAATACGATGATCATCAAGCCTTCGGAACTCGTACCCTTGTCAGTCGCCCGGATGGCGGAGTTATTAAAAGAAGCCGGTTTGCCCGACGGCGTTTTTAACGTTATCAACGGCGGCAAGGAAATCGTCGAAGGTTTGTGCGCGCACAAAGACATCGAAGCCGTCAGCTTCGTCGGTTCGACCAAAGTCGCCAAACTCGTTTATCAGCAATCTACGCACAATTTGAAACGCTGCATTGCGCTCGGCGGAGCAAAAAATCATCTTTTTGTGCTGCCCGACGCCAATCCTGCAATGACGGCGGTAAACGTCACGGCTTCGATGTCAGGCTGCGCCGGACAGCGCTGTATGGCGGCTTCGGCGATGCTGGCGGTCGGCGAAGTCAATCCGATTATTGACCAAATCTGCGCCGAAGCCAGAAAGGTCGTGCCCGGTAAAAACCTCGGCGCGGTCATTTCCAAAGCTGCGAAAGAGAGAATCGAAAGCTATATCACCGAAGCCGAATCACAGGGAGCGAAAGTTTTGGTTGACGGTCGCGGCGCTGTCGTCGAGGGCAGAGAAAACGGAACGTATGTCGGAGCCACCGTAATTGATTTTGTCACGCCGGAAATGTCCGTAGCGCGCGAAGAAATTTTCGGGCCGGTTCTTTCGATTATCCGTGCCCGGACGCTCGACGAAGCGCTCCGCATCGAAAATCAAAATCCTTACGGCAATGCGGCTTCGGTTTTTACGCAGAGCGGCGGCGCGGCGCGTTATGTGATGGAACACGCTTCGGCAGGCATGATCGGCGTCAACATCGGCGTTCCCGTCCCGCGTGAACCGTTTTCCTTTGGCGGTTGGAACGATTCCCGCTTCGGCGCAAACGACATTACCGGCAAAAGCTCAATCGAATTTTGGACAAAGCTCAAGAAAACGACGACCAAATGGAACGCGGAAGCGGGCATCAATTGGATGAGCTAGTTCGGTTTTGGATTTTAGGTTTTGGATTTGTGATTTACGGTTGAAAAATAGAAAATAATACCAAAGGAGAAAATGTGTATCAAATATGGCACATTCATTTGGCGGAAAATGGACTCAGGAAAAGCTCAATAAAGTTGGGCATTATCTTCAAACTTACTCAACTGCTTTGAAAAATCAAAACTTTAAGCTGATTTATGTTGATGCCTTTGCCGGAACAGGTTATGTGAATTTACAAGATAAAACTGAAAGCCAGCCTTTTCTGCTTGAATTTGAAGAAACTGATGTAAAAGATTTTGTGTCAGGTTCGGCAAAAAATGCTTTGGAAGTTAATCCGCCTTTTGATGAATATATTTTTATTGAAAAGGACGAAAAAAGGTTTTCTGAATTAATCAACCTTAAAAAAGACTTTCCAAATCTTGCAGATAGAATTATTCCAGCTAGTGCTGATGCAAATGAATATCTGCAAAACTTTTGTGGCGGAGATTGGCGTTATAAAAGAGCGATAGTTTTTCTTGATCCTTATGGAATGCAAGTAAAGTGGGAAACTATTCAAGCCATTGCCGAAACACAGGCAATTGATCTCTGGATTTTATTTCCGCTTGGTGTTGCTGTGAATCGGTTGTTAAAGAAGGATGGAAATATCAGCGAATCTGTGAGAAAAAGACTGGACGAAATGTTTGGAACAGAAGATTGGTTTGACGAATTTTTCAAAGAAACCGAAATTAGAAGTCTTTTTAATGTTCAGACTATTTTTAAAAAGAACGCAAATCTTGATTCGATTGCTGATTATTTCAATCAAAGACTTGCATCCGTATTCGCCGGAGTTGCAAAAAATCCACTAAAACTCTATAACACGAAAAATAATCCTCTTTATCTGCTTTGTTTTGCTGTCGGAAATCCCAATCCGAAAGCCCAAGGTCTAGCGTTGAAATTCGCAAATCATATTTTGCAAATGAGGTAAAAAAAATGGCAGCAAAATCACCAATAGAATGGACAGAATCAACTTGGAATCCGGTAACTGGTTGCACGAAAATCAGCGATGGATGTAAAAATTGTTATGCTGAAAAACTTGCATTGCGTTTAAAAGCAATGGGGCAAGCCAATTATAAAGACGGTTTTAAATTAACTTTACAGCCAAGAATGATTGAACTGCCTTTAAGTTGGAAAAAACCGCAAACGATTTTCGTGAATTCGATGAGCGATTTGTTTCACAAGGACGTTCCGCTCGATTATATTCAGCAAGTTTTTAGCGTAATGGCGAGAGCTGATTGGCATACCTTTCAGGTTTTGACAAAACGCTCCGAGAGATTAAAAGAATTCAATAAAGATTTAAATTGGCAACGGCATATTTGGATGGGTGTAAGCGTTGAAAATAAAAAAGTTATTCATCGCATAGACGATTTACGCGAAACCGATGCATATATTAAATTTTTATCAATCGAACCGCTTTTAGGAAATTTGCCAAAACTTAATTTATCTGGAATTGATTGGGTAATTGTTGGCGGCGAATCGGGTCCGAAAGCGCGTCCGATGGAAGAGAAATGGGTTATAGAAATTAAGGAACAATGCGAAGAACAAAACGTTCCTTTTTTCTTCAAACAATGGGGTGGAGTCAGAAAACACAAAACAGGCAGAACACTTTTGGGGAAAACTTGGAACGATATGCCGCAAAAAACAAAATTCGCATATAGCTAAATCTAAAATAAAATTATGAAAACAAGGCTTAAAATCACGGCAGTTGTCATATGCGCACTGTTGGCGCTAACCTTCTTCGCCTCGAAAAGCAGTATGCAAGCCAAGCAGGTTGAAAGTGCCGGACAAAAGTTTAAAAATATTAAAGTTTTAAACGATATGCCCGCCGATCAGTTAGGCAAAGTGATGAATATTTTCTCGGCGTCGCTCGGAGTGAATTGTAATTTCTGCCATATCGAAGGCGATTTTGCCAAAGATGGCAAGGAAGAAAAAGAGACGGCGCGGCAGATGATCAAAATGAATCTGGAGCTTAACAAAAATTATTTTGATAACCGCCCGGAAATCTCCTGCAACACTTGTCACAACGGGAAAACGCATCCGCAATCATTGCCGAATTTGACTGCGGCAGCAACGACGGAGGAACGGCCAAAACAACCCGAAAAAAAACCAACCGTTGATGAGATTTTGGATAAATACACTCAGGCTCTCGGCGGGCGCGAAAATTTGGGGAAAATCTCAACGCGTTCAATCAAAGCATCGCGCGTTGAACCGGACGGAAAAACCGTCGAACCGGAAGAGATTTTGCAAAAGGGCGGGAAATTATATGTTTCGACGACCTATCCGAAAACCGTTGTCAGCGAAGCTTATGACGGCACAACCGCTTGGAAGCGTGCTGGCGTCAACGACATCGTTTTAAAGACGGACGAAGCCGAACAAATCAAGCGCAGCGCGCAAATTTTCGCTGCTACTGATTTAAAAACGGTTTATCAAAAAATGGATTTTCGCTTTGTTGATAAAATTGACGGCAAAGAAGTTTATCTGGTCACGGGAACCCTCGCCGACAACTCGCGCGAAAGGCTTTATTTCGACGCTCAGACAGGTTTGCTGGTCCGCCGCGTCTCTTTGACGCCGACTGTGCTTGGCAATTTCCAATACCAGGTTGATTACAGCGATTACAAAGATTTTGGCGGCGTCAAACTGCCGACGACAATGCGCGTGGCCGTTCCGAATATCAGTTGGACGCGCCGGATTTCGGAAGTAAAAAACAATCTGCCAGTTGATGACGCGAAGTTTGATGCGGCGACAAAGTAAATAAAATTAAAGATTACGCACTTAAGATTAAAAACAGTTTTTACAGGGATAGACAGGATGAACAGGATAAATCGAAATCTATAAGCGCTTGTTTTAAACCCTGTCTATCCTGTCTATCCCTGTAAAATTTTGTTTCTAAATGCGTAACGTTGATAGTTAATCGAGGGAAATCAATGTCAAGAATAATCAAATGCGGTCTGATTCAAGCGCATAATGTCGCTCCGACCGATGCGCCGATTGCGGAAATCAAGAAAGCGAATCTCGAACACCAGATGAAAATGGTTGAAGACGCTGCCAGACAAGGCGTCCAAATGCTTTGTTTTCAAGAGATTTTTACCACTCCTTATTTTTGCGCCGAACAGCAGACGCGCTGGTACGAAGCGGTTGAAAAAATTCCTGACGGCCCGACCGTCAAACAGATGCAGGAAGTTGCCAAACAGCACGGAATGGTTTTGATTGTGCCGGTTTACGAAGAAGAAATTACGGGCATTTATTACAATTCTGCCGCCGTCATTGATGCTGACGGAAAGTTTTTAGGCAAGTATCGCAAAAACCACATTCCGCACGTCGCGCCGGGTTTTTGGGAGAAATTTTATTTTCGTCCCGGCAATCTGGGTTATCCGACGTTTGAGACGGCTTTTGCCAGAATTGGCGTTTACATTTGCTACGACCGGCATTTTCCCGAAGGCGCGCGGGCGCTCGGTTTAAACGGCGCGGAGATTGTTTTTAACCCGTCGGCAACAGTGGCCGGTTTGAGCGAATACCTCTGGAAGCTGGAACAACCCGCGCACGCCGTCGCCAATGGTTATTTTATCGGCGCGATCAATCGCGTCGGACACGAACAGCCGTGGGACATCGGCGAGTTTTACGGACAAAGTTATTTTTGTGATCCGCGCGGGCAAATGATAGCCGTCGCGCCGCGCGACGAGGACGCGCTAATTGTCGCCGATTTGGATATGGACAAAATCCGCGAAGTCCGCAACACATGGCAGTTTTTCCGCGACCGGCGACCGGACACATACGACGCGCTCGTTGCCGATTAAATAGATGCAATTTGAATGAGACATCGGAAAAGCCAAAACCAATCTCGAAAAAAACAGCGTAAGTTTTGTTGAGGCGGAAACTGTTTTGGTGATCCTTTAGCCAATATTTTCGATGATGAAATTCATTCATTTGAAGAAAAGCGGGAGATAATCGTCGAACATTCGGTAAATAACCGTCTTTTGATTGTCTGTTTTACTGAAAAAGAAAATGATACCGTCAGAATTATCAGCGCGAGAATGACGACTCCTCGGGAAAAAAAGGATTATGAAAATGCCGGATAAAAAGGAAGAAATGTCTTCGGAATATAATTTGGATTATTCTAAAGCAAAGCCGAACCGCTTTGCCGAAAAATATCAGCAAACGCAAAGAGCCGTTGTTTTGGATTCAGATGTCGCAGATAATTTTCCAAGCGCCGAATCAGTCAACGAAGCATTGCGCTTTTTGATTCGTGTGACGCGAGAAAATAAAGCAAGTTTGCAAACTGAATAAGATTGAGATGCTTGGACGTTTCAATTTAGTCAACTCGAAATCTACGCCGCGCTCGTTGCCGATTAAAAAACCGAGGTTTAAATAAAATGTCGCTGGTTCATGATTCACCTTTAAACATCGAACAAATCGAACGCAATTTTCGCGAGATTGCGCCCGCGCTCAACGAAGCCGAAGCGGTGCTCGAATCAAATCGCTGCGTTTATTGCTACGACGCGCCCTGTACGCGCGCTTGTCCGACGCATATTGACGTGCCTTCGTTTATCAAAAAAATTGCGAGCGGCAATCTGTTGGGTTCGGCGCGAGTCATTTTTGATGCGAATCCGATTGGCGGAACCTGCGCGCGCGTCTGTCCGGTCGAGGTTTTATGTGAAGGAGCGTGCGTTGAAAAAACGTTGATGGCAAAACCGATTGAAATCGGCCGGCTGCAGCGTTACGCGACGGATTTTGTGATGAGCAGAGAGCGCGACGTTTTCACCGCTGGAAAGCCAAACGGCAAATCCATCGGCATTGTCGGTTCGGGTCCGGCCGGGCTTTCCTGCGCCACTTATCTGGCCAGACTCGGTTACGCCGTGACGATTTACGAGCGCAAGCCTTTGCCCGGAGGACTCGACACCTATGCGATGGCCGAATACAAGATGTCGCAGCGCGTTTCGGTTGACGAAGCAAAAATGACGGCTCGGCTCGGAGTTGAATTTAAACTCTACGTCGAAATCGGGCGCGACACGTCGTTTGCAGATTTGCAAACGATGCACGACGCGATTTTTCTCGCCATCGGGCTTGGCGCGACAAATCGTTTGAATATTATGGGCGAAAATCTGAACGGCGTGATTGACGCGCTCGATTTTATCGAACGAATTAAAACGCGCGAATGGGCGAGCGTGCCGCTCGGACGCACGGTTGCCGTGATCGGCGCGGGGAATACGGCGATTGATGCCGTCACGCAGGCCAAACGGCTCGGCGCGGAAAAAGTTTTGCTGATTTACCGGAAAACCGCCAATGAAATGCCCGCCTACGAATACGAATATGAACTGGCGAAAAAGGACGCGGTCGAATTTGTCTGGCAAACGGCTCCCATCGAAATTTTACCGGGCGCAAACGGTTCCGCGCTGTCTTTGCGATGCGAAAAAACCGACGGCTCGGATCAGATTTTTGAAATTCCCTGTGACTTAATCATCAAAGCCATCGGACAGCAAAAAAGCCTTGCGTTTTTAGAGCAAACCGGCATTGAGCTTGACGAAAAAGGGCGCGTCGCCGTTAATACCGAAACGATGCAGACTTCAAACCCGCGTATTTTCGCGGGCGGCGATTGCGTCAACGGCGGACGTGAAGCGGTTGACGCCGCGCAAAACGGAAAACTTGCGGCTCAAGGCATCCACTTTAGTTTGACCGGTGAGCAAATAGAATTGGCCGGCGCAAAACTTCCGTTTATTGAGAAAATTCACGGCGAAATGCCTTTGCCAGTTTCTGCGGCGGCGGATCAACCAGCAATTCCGGCAGAGGATTTAGGAGTACAATCGTATGGCTGATTTAAGAGTGAATTTTGCGGGCATCAGCTCACCGAATCCTTTCTGGCTGGCGAGCGCTCCGCCGACGAATATGGGTTCGATGGTCGAACGCGCTTTTGACGCGGGTTGGGGCGGCGCGGTCTGGAAAACCTTGGGCGAGCCGATTGTTAATGTTTGCTCGCGTCTGGCCTCGCTCGATAACGGCGCTAGTCGAATGATCGGGTTAAATAACATCGAACTGATTACCGACCGACCGCTTGAAATCAATCTCAAAGAAATCTACGAGTGCAAAAAGAAATACCCGAAACACGCGGTGATCGTCTCGCTAATGGTTGAATCAAAGCGCGAAGCGTGGCACGAGATTGTCAAAAAGGCGCAGGACACGGGCGCTGACGGTTTTGAATTAAACTTTGGCTGCCCGCACGGAATGTCAGAGCGCGGAATGGGCGCGGCAATGGGACAAGTGCCGGAATACACATCCATGGTCACCGAATGGGTTAAGGAAGTTTCTAATTTACCCGTCATCGTCAAACTCACACCGAACGTCACCAGCATTCTTCCGCCCGGGCGAGCCGCGACGAGAGGCGGCGCGGACGCGCTTTCGCTGATCAACACAATAAATTCGGTGATGGGCGTTGACATTGAGACGATGATTCCGTTTCCGAACGTCAACGGGATGGCGGCGCACGGCGGTTACTGCGGAACTGCCGTGAAACCGATTGCGCTCAATATGGTTTCGGAACTGGCGCGTGATGCTGAAATAAACATTCCTATCAGCGGAATCGGCGGAATCAACACTTGGCGTGACGCGGTCGAGTTTCTGCTTTTGGGAGCGTCAAATGTTCAGGTTTGCACGGCGGTGATGCATTACGGCTACCGAATTGTCGAAGACATGATTGACGGTTTAAACAATTATCTTGATGAAAAAGGCTTTGCTTCGGTTAACGACATCATCGGCAAAAGCGTTAACCGGGTAACCGATTGGGGCAATCTCGATTTGAATTACAAAACCGTCGCCCGCGTCAATTTTGACCATTGTATCCGCTGCAATCTGTGCCATATCGCCTGCGAAGACGGAGCGCATCAGTGCATTGATTTCACCGAAGTCAATAATTTGCGCTTTCCGATTGTGGACGAAGCGGAATGCGTCGGGTGTAATCTGTGTTATCTGGTTTGTCCCGCGCCCGGAGCAATTTCAATGGTGCGGCTCGACGATGACAACAACGCGGTTTCATGGCGAGAGCTGCAAAAATCCGGCGAAAATCAGCCGAATCCGTAAATCGGTAAGCCGAAGGACAAATCGAATATTTCGAGAATTTAATTCTGCGTTCACTGTTTTATTGTAGAATCTTGGTTAATTAAAATTTCAGAGGATGCGGCCTTTTTTTGCCGCAGCTACGCTCGCAATATTTGGCGAGATTTAAGCAAACAAAATTACAGGAGGCTATGAATTGATGAAGAAATATTCCAGACGCGCTTTTACAAAGATTGTCGGAGCCGCCACTTTAGGCGCTGCGGCGATTCCGGCGGCGTTCGGTAAATCCGGTCGGCAGGCGGCAGAATTGCTTCCGTCCGCCAGTCAAATGGCGGGCAAATTTCCGGAGGGATTTCTCTGGGGCAGCGCCACGGCGTCTTATCAGGTTGAAGGCGCGGTCAAAGAAGACGGACGCGGCGCGACAATCTGGGACACTTTCTCGCATACGCCGGGCAAAGTTGTGAATAACGCGACGGGAGATATCGCCGACGATCATTATCATCGTTACAAAGAAGACGTGCAGTTGATGAAAGCGCTCGGCGTTAAATCCTACCGCTTTTCGATTGCCTGGTCGCGCATCTTTCCGCAAGGCACGGGCGCGCCAAATCAGAAAGGTCTGGATTTTTACAAACATCTGGTGGATGAGCTGCTCGCCAACGGAATTCAGCCGTTTGCCACACTCTACCACTGGGATTTGCCGCAAACGCTGCAGGATAACGGCGGCGGTTGGGAATCGCGCGATACCTCAAAAGCTTTTGGCGATTACGCCGGTTATGTCGCCAAAAATCTTTCAGATCGAGTCAATCATTTTTTCACGATTAATGAATTCGGAGCTTTTGTCGAACTTGGCTACCGCATCGGGATTCACGCGCCGGGCATTAAACTGCCGCCCGCCCGTTTCAACCAGACGCGCCATCACGCCGTTTTGGGGCACGGCCTCGCCGTGCAGGCAATTCGCGCCAACGCAAAATCAGGAACGCGCGTCGGACTCGCCGAAAATATGACGATTTGCGTTCCAGTCATTGAAACGCCGGAACATATCGAAGCCGCGACGCGAGCGACGCGGGAGCAAAACGCGCAATACATGACCGTTATTCAGGAAGGCAAATACACTGATGCGTATCTGGCCGCTGCCGGAGCCGATGCGCCCAAATACACGCCGGACGATTTAAAGATTATCTCCAGCCCGCTCGATTTCGTCGGCATCAATATTTACACTCCGCAATATGTTCGAGCCGACGGTTCGGCCATCGGCTTTGCCGTCGTCCCGCATCCGGCATCGTTTCCGCATATGATTTCGCCCTGGCTTTTTGTCGGGCCGGAAGCGCTCTACTGGGGCCCGCGCCACGTCGCTAAAATCTGGAACGTCAAGGAAATTTATATTACTGAAAACGGTTGTTCTTCCTCGGACGTTCCGGCCGCTGACGGCATGGTTTACGATACCGACCGGGTGATGTACTTGCGTAATTACCTGACGCAATTACAGCGAGCGACGGCTGAGGGAATTCCCGTCAAAGGTTATTTCCTCTGGAGTTTGATGGATAATTTCGAATGGGCTGACGGGTACAGCAACCGGTTTGGGCTGCACTACGTTGATTACAAAACGCAAAAGCGCACGCCGAAACTGAGCGCGTCGTTTTATAAAGAAGTTATCAATCGCAACGCAGTCGCTTAGCGTACCGTCCCGAAAAATTAAAATAGGCAGCAGAGAGCGCCGATTTGGCTGACAAACGCCGATCTAAATTAAATTTATCTGCGACAATCTGCGCTTCTCTGTGTTATCTGCGGTCTATTTTGCCGGAAGTTTGGATTTGAATAGAGCCTCTTGAAATAGCGAGATTATAAGTTTGCTATGAAAACCGCATCTGCTTTATGGGCAGCAATTCGCCCGACAATGTTTATCGAATCCGAGCCGCTGTCCAAACTTTTAGGCGCGAAAGTTACCATTGCCAGTGAAACTTTTCAGCATACCGGCAGTTTTAAATTTCGCGCCGCCTACAACGTCGCTCTGAATGTTGAAAACGACACAATTATCACGGCTTCGTCGGGCAATTTCGGGCAGGCTCTGGCCAAGGCGTGTCAGCTTTTAGGCAAACGGTGTATCGTCGTGATGCCGGAAAATTCCGCCAGCGTCAAAATCGAAGGCGTCAAATCTTACGGCGCGACGGTTGATTTAATTGACACCAGGAAAGTGGGGCGAAAGGCGCGAGTGCTGCAAATTGCCCAAGGTTTCCCGGACGCTTATCTCGCCAGCGCTTACGACGACCCGCTGGTTATCGAGGGAAACTCGACGCTCGGACTTGAGATTGCCAATTATCGAAATGAATTTGATGCCTGCGTTGTGCCAATCGGCGGCGGCGGTTTGGTTTCCGGAATTATCAAAGGTTTCTGCGACAACGGGAAAGCAACGCCGGTTTTCGGCGCTGAGCCGCTCCTGGGCAACGATGCCGCGCTGTCGTTAAAAGCCGGAAAAATTATTGCTAACGAACATGAACCGCAAACTTTAGCTGACGGCGCGCGAACCGTTTCACTCGGCGAATACAATTGGCCGATCATCGAAAAAGGCGTCAAAGGAATTATCGAAGTGTCAGAAGAAAAAATCTCGCAGGCCGTCCGCGATTTATTCAGCTGCGCTAATTTAAAAGTCGAACCGACCGGAGCCTTGACAACCGGCGCAGTCCTCGAACAACCGGAAAAATTTGCCGGCAAATTAATTTGCCTCGTCGTCAGCGGCGGGAACGTTGACGCAAGGATTTATCAAGAAATTCTAACTCATTAATGCTAAAGATAAATATCGTCGTTTACCTAAACGTGAAATACCAATTTCTGGCATCTGCTTGCGCTTGTTTTTATTCTAAACGCTTAATTGATGGAGAGAAATCCTCTAATCAAAACAAAACCTAATGAATAGACATAAGCCATTAGTATTTGAAAGCTGTTTGCGCCGAATCATATTCGGTGACAAATCTAATGGCGTGCGCGCCCTTCGCGGACAAAAGCGACGATTTCATCCGCCGAGATGTTTAAATTAATGCCCTCTACATCAAAAGCCGAATACTCCTTTTTCTCAGGTTTGAGAAGAAACATTTTCCCGTCCGTTCGTTTAATCCGAACCTCGCCAAGCTCAGACGCCCGTTCCAATAAAACCGAAAGACTCTCCTGTGTTTCAGAATAGGTTTGCATTTTAGTTATTGTACCTCCCAAACTTCCACGCCCGCCGCTTTTGCCGCGTAAGCCAGACCGCCGTCCAGCGTAAGCAATGGGCAGCCTCGGTTTAAAGCGCCGACAATCATGTAAGCGTCATAGGCATAGACTTGATGTTTATCAACAATATCGAGCGCTTGTTTCAGCTCAATGTCAATTGAAGTCAATGGAATTCGCTCGTAAATCTCAATCGCTGCCAGAGCTTGTTTCAAAGTGATGCGATTGCGCTTGATCATCGCCGAAAATGCATTACCTATTTCCCAATACAACGAACGCGGCGCAAACAAATCCAAGCCTTGCGTTTTTGCAATCAATAAGGGCTTTTTCGCTTCATTTGACACAATTGCAATGACGGTTGACGTATCTACAATTAAATCCGTATTCATAATCCTACAATTATAATTTTATCAAAATAATCTTACAAACGCGGTTGTATCGCATCATTTTAACTCTTTCGCTCTTTCAATAATCCAGTGACTACAAATCTTGCTCATTTTCTGTCTTCGCTTTTCTGCTTCATTACGAATTTTTTCGTACTCACGCAACGGAATTGTTATTGATATTTGCTTGCTTGGTTCATAGACTTCCATCTTCTCTCGGTGCGAGAGACTGATTGACAAGAGTTTGAAGATTTCATCAGAACAGGCAAAAGATAAAACCACTTCGCTCTGCGTTACAATTTGTTTCTGCAATAAATCAGGTCGGTCAATACTTTGAAACTCTATCTTTCTTTCAGTAAGTACTGATTCAATAACTTCGAGACTTTGTTCGCTCTCTAAAAACCATGCATCAAGTTCAAGCTGTTGATTTACTCTTGGAATAATAAAATTATCAAGATAAATGGTACAAAGGCGGTTATCAGCAGAACTCAAAAAGTACAATTCAACATCTCCATATTCAAACGCAGTTGGAAAGCGATCCTTTTGCCGTTGAAATACGCCGTCAGGAAGGCCGATTAGCTTTTGCACTTCTTCGCGCGTCATTCCGAATTTTATCAATCCGAATGTGCCGTCACGTAGGAAGTTTTCCAGATTAACTTTCACGAATTATTTAAATCTAAAAAATTGGTTAAATTCAAAATTTGATGGGAGTTTATGTTCGCACAATTTGAAAAGATTAAAGGGTCAAGTCTGTATCCTAGACTTGACCCGAATTGAATTGATTTTCAGTCAACTCCGCTGTGACTTTATTAACCGAACGGCGTTTAATTCAATGATTTAGCTCTTAGTAAGTCCGCACTGCCATTATGCTACCAAGCCATAAATTTTTTGGAGGCTTGGGACAGAATCGAACTGTCATCTGACTTCAGGGTTCATTGAAATTTGATTTCGATTACACAGCAATATTGAATTTAGTTGGAACAAATTAACCTTAAAAGCTAAACCCTTTTAACGGGGCGCGTCTGCCGATTTCGCCATCTCCGCCCAAATATATAGTTTGCGGAGAGCAGGATTCGAACCTGCAAAATAGCTTTGTTTTAGATTCAAACTAAAATTCAGCTTAACCAACCACTCAATCATAACAAACTCTCAACGCCGGTTCAAAATGTTTACGACAGCAGATACGAGAAAATCTTGTCTCCAACTTCGATTTTCGCGGCGTCCAACTGGTTAGCTTCTTCGCGCGCGTATTTGACGGCGTTAATGAGCTTTTCTATTTTCTCAAGCAATTCTTCCTGTTTTGGCTTAGGAATGGCTCCTGAGAGTTTAACCTGCTCCCACAAACCAACTGTCAAATCTTCGGTAATCAACTGTGTTTGCGCCGGATGTTTGTCGGTCGCCGGATAGAGAACAAGGGCTTTTTGCACTTTTTTGGTGCTGTTTCTTCTGGTCACCGGAGTTTTGTAGAGACCTGAAACTTCGTCCTTTTCCCAATCTTCGGCAGAATCCAAAACCGGCAGGCTGTCAATTAGGGTTCGCAGATCGGTTAATTCTTTTTCTAAAAACAAGAGAAAGGGAACCGGAGCGTCCGCGATGATAATTTCTCCGTCAATGCTGACGTTTGCTTTTGCCGCCATGTTTGCAAAATCTTTTTGCGCCGTCACATCAAAAAGCTCTGCCTTGCTTTTCGCGACTTGTTTGAGAACGCTGGTGACAAACTCCTGCACCTTTTGATTTTCAGACGGATACGTTTCGCCGTTCTCCTCTTTGGGTTGATATGTTTTGATTATTCCGTTGAACAAATCCGCTCTTTTTACTTTCTTGTAAACTTCGCTGATTTCGGAATGCGCGCGAGATTTCACGCCTTTTTCAATTGCGATAACTTGATTTAGCTTTGCCATAATCGTCAAACTCTTTTCTTTTAAATAATATTGTCTGAGGTTTATAACGTAAAGTACATTGCAATGTCAAGTATTGGTGTAATTGATTTAATCGGAGATGTTTTGAAAAGCAACAGAGAAACGTCAATTTTAAGAGCGCCTGAGCAGTTGCCGTTTTAATGGCGGAATTGAGCGAGGCCGGACACAACGTCACCAAAGCAACTTCCCCAATGAAAGCATGTAATTCTACTTTCACCTCAATGACTTGTTCGGCTTTGAGTCCACACAACTTGCACTATTTACCAAAAACCACATTCAAACCGCTAGCATAAAATAGCTCATTAATTTGATAACCTTGAGCTGATTGACGTTGAAACTCAGCCAGCATTTCAGAGTTTGGATTGTTACTTTTTTCGTTTAAAACCTTGTAGATTTTGAAATCGTGTTTTTCGCCCTTGTCATTTTGTACAAAAACTAACTTTTCGTTTTCAATTTTCGTTGAACCGCAACTTAAATCACCTGCCATGATGCCAGCAAAAGTATTGCCCTGTGCAATTGTTTTATCAAATTCTTTTGGATATTTTTCTGTATCAACAAAGGTATAAGCGGTGGCATCGGTTGATAGTTTAGCCATCAGCACAAGTTTAACTAAACCGATGCGTTTGCCGGCAACAAATCTAAAGCCTTGCAGCGCAAGGCTGTTGACCGCTTTCTCAAAACCCGAAACTTCTTTGAGAAAACGGTATTCGATTTTGGCAGCATTATCATCGAGCACATTCTTCTCAAGCAAAATTGAAATGCTAAAATCCGTCAAGCCTTGTCTAGTAAACAAAATTTTGACCGGGCGGAATCCTGGCGGAATCGTCTCAAGAGCGTCTTGCAAAGCTTGTTGTGGTTTTCCGCCTAGACCTATTTTGCCAATAAAAACTTTATATTCCTTATTTCGATTAATGCCGCCATTAATACGTTCGAGCAGAAACGCATCGCCTTTTGTCAAGCGAAGAATGACCGGTGCGCTGCTAATGCCATCCTCATCTTTAGCATCAGAACAGGCAGTCAAAGCATACGAATTAGCCAGATTAAAGCCTTTCGCCGCCTCTTGATTGAGCCTTGATTCAAGCAAGTTTTTGTTTGGACTTGAAAGCCAATCGTATTCGTAAGTGTTGCCAGAGTTCAATCGTAAAACAGCCGCAAAACTTTGTGTTGAGCCTTCGCCGCCGAAGTTCAACGATTTGTCGAGCCGATAACCCGCTTTGCCATTATCGTTCAACTCTTTAATGAAATTCTCGAAACCACTCGATATAATAAGTTTAACCGAATCAGGATTGTTAGCATTGACCAGCGCTTGAGCCTTTTTTTCTTGAGCCGCAGAAGTCTTACTCTGTTCGGAAGTTTGTCTAAGTTGAGCGAAACTCAGTGAGGGCGAGGCGAGAAAACTTATCATCACCACAAATGAAACAAATTTACTTTTTATCATATTTTTAAGAGCAACCTAATTAGCTCAGAATTCCTTGGTTGGATAAGTGACATAGTTATCACTCAAAAAAGCCGAAATTTGTAATCAACGAACGGAACAGTCCGTTGATTACATCTGGAATGAATTTATTTATAGACAAATCGTCTGCATTTTACAAACGTACTCGACTTAATTGATTGAATAGAAAGAGCTGGTGCGTTCCGTTCAATTTATTTAACGACTGTCAGTTAAATAAATTGAACGGACAAAACAATGGCATCCAACACAAACTAAATCGCGGTTTTCTTCTTGGGCAGTTCAATGGTAAAGGTCGAACCTTTGTTGGCTTCCGAGGCGACGCTGGCTTCGCCGCCGTGTAAACGGGCGAGATGTTTGACGATGGCCAGTCCCAAACCCGTGCCGCCGACTTCGCGCGTCGTGCGGGCGCGGTCAACGCGGTAAAACCGCTCAAAAATTCTTTCCGCGTGCTCCGGCAAAATCCCTTCTCCGGTATCGGCGACTTTGATGCAGTCGCGCTCGCCGTTTGAGCAGTAATTAATAGTCACGCTGCCGTTTGGACGATTGAATTTGATGGCGTTGTCAATCAAATTTGTCAGCATTTGTTCGAGCCGGTCAAGGTCGGCAAAAACCGTCGCTTCAACCGGAACCTGATTAATGATTTGGATGCCGGCGGCTTCGGCTTTAGCGGCGAGATTGTCGGCGATGTCGGTCACCAGCGAAGCCAGATTGATTTCGGTTGGTTCAACCGTGATCTTGCCGGCTTCGATGGCGGAAAGTTCGAGCGTGTCATTGATTAAACGGTGCATTCGTTCGGCGTTTTTGCGAATGACGGTTAAAAAGCGCAAATTGTTTTCCGCGTCGTTGATCGCTCCGTCTTCAAGCGTTTCAACAAAAGCGAGAATTGCGGTGAGCGGCGTGCGTAATTCGTGCGAGACGTTTGAGAGAAATTCCTGACGAACTTTTTCGAGCCGATCGAGTTCCGAAATGTCGTAGAAAATACCGATGGCAGTGCGCGTTTCGTTCTCGCTTTCAAAACGCAGCGGAGCGATTCGCAAATCAAAAGTGCGTTTGTCGTCGCCGCGCGTCTCGATGTTGATTTCGTTGCGCTCGCCGTTTTTAAAAGCCACTTCAAACGCCTGATGAACTGATAGATTGCGGGTGAGTTCGGTCAGGCGTTTGCCTTCGAGCGGCAGCTCAACATGGGAAAAAATCAGGTTTGCCGCCGGATTTGAACCGACAATGCGCATCTCTTCGTTGACGACGATCATACCTTCGCGCAGACTGGTCATCATCGCCGCTAGCAAAACGCGCGGAGCCACCGGCTCAATTGCGCTATTGGCCGCATTTTCCGGCAAATCATCCGAAGTTTTGCTAATCGTTGCGGAAGACGTTCGGCGAATAAATAAAAAACTGATAATTATTCCAACGGTCGCCCCAAGAGCCAGCCACAGCAAATCTTCCGCCTGCCACGAAACAAAAAGCCAGATTATCAAAGGTATGGAGCGCACAATAAAAAAGGCGAATCGTTAATGTTCGCCGTTCAGCCAATATTCCCGACTATTCCGGGCGGCGGCTGTCGCCGCAGCCTGCAAAACGATAACCCACGCCGACCACTGTTTCGATGCAGTCGCCGCAGTCGCCCAGTTTTTGCCGCAATCGGCGAATATGTACGTCGAGCGTTCTGGTATCGCCGAAATATTGATAACCCCAAACGTTGTCAAGCAATTGCTGGCGAGTCGCGACGCGCCCGATGTTGCGCGCCAGAGCCGCTAGGAGGGCAAATTCCTTGCGCGTCAGCTTGACGGTTTCGCCCGTGCAAATGACGCGCATGTCGGCAAAATCAATGGTCATCTGGCCATCTTCGTAACGCGGAGCCGTCGTTTCATCAACGCGGCGCAGGACGGCGCGAACTCTGGCCAGTAACTCTCTGGGCGAAAACGGTTTAGTGATGTAATCGTCGGCTCCGATATCAAGGCCGGTCACGCGGTCAACTTCGGAAGATTTTGCCGTCAGCATAATTATCGGAGTCCGGCGCGTCGCGGGTTCTCGGCGCAGACGGCGGCATAATTCGATTCCGTTCATTCCGGGCAGCATTAAATCAAGCAAAATCAACGCCGGCGCGCCGTTTGAATCGAGCGCCACCTGCAGACCCTTTTCCCCGGTTTCGGCGACTTGAGACTTTAAACCTTCGCGTTCCAGGTTGTAACGCAGGCTTTCGGCAATATCCGGATCGTCTTCAATAATTAAAACTTGTGTTGACACAATGGATTTTGGATTTTGGATTTTAGATTTTAGATTGAAATGGCCGCGTAGCTCGCTAACCAATCCAAAATCCAAAATCTAAAATCTAAAATTGTTTTAGTTGCTGTGTTTGATAAATGCGGCCTCTTTCATGTAAACCGTTAGTTCGCAAATGTCTTTAACATAATCTCCAATCCGCTCGATATGTTTGGCGACAAAGAGGAGCCTGGCGGCGCGATTGGTCGTTTGCGGATTATCAATCATAATCTCGATTAAATCGGCGAAAACACGGTGATAAATTTCGTCAATCGCTTCGTCCTGGAGAATAATTTGTCGGGCCTGATCGGCATTATAGGTGGTAAAAGCGTCGAGCGCTTCGCGCAGCATTCTCGAAGCGTGAACCTCCATCTGCGGCAAATCAACGTAATTTTTAAGCTGCGGTTCGTCGTTTAATTCAATCGCGGCGCGGGCGATATTACAGGCGTGGTCGGCGATGCGTTCGAGAATCGGGGTGATTTTGGCGACCGAAATAACAAACCGCAAATCTCTGGCGGCCGGTTGCTGGAGAGCGAAAACATCAACGCTCAACCGATCAATTTCAAGTTCGAGACTATCAATCGTGTCATCATTTTTAAGAACCTCTCGGGCCAACTCGCTGTCGCGATTCATCAGCGCGCGCATCGCTCTTTGCAGCGCGGTTTCAGCCTCGCCGCCCAGCAGCAGCAATTTGTCGCGCAGGGTATTTAATTGTTTGTCTAGTAAACGATGTTCCACCTATCAATTGTGGATTTCGGATTTCGGATTTGCCTGAATTGAGTAATTTCAATCCGAAATCCGAAATCCGAAATCAACCAAATCTTCCCGTGATGTAATCTTCGGTTGTCTTTTCATCCGGGTTTTCAAAAATTTTCTTGGTCGGATTAACTTCGATGAGTTTACCGAGCAGAAAGAACGCCGTTTTGTCCGACACGCGGGCGGCTTGCTGCATATTGTGCGTGACGATGACAATAGTGTAATTCTTTTTCAGTTCGACAATCAGTTCTTCGATTTTTTGGGTTGCAATCGGATCGAGCGCCGATGCCGGTTCGTCCATCAACACTACTTCAGGTTCGACGGCGAGCGCGCGGGCAATGCAGAGACGCTGCTGCTGGCCGCCGGAAAGACTCAGCGCCGAAGCGTTTAAGCGGTCTTTGACCTCGTTCCAGAGCGCCGCATTTGAAATGGCTTTTTCAACGCGGGCTTCGAGATCAGCTTTGCTTCTCGCCATTTTGTTAATTCGGATGCCATAGGCGACGTTCTCAAAAATTGATTTCGGAAACGGGTTCGACTTTTGAAAAACCATCCCGACTTTGCGGCGGAGCGAAACTACGTCAGTGTTTGGCTGATAAATGCTGTCGCCGTCTATCTCAACCGTGCCTTCGACCTTTGTTCCGGGAATTGTATCGTTCATCCGGTTGAGAGTCCGCAAAAAGGTAGATTTGCCGCAGCCTGACGGACCGATAAATGCCATCACCTCGCGCTCAGGGATTTCGAGCGAGATTTGATAGAGCGCCTGCGCTTTGCCGTAAAAGAAATTTAAATCGCGAACGCTGATCTTGCTTTCATGAGAATTCACACTGCTGTTCGATTGTGCCTGCAACTCGATGGCAGGCACCTGCTGCTTTTCCCTCGTCGCAACTTGTGTTTCAAAATTCATGCTGAAATTAAAAAGCGTGTCTTTTAGTAATTTACAACAAATTATGTTGCCGGAACATTACAGAATTAACAGCAAGTTCAGAATTCTTTGTTAAATAATTCTTAATTAATTGGAAAGACCGGTTTAAAAACGCCGCCGGGTGAGAAATCGAACGGTAATGTTGATAATAAAAATCAGCGTTATCAGCACCAGCGTGGCCGCCCAGGCCATTCGATGCTCGATATCAAAGGGGCCGGTCGCGTAATTATAAATTTGAACAGTCAGAGAGGCCATCGGCTGATCGAGAAAGTAATTGTAAAAACGACTGTTCAGCGCGGTGAACAGAAGCGGGGCGGTTTCGCCTGAAACGCGGGCAATGGCGAGCATCGCGCCCGTCGCAATGCCGGGAATGGCAGCGGGCAGGACGATATCGGTCGTGACGCGCCACTGCGGAGCGCCGAGTGCCAGCGCGCCTTCGCGCATCGCTTGCGGAACCAGCCGAATCATCTCTTCGGTCGTCCGGGCGACAATCGGAATCATGATAATCGCCAGTGCCACCGCGCCCGCTAAACCCGATTGTCTGCCCATCGGAAGGACAAAAATCGTAAAAACAAAAATTCCGACGATGATTGAAGGAATTCCGGTCATCGTGTCGGCGACAAAGCGAACGGTTTTTCCAAAAAAGCCGCTGCCGAATTCCGCCAGATAAACTCCGGCGGCAATTCCAAGCGGCAACCCGATCACGCAGGACAACAGAGTCATCAAAAGCGAACCAAGAATTGCGTTGCCGATTCCGCCGCCCTCGCCGACTGGTTTGGGCGTGTCAATTAAGAACTGCAAACTGAGCGAGGTTACTCCTTGGGCAGCAATATACGCCAGAATAATTACCAGAATCGCAATCGCAAAAAGAGCGCAGGCGGCCGTTAGAGTGGTCATCAGACTGCTGACAAACTGTCGCCTGCGCCGCGAATTTTGTTCAAGCGCAAGAAGGTTTTGCATCGCTCGATTTTCCACTGCAGTTTTCTGCTAATTCGGAATTCTGTTCGTAACGCCGACCACCAGCAGTTTTGCCAGTGCGTTGACGGTAAAAGTCACTAGAAACAAAACCAATCCGATTTCAATCAGCGCGCTCAAGTAAAGCGGATCGCGGGCTTCGGCAAAATTGGCCGCGAGTAGGGAGGCAATCGTATTGGCAGGCTCAAAAAGAGAGCCGGAAATTTGCGGAACGTTGCCGATCACCATCGTCACCGCCATAGTTTCGCCGAGCGCGCGACCCAAACCTAAAATTATTGCTCCGGCAATGCCGGAAGCCGCATTTGATAAGACGATGAGCGTCGCCTCCCACTTGGTTGCGCCGAGCGCGAGCGCGGCTTCGCGCTGCGTTGTCGGGACGGCTTCGAGAACATCTCGGACGACCGCAGTAATAATCGGCGTCACCATAATCGCCAAAATTATTCCGGCCGTGAGCATCCCGATTCCGGTCAGACGCCCTTGAAAAATCGGTAGAAAGCCTAAATAACGCGCTAAAAACGCGCCCAGATATTCGCGGATAAACGGCGCTAAAACGAAAATTCCCCATAACCCGTAAACAACCGAAGGAATTGCGGCGAGCAATTCGACCATAAAAGCCACCGGGCGGGCTAATTTCGGCGGAGCCTGTTCGGTCAGGAAAACCGCAACTCCGAGCGACAGCGGAACGGCCAGAATCAGCGCAATCAGCGAAGATGCGATTGTTCCGTAAATAAACGGCAGCGCCCCGTACTCACCACGCGCCGGAGACCAGGTGCTGCCGGTCAGAAAACCTAAACCGAATCGCTCAATCGTCGGGAGCGAGTTGCGCAGCATCATTAAAACCATTCCGGCCATCAGAACCAGAATCGTCGCGGCGGCGGCGAGCAAAATTGCCCGGAAAATAACATCGCCTTTTGTATTAGTGTTTGCCACTCTAATAGTCAACAGTGAATAGTTAACTGTCATCAATTATCAGCAAAAATGTCGAATCTTATTCGGGTTTTTCTGTTAACTGTTCACTGTTTCAATGGTTTTCCGCTATTGGAAATCAGTTTCAGACGAGTTTCGATTTTGGCGACTATTTCCGCCGGAAGCGGCGCGTAATATAAATCTCTGGCCATTGGCTGCCCGTCGTGCGTCGCCCACCAGAGAAAATCAACTATATTTTTGCCTTTGGCCGCGTCCTTTTGATCGCGATAAACCAAAATGTACGTGTAACTCGCAATCGGATAGGTATTTGCGCCGGGAGCATTGGTTATTTCCGTTCGCAAATCCTCCGGCACTTTGGCCGCCGAATCGGACGCTGCCGCTTGCACCGAGTCGAGCGTTGCGACAACAAAATTACCCGCACTGTTTTTGATTTGCGCGGTTGGCAGATTATTGATTTTGGCAAAAGATAGTTCGACATAACCGAGCGTGTTCGGCGTCTGCTTGACTTGCCCCATCACGCCGTCGTTACCTTTGGCTCCGATTCCAACGCCAGTAATCCACGACGGATGAATGTCGTGCCCGACTTTTTCTTTCCATTCCGGGTTGGTATTTGACAAAAATCCGGTGAAAACATCGCTCGTTCCGCTGGCGTCGGCGCGGAAAACCGGCACGATGTCGGCGTCCGGCAGATTCGCGTTTTGATTGTCGGCTTTGATGCGCGAATCATTCCATTTTTTAATTTTACCGAGGTAAATATTGGCAATGACTTCCGGCGAGAGCCGCAGTGGTTCTTTTACTTCAGGCACGTTGTAGGTTAAGACAACAGCGCCCAGAACCGTCGGAATGTGCAGGATTTCGCCCTTTGCTTTCTGCAGATCGGCGTCGGTCATCGGAATGTCGGAAGCGCCAAAATCAACAGTCTGGTTTTGAATCGCGGTAACGCCCGCACCCGAACCGTTTGCTTGGTAATCAATTCGCACGAGCGGGTTGATTTTGCCAAATTCGCTGGCCCATTTCTCGTAAATCGGTTTGGGAAAAGTCGCGCCCGCGCCGCGCACAATGTTTCCGCCGCCGACGCTGGCATCGCTGCTGCTGGCAACGCCAAACGGCTGTCCGCTGCAGGCAGCCAAACATAGATCGCTAAACAGCATTAATAAGATTAGACAAATATTTGTCCAATAATTTTTTTCAGTCATCTTTCGCGATGTGCGGCGTCAATCGTATTTTAGATAAAAAAGTTGATAACTCTGATTTACTAGGTTTCAACAGTTGTTTGTCAACTCAAACAAACTGGTAAAAGATAGAATTAACAAAGATTTAACTACAACTGGCTGGAGTTTTTGAGCGTTGGTTCGGCGTCGTCAATATCACTCGCGGCATCTTCGGGCGTTTTAGTTTCTTTGGAGAGTGTCAGGTTTGCTTCTTTACCTTGAGATGCGGCTTCGCTTCCGGGGCTGTTGTTTAATTGGGCGGTTGAAGCCGTGTTCGAGTCGACTTGGTCTTCATCGTCGGAAGATATTTCGCGCAGTTGGAGCGGGCGAAAACTGCTGATTTCGCGCAAAGTGGAAAGCAGTTTCTTTTTGATTTCTTTGCCTTTTGCGGCATTGAGCAGGTCGCCGATTGAAATAATTCCGAGCAGTACGCCGTCTTTGGACGTTACCGGCAATCGGCGCAACTGACGTTTTTTCATGGTTTTTAAAATGTCTTCGAGTTCATCATCAGGCCGGCACGATTTAACTTCGCCGTAAATAATCTCGCCGACCTTAATTTGCGATGCCAGCCGGTTCTGCATTGAGACGGCAATGCAGATATCGCGGTCGGTAATCATTCCGACAACTCGTTGCTGCTCGTCCACCACCGGCACTACGCCGCAATCACGCCGCCACATAATCATTGCCGCGCTGGCCAAAGTGGTATTTGGCTGGCAGTAACCGACATCGCTCGTCATCACATCGCGCACTTTCATCATTTATGACTCCAGAAGAATTGTTTATAGATTCAATTTAAAGAATTTTGCTGGTAATTGTCCACAGCTTGATATAATTTGACTACCAAGATGAAAACAGAAAAGCTCGCCGCCATTGACATCGGTTCAAATTCAATCAAGCTTGCGCTTGCGGAAGCCGCAGCCTCTGATTCGTTTACAATTATTTACCGCGAAAAAGATATTGTCCGGCTGGGACACGATACCTTGCGAAACAAGCATTTATCTGAAGAAGCGATTAACCGCGCCGCAGTGACTATCAACAGGTTTCGTCAGCTCGCCGAATCGCGCAACATCACCAAAATTCTCGCAGTCGCCACAGCTTCCGTCCGCGAAGCGGATAATGCTAATGAATTTATTGCCAAAATCGAAGAAAAAACCGGAGTTCGCGTCGAAGTGCTCTCGCCGGTCGAAGAAGCTCGCATTATCGGCCTTGCAGTGGCGAATTTTTATAGCAGAGAAACCGATTCTCTGCTTAACATTGATATCGGCGGCGGTTCAACTGAACTGTCACTGATGCGCGGCGGCGAACCGGAACAGCTTTTTTCGATGAAAATCGGCGCGGTCGGATTGACCGAACGTTTCCTCAAAACCGATCCGCCAAAAGAAAAAGAACTGCAGGAAATGAAAGCGCATATTCGTTCCGCCCTAGATCGTCCGGTGCGGGAAATCGGAGCCGCCAAATGGAATCTGGCAACCGGCACGAGCGGGACGACTTTGGCTCTGAGCCGTTTGATAAATGTCGGCGATTCTGAAAACACGGAAATTCCGCTCTCTCAGCTGTCGGAATTTAACGCGTCTTTGGCCGCCAAAACTTATGACGAACGTTTGAAACTGCCGACAATGTCAACTCAGCGCGCCGAGATTTTAATCGCCGGCGGCCATATTTTGGAAGGCGCCATGCGGGCTCTACGAATCAAAACACTGCGTCCGTGCGATTTTGCTTTGCGCGAAGGGGTGATTATTGATTATTTAAACGAATTGGAAGCCGAATCCCTGCCGCCCGTGCCCGATGTCGCCGATTCCAGATTAAAAGGCGTCTTTGCGGTCGGGCGACGATTCGGTTACGAGGAAAACCACAGCTTGCAGGTCGCCGCGCTCTCGGAAAAGATTTTCGACGCGCTCCGACCGATTTACAATTTAGAGCGTCACGAACGCACGCTGCTCTCGGCCGCGGCGCTCCTTCACAATATCGGCTATCACATCGCGCACAGCGAGCATCATAAACATTCGTTGTATTTGATCAAACATTCTGAACTGACGGGTTTTACTGAAACCGAACGAAACATTATCGCCAACGTCGCCCGTTATCATCGCGGGTCTCTGCCAAAAGAAAAACACCCGGATTTTATGGCTTTGACGGAATCTGAAAAACAAACTGTTCGGCGCTTGGGGGCAATTTTGCGCTTGGCGAACGCGCTTGACCGAAGCTACTGCGACAACGTTCGCGACGTACGCCTGACGCGTAAAAATCACGATTTGCTGGTGGAAATCTTGAGCGATGCCGAATGCACGAGTGAACTTGAAACCGCGACCACACGAGCCGAGATGTTTGAAGACGCTTTTGATTGCCGCGTCGTTTTTGTCCGCCGCCCGCTTTCGGCAAAAGTTTGAGAAAGGAGTAATAAATGAATACCGAAATGATAATCAATGTTTCTTCGTTGCCAACGTCATTCACCGGACGTTTTCAAACAAAATCCGGCAGAAAAATGAGCAATGAAGAATTCGAGCGTTTCTGCAGGCAAAATCCTGAGATGCAAGTTGAGCAAGATTCGACAGGAGAAATTATTATTATGCCACCAACCGGCGGGACGACCGGAAATCGCAACTATTCTTTGGTAATTGATTTTGGTAATTGGGATAGGAAAAACAAAACGGGAATTGGATTTGATTCATCAACAATCTTTGTTTTACCAAATGGCGCAAAGCGTTCACCCGATTTGTCTTGGGTGAAAAAAGAGAGATGGGATGCATTAACCAAAGAACAGCAAGATAAGTTTCCGCCGCTCTGCCCCGATTTCGTCGTCGAACTTCGCTCAAAAACGGATTCCCTTAAAACTCTGCAAGCAAAAATGCGCGAATACATCGAAAACGGCGCGCAGCTCGGGTGGCTGATTGATCCGACGAAACGCAAAATACATGTTTATCGCAAGAACAGCGAGGCGGAAATTCTGGATTCGCCCGCAGAAATTTCCGGTGAACCGATTTTGCCGAAATTCACTTTAAAACTCAAAGATTTTTGGGGATGAAAATGGCAAAACGAACTACTTTGGGTTTTATTTTGTTGTTTCTGTTAGCTGCTTTTGTTAGCGCACAGACGCAAAATGTTGTTGATAGTGCGGAGCCGAAAGTTTTGAAGGCCGTTGCGCCAACTTATCCAGAAGTTGCGATTCTAGCCAGGCAAGTCAGTACAATTGAGATTGATGTTGCAATAAATTCTGAGGGAAGTGTTACTAAAGCTGTTCCTAAAGCAATTGCTAATAGAATAACGCCCAAAATATTACAGCTAGCCTCGATAAGTGCAACTAGACGCTGGAAATTTAACGAATCTAAAAGTGAGAAGCGTAAGGTTTCTTTGATTTTCGTATTTCGCCTTTCCGATAATATTACCGAACAAGGGATTTTCTTTAATCCGCCATACGAAATTGAAGTTGTTAGCAAGCCAATTAAAGTAAAACCATAAATTAACAACAAGATATAAAATGCAAGACAAAGAAGTAAACGAGCTGGAAAAAGCGTTGGAGCAAATTTGGGAGATTGCTCTGAAATTCGGGCTTGACCCGTTTCCGACCAAGTTTGAGATTGTTCCGGCGACCGTCATGTACGAAGTCGGGAGTTACGCGCTGCCGGGGCGTTATTCGCACTGGTCTTTCGGCAAAGCGTATCACCGGATGAAAACGATGTACGATTTCGGGCTTTCAAAGATTTACGAAGTCGTTATCAACACCAATCCGAGCTACGCTTTTCTGCTCGAAACCAATAATCTGCTGCAAAACAAATTGGTTATCGCTCATGTTTTAGGCCACACCGATTTTTTCAAAAACAATGCGTACTTTTCCAAAACCGACCGCCGGATGATTGATACCGTTTCGTCGCACACGGCCAGAATGAACGACTATGAATTCAAATACGGGCGCAAAGCGGTTGAGCAATTTCTGGATTCGGTTCTCGCCATCGAAGAACACATTGACGCCAACTTCTTTATTCGCCGCGAGTCTCGCCAAAAACATGAAGAATTGCAGAAAAAAGAAGGGTGTTACGACGACCTGTTCGCGCTCGACAAATCAGAGTCCGAAAAGGAATCTGAAGATGAAATAGAGCGTGCCGCGCAGCATGATTTAAAGCTGATTATGCAGATGTGGGACGACGAAGAAAGCCCCAGCAAAATGTCTGAAAAAGACCTCGTCCGCTACATCATGCAAAACTCTCCGGTTCTCAAGGATTGGCAGCGCGACGTGATGGCCATGATTCACGAAGAGATGGAATATTTTATTCCGCAAATGCAAACTAAAATCATGAATGAAGGTTTCGCGTCATTCTGGCATTCGCGGATTATGCGCGAAATGGATTTGCCCGATCAAGAGCACATCGAGTTTGCCGAGCTTCATTCGGGCGTCGTCTCTCCGCATCCTGGACAGCTTAATCCTTATTACGTCGGGTACAAAATATTTGAAGATATTGAAAAACGCTTTGGTCGCGACAAGATTTTTGAAGTTCGCGAACTTGACAACGACGTTTCATTTCTGCGGAATTATCTGACCGAAGAATTGTGCGAGGAGCTTGATTTATTTGTTTTTGAACTCGTGGACGAAGAAGAATGGACGGTGACGGAAAAACGCTGGGAAAGAGTGCGCGACCAGCTAGTCGCCAATATGACAAATTCCGGCTTTCCGTACATCGTCGTCGCCGACGGCGATTACAACGGCAACCGCGAGCTGTATCTCAAACATTTGTACGAAGGCACAGAACTTGACGGGCGTTACGCGCAAAAAACCCTCGAACACGTTTATAAATTATGGGGCAGACCCGTCCACCTCGAAACAATGGTTGACGACGACAAAACCGTGCTGCATTTTGACGGCGAAAATTACGAGCAAGATTAGAATAATGGAGAATGGTGAATGGTGAATAAAAAGACAGTTTTATGAAAGAGAATGTGCTTCGTGAAAAGTCATACCAATTTGCTTTAAGAATTGTTGAATTCTACAAATTTATTGCGGCTGAACAAAAAGAACATGTTCTATCCAAACAAATACTGCGTTCTGGAACCTCAATCAGCGCAAACGTAGAAGAAGCTAACCACGCACAGTCAAAACCTGATTTTGTTCATAAGTTATCAATTGCTCAGAAAGAGGCGGCTGAAACCAATTACTGGCTGCGTTTGTTGCGCGATAGCGAACTCTTAACTGCAAAACAAGCTGAATCTTTACTGACTGATTGTGATGAATTACAAAAAATGCTTGCTTCATCCATCAAAACAACAAAGGAAATCCTCAAAAGTAATGGTGAATGATGAGCCGTGAATAATGAATTTAAAGACAATTGTGTAATTTCATAATTTGTCATTCGCTTGTTGCTAAAAACCTTTTCAGCAGGTTTACGTACTTAATAAAACCAGGTTGTCAATGGTGAATTATTTTGGAAATAATTAATTCACCATTCACAATTCATCATTCATAATTATTTATGGCAATGTCCAGCACGCGCAAAGCTTTACTTATTATCGGCGGCTGCCTTCTGGCGCTCGTTTTAGTGGGGGCAATCGGCCTCGCGATTTTGTATTCGGTTGTTAACCAAGGCCCAACTATCGCCAGCAACAGCGTTTTGGTTCTAAAGGTCGGCGGCGATATGCCCGACTACGCGCCGGATGACCCGACGGCGAAACTTTTCGGAGTCGCTGCTAAAAATTCTTTCGCAACCATTCTGACGCAGCTTCGCAAAGCCAAAGTTGACAAACGCATCGGCGGCATTTTGCTTGATGTTGACATCATGGGCATTGGCTGGGGCAAAGCGGACGAACTACGCGAAGCCATCGCCGATTTCCGCACGTCGGGCAAACCTGTTTACGCCTACATGGAGCTTGGCACAAATAAAGAATATTACGTCGCGACCGCTGCAGATAAAATCTTTCTGCCGCCGACCGGAGACATTTATATCAACGGTTTTGCCTCGGTCGCGCAGTTTTACAAAGGCTCGCTCGATAAATTAGGCATCGAGATGGAAGACGTTCATGTCGGCAAATATAAAAGTCTCAATGAATCCTTTACTCGCAAAGACCATTCGCCCGAAGCCAAAGAAGTGATCAACGCGATTTTGGACGATTATTACGGGCGCATGGTCAACGCGATTGCCGAAACGCGCAAGAAATCGCCTGATGACGTCAAAGCGTTAATTGACAATGCTCCCTACAACGCCATTGCCGCGCAGCAGCAAGGTTTGATTGACGGCGCTCTCTATCGCGATCAGGTTTACACCGAGTTTAAACACCGGCTCGGTTATTCCGATTCCGATGATTTAAAGATGACGACCGCCGGCAATTACAAAGATATTACGCCGGAGTCGCTCGGATTAAACAACGGCGAAAAAATTGCCGTAATTTTCGCTTCCGGTCTGATTATGACGGGAAAATCAAGTGACGGCACTTTTGGGGGCACACAAACCATTGGCTCTGACACAATTGTCCGCGCCGTCAGAGATGCGGCGGACGACACTTCGATCAAGGCGATTGTTTTGCGGGTTGATTCAGGCGGCGGCTCGGCTTTGGCTTCTGATTTAATGTGGCACACGCTCGAATATGCCAAATCGAAAAAGCCTGTGGTCACTTCGATGGGCGACGTCGCGGCTTCCGGCGGTTATTATATTGCCTGTAACTCAAACAAAATCGTGGCCGAACCTTCAACAATTACCGGCTCAATCGGCGTAGTTTTAAGCAAACCCAATATCGGCGGTTTATACAATTGGCTCGGAATCACTACCGACCCAGTCACCAAAGGCAAAAACGCCGGGCTCTTTCGCGTAGATAAAAAATGGACTGACGAAGAAAGAGCGGTTTTCCAGAAAAACGCCGACTTCTTTTATTGGGACAACTTTGTGCCGAAAGTAGCGCAGGGACGCGGACGTTCCGTCGAACAAATTCACGATATCGCTCAGGGACGCGTGTGGACCGGATTTCAAGCGAAAGACAAAGGTCTGGTTGACGAATTTGGCGGTTTGAATCGCGCCGTCGAAGTTGCCAAAGAACTGGCGAGTTTGCCTGCCGACAAAGACGTCAAGCGCGTAGTTTTCCCAACTCCGCGACCGTTTCTCGAAACATTTTTTAGCAGCAGTGACGAGGAAGCAACCGTCAGCATTCAGGAAAAAGCGCAGCAGGAAGCGATAATTAAAGCCTTGCCGAAAGATTTGCAGAAAACCTTTCGTTACGCCGTACTTTTCGATAATCTTCAACCCGGAGAAACGCTGGCAATGATGCCATATGAGCTTGATATTAAATAATCGAGAAATTTGAAGATAAATAAAGAAGCCGCAAATTCTTGCGGCTTCTTTATTTCGGCATTAGGCTGAAGTTGTGCTTTTGGCCTGTTGTCCGCTGCTCGCGAAAAGCTCGATTGTTTTTTGATTAAAAGCCGGAAGATCATCGGGCTTGCGACTCGTCACTAACCCGTTGCTTTCGACCACTTCTTCGTCAACCCATTTGGCTCCAGCGTTGGTCAGATCGGTTTTGAGCGAAGGCCAGGAGGTAATTGTTCTGCCTTTAACCACGTCGGCTTCAATCAGCGTCCAGGGGCCGTGACAAATCGCCGCAACGGGTTTGCCGGCGTCAAAAAAGTCTTTGACGAATTTAACCGCTTCCGGCTTGACCCGCAGTTGATCCGGATTAGCGACGCCGCCCGGCAGCAATAGCGCGTCATAATCAGCGGCTTGAGCATTCTTTAATTCAACGTCAACCGGAAATTTGTCGCCCTTGTCAAAATGATTCCAGCCTTCGATTTCCCCTGACGTAAGCGAGACAATGTGCGTTGTCGCGCCGGCCGCTTCGAGAGCTTTGCGCGGTTCGGTCAATTCCACCTGTTCAAAGCCGTCGGTCGCCAAAATAGCAACTTTTTTACCGTTTAATTGATTATTCATAATTCCCTCCAAGTTCGAGTTACAGATAAATTCTGGCACAAATTTAAAAAAGGGTTCGTTCCAAATCGTACGGAAAAAGAGAAAAATCAGCCCGCCTTGTTTCACACTTGAAACATGATTTGTGTTATAATCAAACATCCATTTAAACTTATATGCAGTTTCAACTTCGTTCTGAAAATACACCGAAAGGCGATCAGCCGACAGCTATCGCGCAGCTGGTTAAGGAACTTAACGACGGCACAAAAGACCAGGTTTTACTGGGAATAACCGGCTCGGGTAAGACATTTTCCATTGCCAACGTGATTCAGCAGGTGCAGCGTCCGACGCTCGTTTTAGCGCATAATAAAACTCTTGCCGCGCAGCTTTATCAGGAATTTAAAACGTTCTTTCCCGAGAACGCGATCGAATATTTTGTTTCTTATTACGATTATTATCAGCCGGAGGCTTATGTTCCGGCTTCGGATATGTACATCGAAAAAGAAGCGACAATCAACGACGAAATTGACCGCCTGCGGCTTTCCGCCACGCGCGCTTTGTTTGAGCGCCGCGATGTGATTATCGTCGCTTCCGTCTCCTGTATTTACGGTTTGGGCGATCCGGACGCTTATTACGGGATGATGATGTTTGCCGAGCCGGGACAGCAAATCAAGCGCGAAGAACTGATCAAACGCCTGGTCGAGTTGCAGTATGAACGTTCCGATATTGAGTTTGAACGCGGTAAATTTCGCGTTCGCGGCGATGTCGTTGAGCTTTTTCCTTCGTATCAGGAACAGGCTTACCGATTTGAATTTTGGGGCGATGAGCTTGATTCGGTTTCAACGATTGATCCGCTCCTCGGTGAAGTTTTGTATAAGCACGAATCGCGTCTGCCGATTTACCCGAAGACTCACTTCGTGATGTCAAAACCAACCATCAAGCGCGCAGTCAAAACAATTAAGGAAGAGCTTGAATGGTGGGAAGCTGAACTAATCAAACAAGGCAAAATTGTCGAATCGCAGCGGCTTCATCAGCGGACGATGTACGACCTCGAAATGATTAAAGAGATGGGTTTTTGTCGCGGTATCGAAAATTACTCGCGCCATTTAACCGGCAAAAATCCGGGCGAGCCGCCGCCCACCCTGCTTCATTATTTGCCGCAGGATACTTTACTCGTGATAGACGAATCGCACCAGACCGTGCCGCAATTGGGAGCGATGTACAAAGGCGACCGTTCGCGCAAAAGCACCTTGGTTGAATACGGTTTTCGGCTGCCGTCGGCGATGGATAATCGCCCGCTCAATTTTGAAGAATTTGAATCAATGATCGGGCAGACGATTTACGTTTCGGCGACGCCCGGGCCATATGAATTGACCAAATGCGGCGGCGAGGTTGTCGAACAAATTATCCGCCCGACCGGTTTGCTTGACCCGATTGTTGAAGTCCGTCCGGTCAAAGGGCAGATTGACGACCTGTTGGAAGAGTGCCGCGTCCGGACTGAAAAAAACGAGCGCGTTTTGGTGACGACTCTGACCAAAAAGATGTCGGAAGATTTGACCGATTATTTTACCGAAGTCGGCGTCAAAGTCAGATATCTGCATTCGGACATTGACACGCTTGAACGCATTAGAATTTTGCGCGATTTAAGACGCGGCGAGTTTGATGTGCTGGTCGGAATCAATCTGCTGCGCGAGGGTTTGGATTTGCCCGAGGTCAGTTTAGTCGCGATTCTCGATGCCGACAAAGAAGGCTTTTTGCGTTCTGACCGCTCGCTTATTCAAACAATGGGGCGCGCCGCGCGCAACGTCGAAGGCAAAGCAATTCTTTACGCCGATAAAATTACCGAATCAATGAAACGCGCAATGGGCGAAACCGAGCGTCGCCGGATCGTGCAGGAAGCGTACAATACCGAACACGGAATTACTCCGCAAACCATCATTAAATCTATTGAATCAACTTTGGTGACGGCTTACGAAGCGGATTATTTTAAAATTCCGCTTGATTTGGACGCGATTGACGAATACAGCCCGAAGAAAATCAAAGAAACAATCATCGGATTTGAAAGCGAAATGCGACAGGCCGCTAAAACCATGCAGTTTGAGAAAGCCGCCGAACTGCGCGACCGCATAAAATATTTGCGCGAAAGAGAAGTGCAGTTAGCTTAAAGCGTGCGAGAGAATCGGCTATCTACCGCTCTCTTTTCTTCGCCTTACAAACAGTTTATAAACTATGGCTATCGCTCCTAATAAAATAATTATTGAGAGCAGCAATTTGGGCGGCGATACGGCTTGAAATACCGAATCAAGTCCGGCAAATAAAAGCGGTACAAATCGAAGCAGCATGATTGTCATCAGGACAAGCCAAAATCTGTTGCCGTTAAAGTTAAAGTCGCCAAAAATATAGCTGCTGCGCTCTGCCGCCTTGAGATTCGTTTTTGAAAGCTGTTCGGTCGGATTAAGGTGGACTGCGCGCCGGAAACATTCAATTGCTTCCTTGCGCCGTTCTTTGCGCAAAGAAAAGTTAAATCCCTGCTGTGATTGTTTGAGCACGACCCAGCCCAAATTGTTCATCGCGTCCCACGAGAGCGGATCAATTTCCAGGACGCGGCGAAAATGCGTTTCGGCTTCGGCAAATTTTTTGCGGTTCATTGCGATATGGCCGAGCGCGCTGTGACCGTAGCGGCTTTCGGGAGCGATTTCGCGCAAATGCAGGGCGTTTTTTTCGGCCTCCGCAATCAAATTCCAGTCAATCTGAGAACAAGCCAGAATATGCAGCGCGAATGGTTCGTTGGGCGAGATGCGAACGGCTTCATTCGCCGCCTTGAGAGCTTGTTTTTTGCGCCCCTGTTTGCGGTAAATGCAGGCTTGCAAACGGTGCGCCCATTCATTATTCGGGAGAACCGCAATCGCGCGGTTTGACCATGAGAGCCCTTCGTTATGTTCGCCAAGCTGATAAAAACACTGCGCCATCAAACACAACGCGCGATAGTTTTCGGGCGCAAACTCGAGCAACTTGTGAAGTTCGTGAATCGCTTCGCGCCAGCGCTCGATTTCGATTAGAGCTTCCGCCCGCGCCAGACAATTCCAATCCGGTTGTGCTTCAAAATCACGCATCAGAGCATTTTCCGCAGCCGCAAATATTCAACCAGTTCATCGTAAACGCCGCCTTCGTTGGCGAATTGGGCATAGTTTTTGGCGATTTCAAACCACGGGCGCGTGCTCGGGCGCACTTCTTTGAGCGCTTTTTTGAAATCGTTTTGGAGAATGGAGCGCACCGTTCCGGTTTTGAGTGAATCTTCCATCGCGTTTTCCGCCGCCGATTCGACCAGATGCGTTAAATCCGCGCCGGAGAAATCTTCCGTCTTGTTCGCGATAAAACGCAAATCCACCGTGCCGTCAACCGGTCGCCCGCGCAGACTTGATTCTAAAATGGCTTCGCGCGCCGGTTCGTCGGGCGGCAAAACAAGCAGTGTTCGGTCGAGTCTGCCGGGACGCCGCAAAGCCGTGTCAACATCCCACGGATGATTGGTCGCCGCCAGCACAAAAACGCCGTCGTTGTTTTGATTAACGCCGTCAAGCTCGGCGAGCAGTTGATTGATTGTTCCGTGCGTGGCGTTGCGCGAAAGGCTTCGCTTACGCCCGAGCGCGTCAATTTCATCAAAAAATAAAACGCAGGGCGATTGACGGCGAGCGCGCTCAAACATTTCGTGAACGTTTTTCTCCGAACTGCCAATCCACATATCAAGCACGTCGGACAAACCGACGGAAATAAACCGAGCGCCTAGCTCGCCCGCCACAGCTCGTGCGATAAAAGTTTTGCCGCAGCCCGGAGCGCCGTAGAGCAGCAAGCCGCCGCGCAAAGATTTGCCGTACAGCCGCATCATTTCCGGATTTTTGAGCGGCGCTAAAAATGCCAGATTCAGACGCCGCTTGACGGCTTCCATTCCGGCCACGTCAGAGAGCGTTGTCTCAGGCGTTTCCAAAATAAAATCTTCAGGGTCGTCCGGTTCGTCAAAACCCGCGCCGAACCCGCTCTCACCGGTTTCTTTCAGAGGAACTCGGCGCGTGGTTTCTTCGTCGGAGAGAATTTCAGACCATTCGTCATATGGAGCAATCTGCGTCGTTTCATTTGGCTTTTCAGCGGTTTTTTCCGGCTTTGGCGGAATATTTTTTTTGCCGGAGAGCGCGTTGTAAAGCGTGCGATAACCTTGGGCTCGCTCCTTGTCGCCCAGCGATTCGGCGGCGAGCGCCGCTTTTTCGAGCGTCTCAAGATTGGCCGGCTGCGCGTTGAGAATAATACTGCAGTGCCGGAGTGCTTCGGACGCTTGCTGATCTTCGAGCAGAAGGGCGATTAAATGCAGCCGCAACGCGGCGTTTTCAGGCTGAGCCGCGACAGCCGTTTCCATTGTTTTAATAATGCTTGAATCAACTGACATAAAAATAATCAAAAAATTTAAAGCGATCAAAAGAAATGTTGGCGGCGCTTTTGTTTGTGGTGTGGCGCGCGCCGCTGACTTTAAGAAAATTCTAACAGTAAATCAGTTTCAATTCGACAGCAGACCCTTAAATTTTGCCGGAGCGACGGATTCGCTCGATTGTTTGTTTTTGTCAGATGCCAGTATTTTCGGATAAACTTGCAGACAAATTATTTTACGCAATTTCACAACCGTTTTTTTCATCTGAATGACAGTAATTCTGCAAGGAGTCACAAAAAACCCAAAATGAAAATGATTTACTTAACTTTTTTAGCATTGTTTGCCGTTTTTCTCGGAACAACCGTTTCAAACTCTCAAGTGCGCCGAGTTTTTCCGTATGAATACAAAACCGATGATTTGCCAAACGGTTTGCGGGTCGTCACCGTGCCGACCGATTATCCTAACTTAGTGGCGATGTACATTGTCGTCAGCGCCGGTTCACGCAACGAAGTCGAAGCTGGCAAATCCGGTTACGCGCATTTTTTTGAACATTTGATGTTTCGCGGCAGCGAAAACTTTACGCCCGTCCAGCGCGACGAAATCTTGAAAAAAGCGGGCGCCGCTTCAAACGCTTATACAACCGATGATCGGACGGTTTTTCACCAAACTTTCGCCAAAGAAGATCTCGATCAAATAATGCGCGTTCAGTCGGACGCTTTTTTGCGACTCAAATACGCGCAGCCGGAATTTAAAACCGAAGCGCTCGCCGTGCTCGGTGAATACAACAAAAACAGCGCCTCTCCGACTTTTAAAATGTACGAAGTCCTGCGTGAAACCGCTTTTCAAAAACACACTTACAGCCACACCACGATGGGTTATATCAAAGACATCGAGGATTATCCGAACCAGTACGATTACAGCTTAAAATTCTGGAATCGTTTCTATCGTCCGGAATACACGACGCTCGTTGTGGTCGGCGATGTCAAGCGTGATGAAGTTTTAAAATTGGCAAATAAATATTTTGGGGAGTGGAAACACGGTGATTACAAACCGGAAATACCAATTGAACCTGCTCAGGACGCTCCGCGCGAAAAACATATTGACTGGACAGCGCCGAGTCTGCCGTATGTAATGGTCGCCTACCGCGCGCCGGCTTATTCTGATGTTGAGAAAGACAAAGCCGCGCTTGATTTGCTGAGCGTTATCGCTTTTGGCGAAAACTCGGATATCTACCAGAAGCTGGTTTTAAAAGAACAAAAAGTTGATTTTGTCGGGGCTGACGCGGAAAATCACGTTAATCCTGAACTTTTTACCGTTACCGCCCGCATCAAAAATGAGGCGGACATAGATACCGTTAAAAACGAGATTATCAGCACGTACAAGCGATACTCGACGGAAGTTGTTCCGCAGCAGCAGCTTGACCAAACGCGTTCGCGTCTGCGATACGGTTTCGCGCTTTCGATGGATTCGAGCAACGCGATTGCTGATACGCTCGCGTCGTTTATCGCCTTGGAGCGAACGCCCGCGACGATTGATAAATTGTTTGCGCTTTACGATTCGCTGACGCCTACAGATTTGCAGCGGATCGCCGCTAAATATTTCGCTGACAACAACCGGACTGTAATCACGTTGGCGACAAAAAAAGGAGATGCGAAATAAAATGGAACATGGAAAATGGACAATGGAAACTGTGTTTCTGTTTATACTTGCCACAATGGTTTTTGCTCTTCCGGTTTTGGCGCAAAAGCCCGGAGTTTCTTCTGATCCGGTCAAAAATATGAATTCAAAATCAATTCAAACTGTTTTTTCGCCCAATCGCTCGCCGCTTATTTCAATGCGGATTCAGTTTTTGACGGGCGCCGTTGACGATCCCAAAGGCAAAGAAGGATTGGCGAATTTAACCGCCGCAATGATCGCGCAGGGTGGCTCGAAGAATTTAACGTACGATGAAATTACCGCCCAATTTTATCCGATGGCGACCGGTTTTGGCGCTCAGGTTGATAAAGAAATGACGACGTTTGTCGGCGCTACGCACGTTGATAATCTGGATAAATATTTTGGAATTATTAGGCAAATGCTGCTTGAACCAGGCTTTCGGGTGGAAGACTTTTCTCGCCTTAAACAAAATCAAATCAATTACCTGAAAACTTCATTAAGACAAGGTAATGATGAAGAACTCGGAAAAGAGCGGCTTTATAATCTAATCTACGCCGGACATCCGTACGAACATCCGAACGCCGGTTTAATTTCCTCGCTCGAAAAGATAACCCTCCAGGACGTCAAAGATTTTTACGCGAAAAACTACTCGCAGGCAAACCTGATTTTGGGAATGTCCGGCAATTTTTCTGAGAAATCAAAGCAGGATATTCAGGCCGCCTTTAACGCTCTGCCGGCCGGAACCAAAACGGTGCGCAAATTTGAGCTGCCAAAACGCGCCGCCGGAACGAAAATCGACATTATCGAGCGAGAGACGCGCGCGACGGCGATTTCGCTCGGTTTTCCAATTGACGTCAACCGCGCGGACAAAGATTTTCCCGCACTCGCGCTCGTTGCCTCGTATTTCGGGCAGCATCGCTCGTCAAACAGCTATCTGTATCAGCGCCTGCGCGAAGCGCGCGGCTTAAACTACGGCGATTACGCGTATGTTGAATATTTTCCGCGCGGGATGTTTCAGTTTGATCCCGATCCGAATTTAGGCCGACAGTCACAGATTTTCCAAATCTGGATTCGTCCCGTTGAACCGCAAAATGCGCAATTCGCTTTGCGCGGGGCTCTCTACGAATTCGACAAACTGACCAAAAACGGAATGTCGGCGGAAACATTTGAAGCAACGCGCGAATTTTTGTCGAAATACGTTAACATTTTGACCCAAACGCAGGATTCCGCTTTGGGTTATGAGCTTGACAGCAAGTATTACGGCATCGGAAATTTTAACGCCTACATGAAAGACCAACTGGCAAAACTGACTCTGGCAGATGTGAATCGAGCGATCAAAACGCATCTCGCCAATCAGCCTTTGCGCGTCGTGATGGTGACAAAAGACGCGGAGAATCTAAAGAACGCTCTTGTTTCAAACGCCGCTTCGCCGATTAAATACAATTCGGAAAAACCAAAAGCGATTTTAGACGAAGATAAGATTATCGAAAGCTACAAAATCACTCTCAAACCCGAAGACGTGACCATCACGCCGGTTGAGCAGGTTTTTCAGTAATAATCCGACAAAAAAAGGCTGGTCGTCTGAGCCGGCCTTTTCTCTTTAACGTTCATCGGTAAATTCGTAAATTAAAAGTTTATGTTCGGCAACAGCGTCATCTTTATACACCAGTTTGAGGTCGGGCGAAACGTTTTGCTCGTCCAAAAGCGGCGCTAACGAGGTGTTTCTGAGCGTCGGCATGGTGTTTGAGCACTGTTCGCTGATAATTAAATAATCAACTTTTCGGCGTTTGGCATAGTCAATCGTTACCGGATACGGTTCATTTGGAATATAAATGTGTTCTCCATTGGAATAATATGCTGCCCACGGTCCGCACGCCATTATTAAAGGAGCCGGCAGCACCGAATGCTCTTTTAACCATAACCCCGCTTGTTTTTGTTCAAAAGGCAAATCTTCCCATTTGCTTACTTTCATGGGACGAACAATTGACGGGATTATTGACAACACTAAAACTGCCAGAATAGCTGTCCTGATTATCCAGCTTCTTGACTGCAGCTCGATTCCTAAGTTACCTGCCGACTCGCTTAACCATTTTTCGAATTCAACGATGCCGTTTGAAGCCCAGCAAAATAAAATCGGAAGAAGTGGCAGCAAATATCTGCTCTCAACAAACGTTAAAGCGTATCCGATTAAAGTCGCGCTTAGAAAAAGAAACAGGTAACCCTCTTTCGCGGTCTGCTGTTTAGTCCAGGGCTGTCGAAAAAGGCCGATAATGGCGAGGAAAATAAACAAGTAAGGAAAAATTTGAGGAATAATCTCTTTTAACTCAAGTTTGAGATTGTCAAAACTGCGAGCGGCAAAACTTCCCTGATTTGCGCGAATCGCGGCTGGCGGCGACAGTCGCTCGTTGGCAATTGTTTGAACCGGCGCTGGAGCGGGCAGCGCAGGGGATTGATTGCTTGATTGATAAGTTTCGCCATACAGTTGATCAAATTTTGTTGTGCGTCCATCATCCGTCAGGCTCAGCAAGCCCTTTCCGGCGCTGACCAAAGTGGTATTGTTGGTTAATTTTTGACTGATCGTCCACCGCCCGGTTTTTTGATGGAGATACAAAAAATAGGGAAACGAGAAAATCAAAAAACCGATTACGAGAAGCAAACAATTGACTAATAATTTATTTAAGGTGAGCTGTTTTTGAAATAATTTTGCAGCAATCGCTAAAGCTATAAGTAAACCGATAAAGGCGACAGCTTCTGGTTTGATTAGATAAGCCGCTCCGAAAAGAAGTCCGGTGAAAAGGAAGATTTGGTTTTTATTTGAGCGCAGTGCAGACCAGCCGAGAAGCAAACCGAGGGTAAAAACTAACGTGTATGTAGATTCGGTCATCAGCGCTGTCGAACATTGAATTAAATCCGGATTGATGATGACCAAGAGTGCCCCTATCCAAGCCGCATTTGAACCATAAATTTGGCGAATCAAGAGATATGTCGGAACAACCAGGAGCGCTCCGCTGACGATTGAAACAAACCTCCCGGCAAATTCAAGATCGCTAAAACACAGAGAAGAAACGCCGACCAGAAAAGGATATAAAGGCGGCCAATAGCTGCTCATCCCGCCCACCAAATCTCCCGTAATCAGCTTTCTGCCCATTATCGCGTAGTAAACACCGTCAGTATTGATGACGTATTGGAAGCGAACAAAAAACAGGCGCAGAAAAAAAGCGGCCGCAACATAGAACATGACCAGCTTTCCTTCTCTGGAAAGGAGCAGGGAGATAATTTGCTGTCTTTTGGTTTTGATTTGACCGGCGGCGGGCAACGCTGAGTCCATTAACTCTCACCCCTTCTCAAATCTAAAGATTTGGGGAGAGCGTAGCGAAACCAGCAAACTACAAAAGTTGTCCCGCTGTAAAAGAAGTAGAGCAACTGCCAGGGAAAAGCTCCGATTGTAAACAGCAAGCCTTTTGTCTTCAGAAAAAATTGAAAAAGCTCTCGATTCAGCCACAAGATTGCGAGTAAAAAAACGGCGACAACTGCGAGCAGATACGGCTGCAAGATGACAAACGGAAGCAGGGCGATGGATAAACCGACTAACACTGCGCTGAGGCGATCCGCAGTTTTTAAATTTAAATCATTAATAATCGGCTGACTCGTTAAAAGAAGTTTCGACCACGGCACGGCGCGGCAAAAAATATCAGTTCGCAGCAATGACACCGTTTCCCATTTTTTTAAATGTTTGGCTTGAATGTCTTTATCGAGAAGAATGCGGTGGCCGGTTTCGCGCAGACGGATTCCGAGTTCAATGTCTTCAATCGAAGGAATCGCGAAACGGTGGCTGTCAAAACCTCCAACCGCGAGAAATACTTCGCGCCTGATTGCTCCCAAGCCCGCCCAAAACGTCGAAGCCTCGCTGTTTGAATGTTGATGAACAAAATGATGGCAAAGGTTTTTATATTGCGAGAGAAAATTTTTCTCCGCCGGTTCATCATCGTAGGAACCAAACAAAGCCGCAATCTCAGGCTGCTCTTCAAACCTTGCTGCGACCTTGGAGATTGTGTCGGATTTGACAACGACGTCGGCATCAACAAACAGCAAAATGTCGCCTGCAACTTTTTTAGCGCCGAAATTACGAGCGGCGGCCGGCCCCGACTGACGCGGCGTGTGAAGAACGGTCGCGCCTTTCGTCAGGCTGATTGCCGCGCTATCGTCCGTTGAGCCGTCGTCAACTACAATTACCTCAAACGACGAATAATTTGAAGTAAAAAGCGCATCGAGACATTTGTTGAGGAAATTGCTGCCGTTATAAACGGGAACGATAACGGAAACAAGGGGTTTGTTTTGAGTCACATTTTCAATTCCTAATTATTTATTTTTGATACTCGAGCCGGCAAAAAAGTTTTAGTTTTTTATTTGTGATTTCAATAAATAACCGTATCTAAGGATTTCTTAAAACAACATCCCAGCCGGGCCCAATCCTTTTAAATAAAAGCTTGAAACCGGGAAGCTTTTTGAGCAATTGATAAACTTTGATTTGAAACCGTGTAAACGGTGAAAACTCCGCGAGAATTTCGGGCGGAACGTCCGGCAAGGCAAATTCCTTGGCTGAAAAATTTTTATCAACCAACTGATTCAACCTTCGGTATGAAAATGTGTGAACGTTTTCATAGCTCGCGCCGCGCCGCCATTTGACATACCGCGCTTGCAAAGAGCGGGGCAAAAACCCGACACCCCACAAATAGGCATAAGGATCTCTCGCTAGAGCATAACGATTGACCGAATTGAGATACATCGCGCCATCCGATCTGAGCATTCGCGCCGCTTCGGATAAAACTTTCGGCAGGTCGTTAACAAACTCCAGCGTTGACGTTGCTACTACTAAATCAAAAGAATCGTCGGCGAACGGTAAAAACTCGGCGCAACAGCAAACTAAGGGGGGAACCGGCAAATTCTTATCTAAAAAACGACGGCGGCTGACGTGTAGCCAGCGCATTGCGATATCAATTCCAACAACTTGCTCGTAATGCGGCATGGCGACGGCGAGAAAACTGCCCGTCCCGGAGCCGATTTCCAAAACTCTGCGGGCTTTGAGCGGCTTGCCGAAAACACCGTCTTCAAACATCTTCCTGGTTCGTTCGGCTTTTTGCTCTCCGAGCATCACACTGCGGATAAATTTTGGACGCAAAACTTCAGGCGTGATATCGCTAAAACTCCAGTAATGTTCGAGCAGTTTCTCAAGATCAAATTTCTCCAGCGCCGCCAAAACGATTTCGGTTCGTTCGCGATCTTCCTGAAAGCTTAAATACGGATCGGGAAAAACCCTAAAATCAGGAATCCCATCGTGCAGCGGATAATTCTTCTGGCAGTTTTCACAGCTATAACTATTCTTAAGCACATTCAGCGAGCCGCGACAGAGCGGACAAACAAATTTAACCGCGCGAAGCGACGGCAAGATGCTTTCAGGAAAGGTCCTTTCTTGAACGGTTGATAAAACTGTTTGCATGGCCTGCTGAAATCAAAGTTTGGGAGATTACTAAAACTTAGATTTATGAGTTGTTACGAATTAGCTTGAGATTTTTGTGCCGATCATCGCTCTGGTCAGCTGAATCGGTTGAAAGACAATGCTTGGCCAAAGAAAAACTTCGTTGGTGCAATAACATTCTTTAGCTTTGATTTGTTCCCGAAGCGATTTGGCTTCAGCCGAGTCCCAAATTTCAAAAAAACTTTTTTTGCGGAGATTGCCGAGCGGGCGATGGGTTTCGCAAACACTGACATCGCCGTTTGCGTAAACCACGCCGGTCAAAACGCCTGCGGTACACGGAACATATTGTGATTCGGATTCAATGGTTTTAATTTTAGCCCACTGCAGCATCGGTTCGACGCTTGCGCCGAAACGGCTTTTTTCCCGGTCGCTCCAGACTTCGGCAACGTGATTATAGAGGTCTTTGTATTTTTGCAGCTGCGGTCCCTGAAGCGACGGGTCTTTGCGGTCGCCGCGAATAATGGCGAGATTGTGATGCTCCATCATCGGGCAGTTTTGATGCAGATATTCGGTGAGCTGCCAGATTTCGTCCATATTCTCGCTCATCGCAACCGTGTTCGCGTGAATTTTCAAACGCGGATCTTCTTTTTGCAGACGGGCGAGCATTGCATAAGTTTCCATCGCTTTTTCAAACGATTTTGGGTTGCCGCGAAAGCGGTTGTGATATTCGGGCATTCCGTCTAAAGAGAGTTCGCAGACAAAATGCTGCAAGGTTTTATTTTCCAGAACCTTGCGCAGCGATTTTTCGGTTTTGTCTGTGAAATAACCGTTTGTCGGAACATAAATCAGTTTGACGTGATTATTTTCCATAAAAAGCTGGCAAATTTCAGCGAAATCTTGTCTGATAAACGGTTCGCCGCCTGAAAGATTAAGGTTTTCAAAATCACCCAATTCGAGCGAGAGTTTTTGAAACTCTTCATACGTCAAATCATTGCGCTGGTTGAGGTTGCGCCAGTAAAAACAGTGATCGCAGGTGAGATTACAAATAGAATTGATAAAAACAATCATAAACGGCGGAGTCTGCCGCTGACGGTTGCTGCTGGCTTTTAGTGATAATTTAGTGTGACGTTCAATGCGAGCGACTACGGACATTTTTTTGACTCTCCACGAACTAAGAATTTTGAATAAAAATATTAGCGATAAATTATTTGTTTGGCATCGCGCATTATCTGTCTAAATTGCAGATAGCGATCAAAATATATTGAATCCAGCGCGCTGAAAAATTTGTCGTTAGAAAAATAGTAAGAATCTACCCTTTTTAGCGATAGTAAATCACTTTTCTGATTGACCTTGCCCAAATTCGTCGAACACGCACTCTTGAACAATTCCCCGGTAATGTTTTTTATCTGATAATTATACTTTCCGTAAGGATAAGCGAAATTCATTACTTCAGTTCCAAGTTTGTCTTCAATAATGTTCTTTGATGCACTCATTTCGGTATAGACTTGTTTTTCCGAAATTTTTGTTAAGTTTGGATGCGTTTGAGTGTGAGCTCCAAATTCGATTCCGTCTTGACTCAGTTCCCTAATTTCGTTCCAGGATAGCAGCCTGCTGCGTTCAAGTGTTTTCAGGTTTCCCGGCCAATCATTGTAACCGCCGCAAAAATCTGTGATTAGAAAAACGGTCGCGGTAAAATTGTGTTTTTTAAGCGCGGGAAACGCCTGCGAGTAAAAATTTTGATACCCGTCATCAAACGTCAGCGCGATTGTTTTGGCCGGCAGCGGCTGGTTTTCGCCGAGAGCGTTGATTAAGCTTTTTAATGAAACAACGTTGAACGCGTTTTCGCTTAAAAAATCCATCTGCTTTTCAAACACGGCAAAGCGGGTCGAAATGACCGAATTGCTTTCGTCAATTGAGTGATAAGTCAGAATTGGAATTTTAGTCGTCTGTCCAGAGTCCATTATGGATCAATATTATCTAAAACAAAGATTGCTAATGTTATTAGATGCTTAAAATCAATGAATTTCCAATTTACCGAGCCTTTTGTTAGATACGAGCGTTTTAAATTGATGAGAGCGAATTATGCTGGTTTGTTATTAACAAATTGTGATTTTACAGCCCTATTGCTGATTGTCTCAAGCAGATTAAAATATTGAGTGAGATGCGCGTCTTCGCTCCAAAATTTCAGA
Organism: Pyrinomonadales bacterium; assembly: GCA_038212235.1. Classification (GTDB taxonomy): domain Bacteria; phylum Acidobacteriota; class Blastocatellia; order Pyrinomonadales; family Pyrinomonadaceae; genus JBBQUS01. The sequence continues at coordinate 51,705 of JBBQUS010000005.1, forward strand.
AAAGCCCGATATCCGTTGTTTCCGAGCTCATTCCGAAGCGAATTATTTTGCGCCAGTTTATCCATTGCAATCACTAATTCGCTCTCATTGTTATAGATAAACCCGCCGTCGCTGTCTTCTACAACCTCGGGCAAAGCTCCGAGATTATTGACGATAACGGGCGTTTTCATCGCAAACGCTTCGATGATAATAATCCCGAATGTTTCAAAGCAAATTGACGGCACAATCACGGCGGCGGCACTACGGTAGTAATTTCTCAGTTGCTCCTGATTAAGTCTGCCGAGAAATTTGATGTTTCGATGTCCGCCGGCCAGCGCCGTTAACTCTTCCTTGTAAACGCCGTCTCCTGCAACTAACAAATCATATTCCGGTCGTTCTTTAAAAACCGGAATGACGTTTTGCAGCCCCTTGATTTTTTCCAGACGCCCGACAAAGAGAAAATACGGCCGTTCACTCTTGTTTCCGGGCGGAATGCTTTCTTCCGGCGGTTTGGGAAGAAAGTAAGGAATATGCCGCATCGGAATCTCTAAACCCATTTCAAGATGTTTGTAAAGCGTAAATCGGCTCGGTGAAATGAAGCAGTCAACGTGCTTGACCATTTTTTCGAGCAGACCCATGTGCCGCCAGAGCTGCGGCGGTCTTTTTCCGGCCAATTGACAGCGCGTGCAATCATCTCTCGTCGTACAGACCTCGCGGTCAAATTTCCACAAAACGTGCATCGGGCAGACAAGCCAATGTTCATGAGTCGTATAAAGCTTGATTGCCGAACCGTAACCGAGCGCCGTCAGACCGATGAGAGACATATTATGGTAATGAATCACGTCATAGTTGTTTGATTCGAGAGCTTTTTTGAGTCGTTTCTTAAAAAAGGGAACGCCGGTTTGCTGAGTTAAAAGCGGAGAAAGAAACCCGGCCGGACTTTTGAGCCGGTGAACGCGGACGTTTGCATGATCTGAATAACCGGCCGTCACGCCCCTTTTCTGCAGCATCAGAAAAGCATCCGCGCAGTGAAAAACGTCAACCGTGTGCCCGCGCCGCGCCAACTCGTTGCTCAAACGATGAATGTACATTCCGTCTCCGCCAAAATTATAAGGCGGATAAAATGTTGTCACCATACAGAATTTAAGCGATTTTTTCATAGTTACCGCGTGCCCAGTTCCTCAAAAATCGCGCACATTTTTTGCGCCGCCGTTTCCCAAGAAAACTGCTGCGATCTAGCCAGCCCCGTTCGGCTCATTTCATCTCGAAGCAGTTCATCACGCAAAATTTCCATAATTATTTGAGCCATATTGTCCTGATCGAGCGGGTCAAAAAACCGCCCCGCGTCACCTAAAACTTCAGGCAGCGAGCTGCAGTTGCTGGCTGCGACGGGCGTTCCACAAGCCATCGCTTCAATCGCCGGCAGCCCGAAACCTTCTTCGAGCGAGGGAAAGACAAGGAGATAAGCGGTGTTGTAAAGATAAGCTAAATCGGCATCTTCGACGAAACCGGTAAAAACAACTTTGTCCTCCAAATTCAAATCCGCCACCTGTTTTTTTAAATCCGGATAGGCTGAAAAAAACGGATCGTCTTTGTAATCGCCGACCAGAATTAGTTTGATGTCGGCAAACTGCTCGTTAGAAACTATTTCTTCGAAAGCATTGATCAAAGTTTTGAGATTTTTGTGCGGGCTGATCCCGCCGACGTAAAGCAGAAATTTTTGTCCCGGATTAACATTGTAGCGCTTGAGAATCTCTTCAGTTTTTGCACTGTTCGGTAAGACTTTAAAGACGGGGCGCGCCGCTTCCGCGATCACGCGGACGCGGCTTTCGGGCAATTTGAAATACTTAACAATTTGCTCCTTTGAATATTCGGAAACCGTTATGATTAGATGAGCCTGCCTGATCGCCGCATTTTGCTTGAGCTTCCAGAAAAGTTTTGCCTGAGAGTTTGGAAAAATCAGAGACGGATGATGATCGGCGATGACATCATGCAGGGTGACAATGATTTTTGCTCGATTAAAAATCGGAAAATACGAATAAACCGCCGGGAAAAAAAAGACATCCAGGTCGTGCCGCATGACCTGTCGGCTCATCGCCCACAAATCTTTGAGCGACCGCCGCCCCGCCGCCGATGCCGCTTTCATCTGAGAAACTTTGGTGGCGGCAAAAACCTTTTCTGCGTTTGCGGGAATTTGCTCGCTCTCCGAAGTCTCTTCATCAAGAAAAAACAGGTACTTATTCTCAGAGTCGTTTGCCAAAACGGCTTCGAGCAGTTCTCGGGTAAATCGTCCGAAACCTCTTTTATTTCCCCAACAAGTGGCGTCAACACCAATCTTCATAATCTTCTATTCGGCATCTTATCGTCCTTTCACTGCAAAAGATTAGACAGCTTTTGAAACTCAATAGTTTGCGGATCATCGCCAATGTTCGGCGCTCTCGCCGGCTCCAAACAAATATCCGCAAAATTCTCCGGCTGCCCAAACAGTCAGCAAAATCAAAAGATAAGGGAAAGCCGCAATCAGCTTGACGTGATGCCGATTTTTTTTGAGCGTTCGCAAAATTACCCGCGCCGCCAGTAAAAACGGCAGCAGCAAAGAAACAAAAACGAGTAGGACGCGCTTTGAAAATGGCATCTCAGCAACTCTTTGAGCGGCAAAAGAACGCGCCTGATGATAAAATTGAGTCGCCACAGTTTTAAAATCGTAATTTTTGCGATGGTAAATAACTGCCGCGGGCGCAAGATAAAGTTCGTGTCCCTGCTGCTTTAATTTCTCATTGACAAAAGTTTCAAAAAAACCGTCGGCATAAACCTCTCGAACCTCAGCGAGCGTTTCCCGGCTGTACGAAACATTCATTCCTGACAAGGTTTCCGCCGCTCCCGCTCGCATCGGGAGCATGTAATTTCCGTAATCGTAGAAATAAACCGCCCAATTCAAAGCGCGATTCGGGCTAATGTTTTCAACCGCTCCGCCGACAATTGAACACGGCAATTCGTGAGCTTTTTGAATTTCCTCAACCCACTGCGGCGCAAATTCGCAATGGTCTTCGAGCAAAGCTATAACTGCGCCTCTGGCTTCGCGAATTCCCCGCGTTCTCAGTTCTGGAACGGTCGCAGCTTCCGCCAGAATGTGATTGACAAATGGAAATGTTTCCAAATTTTCTGTGTTTTCTAATTTAAAATTGCGGACGACAATCACTTCAATATCGGCAGCGTCAGCTTGTCTTTCCAAAGATTTGAGACATTCCCGCAAATAATCCCAGCCGGTCCAGGCTGCAATCACGATTGAAAGTTTGATTGGTAAATTCTCGGTTGCGTTCATTCAACTTTGAGCAAACTGTCGCCAGCGCCGAACAACTGTCCGACAAACTCGCCCGCCGCGTAAGTTATCATAAAAATCAGCAGTAGCGGCAGGGAAAGCAGTAGTTCTTTCCGGTTTCGCTTTTTCCGAAGCACGTTGCCGACGATTCTCGCAGTCAGATGAAACGGCAAAATCGGCATGTAGAGTAAGTAAACGATTTGTTTGGCAAAATCGGATTTTTGTCGCCGCATCGCGGCAAACGAGCGCGAATAATGAAATCGCTGGGTGAGAAAATAGTAAAAGCCAAACTCTTTTTTGTGGTTTACCAAAATTTCGGGTACAGAGAGAAATCTGATTCCTTTTTGCCTGAGCTCGGTTTGCAGAAAATATTCCCAGAAATCGGTTTTGGTTGATTCATCAATTTGCTCAATTAAATCCCGCTCATAGGACGCATTGTTGCCCGCTACAAATTGAGCTTCGCCTGTCGCAATAGGCGGCATTAAACTGCTGTATTCGCAGAAGAAAACCGCCCAATCAACCAGTCTGATGCGGCTGGCGTTTTCGACCGCGCCGCCGACCACCCGGTAACCGGAAGCGTGGGCTTTAACGATTTCCGCAAACCAGTTTTCAGGCGCGATGCAGTGATCTTCGGTAACGACCAGATAATCGCCGCTTGCGTGTTTCATTCCGATCTGGCGCATTTCGGGAATTCCCAGCCGTTCGGGTAATTCGATCAGTTTGACTTGCGGAAAACCGGCTTTGATAAAATCTCGCGTCTTGTCCAGAGTAAAATCCACTACAATTATCTCCGCTTCGATTGCGCCCTTTTGGTTGTGCAGAGCGGTCAAACATTCGCCGATTGTCGGCAAACCGTTGACTGAGGCAATAATGACGGATAATTGTGGCATCAGGCTTTCTTGAATAGCGTTCTAGCAAATTGTATCGCAGCTTTTTCCGGCTCCGGCAAGATATCCGCAGGTTTCGCCAAACGACCAAACGGCAATTGCCAACAGAATAATCGGAAACGAAAAAAACAACTCTTTTAAAAGCCGCTTTTTAGCCAAAACCGGCTGAATTACTCGCGGCAGAAAAATAAATGGCAGGCAAAGCGAGCCAAACAGATAAAACATTCTTTTCAGCAAAGTTGATTGCCGGCATCTCATTCCGGCAAAACAGCGACCGTGATTAAATCTGCGCGTCAGAAACGGCAATAAATCGTAGGATTTAGCAAAGTAAACCAGGATTGACGGTTCAGCTTTGAGCCTAATTCCTTTCTCCCGCATTTTTTGACACCAGTGTGTTTTCCAAAAACCGTTTGCGGCAAATTCATTGCTGTCAGCGAGAAGAGCGCGTTTAAATGAAATGTTGTTTCCCGGAACCGCTTTTGTCTCGCTCGTTTCGAGCGGCAGCATAAACTCACTGTAATCACAAAAATACGCCGCCCAATCAACCAGATTTTTCTGCCCGAACATCTCAACCGCGCCGCCGATAATTTCTGCCTGAACTGCAAATTGATGCGCTCTGAAAATCGCGGAAACCCAGCCGGCGGCGACGACGCACGACGTATCGGTCATGGCAATAATTTCGCCGGTCGCCTGTCTCAGTCCGGCGGCAAGCAGCATCGGCAATGTCGCTCTCGCTCCTTGCGCGGCTTGAAGAAACTTGATTTCCGGGTAATTGGCGACAAAAATTGCCAGCGAACTTTCCGAACCGCCTGCCGCTACAATCACCTCCGCGCCGTCCAATTTATTTGCGAGAATATTTTTCAAACAATTTTCGAGCGATGAAGACGAAAACTGCGGCGCGGCAACGATAATTGACAACCCGGTTTGACGCGGCTTTTCCGCTTTCATTGTTCTCTCCACAGATACCCGCTCAATTCCCCCGTCGCCCAGCTGATAAGAAATAGCGTTAAAATCGGTAGTGAAAGAAAATACTGATTCAAGTTTCTTTTTCTTGCGAGAACGCGGCGCGAGATTCGATAAAGATAAATCAGCGGAATCAGCGGGGAGAGCACGATTAACATTAATCTATTGAGAATAGAAAGATTGCCGGCGCGACTGCTGCCAAATTGCCGGCCATGCCAGAATCTCTGGTTGATAAATTCCGCGAAAGTAAAAGAATGCTGGTGCGTGACGATAATTGACGGCTCAAGCGCGAGCGTCATTCCCATTCTTCTCATTTCGCGGTGAACAAAAGTTTCCCAAAAACCGTCGCCGATCATTTCTTCGACTCGCTGCAAATCGCGGCGTTTGTACGAAGCGTTATCAGCGGCAAAATCGTTGACTTCGGTTTTTATGAACGGCAGCATGTAAGCGCTGTAACGGCAAAAATAAACCGCCCATGAAATTATTCCGGCCTGCTGCTCGTTTTCAATCGCGCCGCCGATTCCGGCCTCGTCCGAGTTATGCGCTTTAAGGATTTCGGCAATCCAGTTGTTGGCCGGGACGAAATGCGAGGTTGTCAAGGCGACGATTTCGCCCACGCTTTGAAGAATGCCGATTCCCCATAATTCGGGAATCAACTTATCTTTCGCCGCTTGAACCAGACGGCAGCGTGGAAAGTCGCGGGTAACGATTTCCGCCGAAGCGTCCCTGGAATTGTCAACTACAATGATTTCAAACTCGCTCTCATTAAGCTGATTTTCCAGCGCGGCGAGGCAAGCGCCGACACTCTGGCTGGCATTGTGTGAGGCGATTACTATCGATAATTTTAGATTTGACTCAATATTGCTGACTGTCATTGATTTAACTGCTTTTTGCCATCGGCGCGATTCCGGCTTGTTCAATCACCCGATCCCGGATTTGCGCAACCATAATTGCTTCAGCCGGAGTAACGGGAGCGGGAGCGCCGGTTTTAATTGTTTGATAAAACTTTTGAGTTAACTGGCGCAAACCCGGATAAGCCGTTTCGCGTCGAACGCCTCTCTGCACCAGATTTATTGCGGCTGCTGAAAAATGCCTGAGCGCCAGATCAAACGGATGCCAAATCTTTGTCGTGCGCGAAGTTTTTCCTCTTTCGACAATCGAATAACCATGAAATAAATCGAGATGAATTGTTCCGTCAGTGCCGAAAATCTGAAAATTATTTGTTGTCGGACGCGAATTCATGCTGATCAAAATTGACAGCGAAATTTCGCTCGACTGTTTTGAAATCCGCAGTTCGCCTGCTGCCGGGCGAACAATTTCCCAGTTTTCAGCCGACATTTGATTTCCAAGAAAAGCCTGCATCAACGAGAGCGGATGCGGCAAGATGTCAACGGCGATCAAATCCAGTTTGTCGGGCGATAGTCCGGTTCCACCGGCGGAGCAAATTTTGGCTTCGAGGTGAATAAGCCTGCCGATTTGCCGAAGATTTTTCGCGGCTTTTCCGACTCCGGGCTGAAAAGCAAACTGATGCACCGGACAGAGATTAACCAGATGCTTGGCCGCCAAATCAAACAGCGCGATTGTCTCATCGGCGGTCGCTGCGAGCGGTTTTTCGATTAATAGATGAACTCCGGCGTTGATGGCTGATTCGGCAATTTGCCGGTGACTGGCCGTTGGCGAGCAAACGTGCAAAACGTCGAGCGGAGTCTTCGCAAGCATTTCCGCCGCATCGATAAAAATTCGCGCTTGTGAAAAACGGTCGGCAAAGCTCTGAGCCGCAGATTGATTGGAGTCGGCAATCGCCACCATTTCACCGCCCGCCTGAAGGCTGGCGTGAGCGTGCCAGCGACCCATCAAACCTGCGCCGACAATCCCGACGCGCAATTTGCCCTTTACCGAAACTGCGGCACGAGTCGAAGCGGAGGAGTCGGTTGTTTTACTAACGGTTTCCAAAAATATTTTAGGGGGCATGAGCTTGTCCCTGCCTGATGAGCGTTGCTTTGAACGCGAAGAATGTCTCTGATTAACAAATCTTCGCGGATAAATATGCGTTGTTCGCCTCTCGGCTCATTGGGCGGGGACAAGCCCGCGCCCCCTACATGTAATCGGCGAGCGAGACCGTTCGCCGGGCTTCCGCCGAATCGTAAGCGGCAAACACCAGAGCCAGTGTTTTTAAATTATCCCGAATGGTTCCGGGCGGCGTCCCGCCTTCCCTGATAGCTTTGATGAAATTCGCAAAATGGTACGCGGTTGACGAGGCAAACGGATTAAGGCCGTCTTTGGCAATAATTTTTGATTTCGTCCCGTTTTGCAAAACCGCCTTTCCGCCTTTAACAAAATTTAAACCGAGAAAGGGAGTTTTCTGCCTGGTGTGGAGTCCGGCTTCAAAGCGCACTTCGCCGCCGATTGAAGTGGAAATCGAAGCGTTTTCACCGTCAAGCCGCATGTCAAGATAACGTTCGGGCGCGTTGCTCAAACGATTCAAAATAATCGAAGCGGCGCGCCCGTCAGCAAATTCAAGCGTGATCAGATTCAGCGCGTCCGAATGAAATTTCGACAACGGGTTCGGCATCTGCGCCGAAATACTCACCGGTTCATCGTCAAAAAAATATCTGACAAGCGAAAAAACATGAATCCCGAATTCAAAACATAGACGTCGCCGCAAACGCCCGCGCCAATCAGCCTCGGTCATTTCATCCGGGTGAAAAACCTGCCACGCCTGCAGAAAAAGCAAACGCCCAAATTCCGGCGTGCCGATTGCCGCTTTGGCTGCCAGATGAATGTTCATAAACGGGAACTGATTATTGACGACGACCAGTCGCCCGGCATCATCAGCCGCCCGCGCCAGCCCTGCGGCTTCGGACAAACTTTCCGCCACCGGTTTTTCGCAAAAAACGTGACAGCCGCGCTCCAGCGCCATCTGGGTTTGCACAACGTGAAGCGACGGCGGCGTGCAAATCGAAACAATGTCCGGGGCCGTCCGATCAAGCATCTTGACCGGATCGTCAAAAACCTCGGGCACGCCGAACTTTTCTTTGGCGGTTTTTCTGGCTCCCGCATCAACATCGCAGCCGGCAGTAATTTTGATTTTTCCGGCCAGAGTTGCGTAAGCAGGCAAATGAATATTTCTGGTGACTGCTCCGAGCCCGATAATTGCTAATTTTAATGGTTCTTGGTTACTCAACTTATAATCCTTTTTTGACGGCTTTGACATAAAACGCCGCAAACGGATAAGCCAGACGACCGCCGCGCGACTGCACCTCGCGGCAAGTTTTAATAAATTCCCGCCGCAGCTTTTCTACTTTCTCGGGCGGCGCATGCCCGAGCCGTTTGCGCGCAATGCTCGAAAAAGTGCGCTGAATTTCCCAAAACTCTTCCGGCTTTTCGATGACGGCTTGATGTCCGTGCCAATCCGTTTGTAAGTTTTCAAATCCGGCCTGTCGCACCAGAGAGGGAACCGAATGCGTCCGGTTGCGCGAATGACTCGCCAAATTTGATTCTTCCTGTTCGCTGACTTCGGGAAAATGTTGTTCGGCCAGAGCATCCAAAAACCTTGGCGCGACGAGCAGCTTGCCCTGTTTTTGGGCCAGTAAATCCGGCAGCCGCCCGATTCGGTGCACTAAACCTGACAGCGAAACAAGCGGCGGCCCGCTTCCGATTGCCAAAACTAATTTTCCGCCGGGACGCAGAACACGGAAAATTTCTTTGAGGGCCGTCAGCGGATTCGGAAAATGAAGAAGGGCAAAAAGCGAGAGAACCGTGTCAAAGTTCTGGTCTTTAAATTCCAAAGCCTCGGCATCCATCTGTTTGAATTCGACTTTTTCACTCACGTCGAGCAGCATCGCTTTGGCGTTTGCCAGCCGGAGCATTGCTTCGGAAAGATCAATTCCGGTTACTACTCCGCCCGCGCCGATTTGCTGTGCGACTTTGAGTGCGACGACTCCGGTTCCGGTTCCGATGTCGAGAATCCGTTCGTTCGTGGCGATTTCAGCGAGAGCCACCATTCTGGCTGCCAGTGGAGTCGAAAGGCGCTCGGTAAAGCTGTCAAACTGCTCTGTGACCTGATCGTAACTGGTCGCGTCGCGAATTTTAAAGGTTTGGGAATCCATTGTTGGTATCATTGCAATTTTATTAAATAGCTAATGGAGTCATTAAATCCAAATACTTACGGGTTAAAATGTGCCAGTCGTAGTTGGCCGCGCGTTTCGGGCCGTCTGCGGACATCTGTTTTTGCCATGCTTCGTCTTTTAAGACGGCACTGATTCCTTCTTTTAAAGTCGGGATTTGCGCATCCTTAAGCAGATGCGCGATGCCGCCTGCAAACTCGGGAAACGCCGTGTTATCAAGCGTAATCAGGGGCGTTCCGCACGCCATCGCTTCGAGAACCGGCATGCCGAAACCTTCGTAAGACGACGGATAAATAAATAAATTCGCGGCGTTGTAAACCAAAAACATTTCATCGTGATTAATGTAATCAAGAGTGAAAACTTCCGATTTGATATTTAGTTCGTCAATCACGCGGCGAAACGGCGACGTGCCGGGCAGCGCCGTTCCGACCAGCAGCAGCTTATGCGGAATTTTTTGCTCTTTTTTGAGTTCGGCAAAGGCTCTGATCAGCGCCGAGAGGTTGCGCCGTTCAGTTGGTTTGCCGACATAAACGATGTACGGAACATCTTCTCCAAAAATTTTGATTCGCCATTTGGAAAGCAGCGCCGGGTCATTGACCGGGCGAAAAACCTTCGTATCAACTCCTTCCGGTACAACGTTGATTTTTTCAGCTTTGACTCCGTAAAATTTAATCATATCGCGCTTGCTGTATTCGCTGACGGTCGAAAGCCCGGTCGCGCGTTTGGCGCTCAGGGTGTAAATCGCTCGCGCTTTATTCAACGTCCACCAATCAAAAGCCTGCGGGAATCCTTCGTACGAGCCGTGATGAATCAAAAAAGTCGGGCATCGCGCCGCGAGCGGAATAACGTAGCTTGGACAAAGCAGCAAGCCGCTGTTTCCGTGCGCTTTCCGCAGAGTAACCTGCTCCCAGGCGGCAAACGGCAGCGATGAAGGCAGCACGACGCTAGTTGCCGTCGGCGGCAGATAAATGTCTTTGCCAAGCGGTTCGGGCGTGTAAACTCTGATTTCCGTAAATGGATGTTCAACCTCGCCAAAGCAGCGCAGCATGGCCTCAATACAGCGCGCTACGCCCGAACGCTTAACCACTAATCTAATGCCGTTGACGCCGAGTATCATACGGTTTCGTTAATATTTAACTGCTGATAATTTAAGCCGCTATCTTTAATCATTAATGAGTCCAACTTACTGCCGTTCTCAAAGGCGTTTTCTTCTGTTCCTTCGGTCGCAGCTTCGTTCCGAGCAAAACCCGACGTTTTTAGATAGTTTAAAATCATCCGCGCGTTTTCTTCAGAACTGTATGAAACAGTGTCCAAAGTGATTTCCGGATCTATTGGAGGCTCATACGCGTCATCAATGCCGGTAAATTCCTTTAACTCGCCGCGCCTCGCCTTGGCATAAAGACCTTTTGTGTCGCGTTGCTCGCAGACAGCAAGAGGCGTATCAACAAAGACCTCGACAAAATGATCGCTCCCGACCATATTTCGGCACTCGTTCCGCGCCGCTGAATAAGGACTCACTGCCGCGCAAATGACTACCCCGCCGTGGCGGACAATCTCGGCGGCGACAAATCCGATGCGCTGAACATTAATGTTGCGGTCGCCTCTGCTAAATCCCAGACCTTTTGACAAATGCGTTCGCACCACATCGCCGTCCAGCACCGTCACCTGCCTTCCGCTTTCAAGCAGCAGAACCGTCAGGACTTCAGCAGTAGTGGATTTACCGGAACCGCTCAAGCCAGTGAACCAAATACAGACTCCCTGTTTGTGACGCGGCGGGTAGGTTTCCGCCAGAATTTCCGCGACTTCCGAACGAGTAAACCATTCAGGCAGTTTCAAACCTTTGTTTAAATAGTCTTCGCGAACTTGGGTGCCTGAGATTGAGTTAGTTCGGGTGCTGGCGGGAACTTTTGAAACCTGCTCATACCGCTGCTCGTCCGGAATGTAAACAAGTTCCTGAAATGGTATTACTCCGACTCCCAGTTCCTCGCTAAAGCCTTCAACCAGTTCCTGAGCATCGTAAGGCCCATAGAATGGCTGGCCGGTGGAATCCGAGCCGGGACTGGCATGATCTCTCCCGATAATAAGGTGGTTTGCCCCAAAGTTTCTGCGAATCAAAGCGTGCCAGAGCGCTTCGCGCGGTCCAGCCATCCGCATTGCCAGAGGAAGAAGGGAGAGCAGAATGCGTTTGGGATCATAATAACGCGCCGCCAGAGCTTTGTAGGTTCGGACACGAGTGTAATGATCGACGTCGCCGCTTTTAGTTAAGCCAACGACCGGGTGAAGCAACAGCACGCCGTCAACTTCGTCAATGGCGCGATTCGTCAGCTCCTCATGAATTCGGTGCAGTGGATTGCGAGTTTGAAAAGCCACGACATTCGGACGCCCGAAAGATGCCAGTCTGGTTCGCGTCTCAGCCGGAGTCAGACGTAATTCCTGAAAGTCATAGCGTGAAGGCAGACGTAATACCTGCAATTGTCCGGAAATGTTGAATTTGCCCCAACGGAGCATTTCTGCCGCTAACGGATGACGTTGATCCTGTGTGCCTAGAACAAGCTGCGAGGTCATTGCCGGGTCCCATTCATAAATTTCTTCCACGGTTATAACCGCAAGCAAATCGTTTCTGGCATCGCGCAGCGCAACTTTTTGATCAAGATGGATTTTGGCATCCTGTTCGACCGAAAGGGTGATCGGAATCGGGAAGATGTGCCCGCTCGTCAGGCGCATTTGCTCAATTACGCTTAGAAAATCCGCGCGTGCCATAAATTTATCTAGGGGAGAAAACGCGCCGGTCGCCAGCAGTTCCAAATCGCAAACGGCGCGATCCGATAACTGTATTGACGGCAAACGGTTGGCAAAATCTTTCAGCTCAGCCACACCTTCGCGAGGTTCGCATAAATTGATGAGAGTTTCCCCGTACGGGGCAATTAAGTCAGTCATAAAATTTGTCATAATTTGTTTTAATATTTAGCAGGTTTTATTAAGGAGAGGATATAAACCGCTTATTTTTAGAATCGCCGATATCATTTTTGCATCCACAAAGAGCGAGCAAGAAGTCTGGCTCTGGCGTATTTTCGACCGGATTTCTCAAATGTTTTGATCATTTGATGTTTTATCCCGGAGCGCTCAATAGCGAGCTGCTTTTGTTTTTCTTTGGGAATAATCAAATGGCTGAGTGATGAAACATCAAAGTTGCCGCCGATGCATGATTTGATTTGCTCAAAGGTGTTATTAAAATCATGCGTCAAGACCCAATAATCAACTGAAATGTCGGAGTAGTGCTTATTTTCGGCATAGCTTAATTCCCACAGTTTGCAAAACCTGTCGTACCCATTCTCAAAGTTTTTAGCATCCAGTTCAGGATAAACGTGCTTGATGTCGTCGCACCATCTGGCAACATTAAAGCCAGTGAAATTAACGCTCTGTTGTCCGACGTCCTCTCTGCCGTGATAGGCCTGAACCCGGCGCACGATGCTGTTCCATTGTGACTGTTTTTCACGATAAACGTGAACAATTTTAGCATGTGGAAATTTGGCGCGAATCCATCCGAGGCGAAACGGGAGCCGATTTTCCTTGAGCATCACTTTTTCCGCTCTGCCGAAAGCCGTGCCGGTCAGATAAGTCAGATAGCGATATAGATCGTCGGCATCCTCGGTCGGTGAAAGATATAAATTACTGTTGCCCCATTCCGGTTTGAAAAGTTTAGGGATTTTGCGAAAACCCTTGTACTCGGAAAAATAATTTTCGAGAAAGAAATGATGTTCTTCAACGCGAAGACGCCAGATCAGATACTCAAGCAGTTTTTCGTGAAGCGGTTCATAAAGACAATAATATTCTTTCGTCTGGCGAAACAAAGTAAAAAGGAGAGTGCTTCCGGATGAAAAATCGCCGGTGATAATTACAAGATTGCTCATTTTATTAAACTCCTTTCACAGATATTTTATGATTTAAATTGCCGTCATGTAATTTGCTGCAAAATTAATTGCAAATTAAAATAGCGCCAATTTTGACTCGGCTCTGTTACCAATAAATTATTCCAGAATCGTCAAATCAGCCGACGAAATCAACTGACTCTCGGATGCCCGGACAAGCTCTTTCTCCGGCCCAAAATGTTATCTCGCAAACCGTAGAGCGCAAGTCGCTCTCCTTTACTCAAAAATAAAAGAAGGCTGCCGATAAAAAACGCAAAGAAAAGTATTTTTAGAGCTCCGGTCGTTAGCTCCCATTCGTTTAATAGACTGCATATCCAGCCGGTCAGGAGCAAAACTGAAAGACAATAACCCATCAATAAACGCAAATTGAGCGAAGCGGAAAAGCCGTGCCGAAACTTTAAACGAATTAATGTTAAAGAAAAAATCGTCAGGCATGAAATAATGCTGCTGATTGCAATACCGTAGATGCCGTAAACGGGAGCCAGAATCCACGCGAGAAGCGCAAACCCAAGCTGTCCGAGTGTCGAGATCGCCGTGTAAATTTTCAGATCGTCAGTTCCAATCAGAAATGCGTGATGAACGCCCGCCAGTTGGGAAACAACCTGTGCAAAAATGAAAAGAAAAACAAGATTGCTGACCGCGACAAATTTAGTCGAAAACATAATCGAGAGCATCAACTGCGGAAACATCACCACCGGGATTGTCACCAGACTTAAAACCATAATCATTTTTCGCTGAAATTCGACGGCCTGAGAAATTTTTTCTGCCTTATCAATATTACGGTTCATAATCGGCGTCAGATAAAGCCCGTTGGCCGGGCTTAGAACCATTCCGATTGCGATGGATAAAACAAGCGCGCCCTGAAGCAAACCGGCTTCCGTTTCACCAAAATTTACCAGGATAGCGTATCGCGCTGTCAGCTGAGAAAATGAATAGCTGATCGAGCCTAAATAAAGCATAGCCGTAAAAGAGACAATGTTCGGACTTTGCCGCAGTTCGGTCAAAACATTTGTGTGAGCTGCGAAAACCGGCAAATCCAGTTTTTTCCAGAAGTAAACAATAATTGCGAGCGTCAAAAGAATGCTCGCCAACGAACCGCCTAAAAAAAAGCCGAAAATGCCTGCCGTCATTACTCCGATGATAATAGCCGGTGTTGTGACGGCGTTGGTTATCACGGCCAGCGCAGCGGAGGCACGATAACTTTGCGCGGCGGCCAAAACATTGCTAAAAAATCCGTTTAAGACGATTGTCGGAAGAGACAAAAGAGCAATCAGCAAAAATAATTGATATTTTTCAATTTCCGCGCCCAACGTCCGGGGATTTAAAAAGAATAAGCAAATAGTCAAAACGGTTGCTAAAAGAGAGAGAGAAGCCAAGAGCTGCAAAAATCCGGTGTAGCATCGTTTGAAGGATTCGTGCCCTTCGCTGTGCGCTTTTGATAAAAATTTCACCGAGGCGAGCGGAATACTGAGAGCAGTCGCAAACGCGATAAACTGGATTGTCTGGTCAACCGTGCTGACGACGCCGACTCCGGCCGGGCCGAGCGTGACGGCGATGACCTTTGAGCGAACAAATTGAATGATAATGGCGACAGCCTGGATCGTGCCAATACTGAGAATAACTTTGAGCATTTTTAATTGGTTCCAAATTTGTGGAAACCATTATTGTGAGAATAAAGCTAAACTTAAAATAACCTGATGTTTTTGTTAACCAACTGTCTCATCCTTGATAAAACGATAAAACAATATTTTCTCTGAGTTTTCAACGCCAACTGCTCCATTTTTTTATATTTGAATGCCGGTGTCTTCGGTAATAATTCGCCGGAAAATTTCCGCGAAGGCAGCTTTTGAGAACTGATAAAAGCGCGGTGAACTCAAAAAATTGCGGGCATTTTCTTTATACTCCAGAATCTCTTTGTCGCTCATTGATTTCAGAAACTCGCGCAGTTCCTCGTACCCTGAAAAACGCCTCATATCAATAAAACAATCGGACGGCACGTAGTTTTCAATGTCGGGCGCGCCCCAGTAAACGGGCACCGTTCCGGCAAAAAAACAGTCGAATATTTTTTCGGTAATCCAGCCTTTGAGAATCGAATTCTCAAAACACACGGCGAACTTGTATTGACTGAGCGTTTCGGATTTGGAATTGGCAACGCCGCGATAAACTTTTTGAGCGGCCTTCAAGAGCGGATCGGGACGAATTCGCTGCCATTTTTTTTGCAGTTCGTGCTGAATACGGCGGAACGTGTAAGGTGTTCGCGTCCTCCCGACTCGGATTGGCGGCGCGTCCCAGCCCTTGCCATATAAATCAATTTCGTCGGTCCGGCTGAAAAATTCTACTGCTCGCCGTCGTTCGCTGTAAAGCTCATTCCAGGAAAGACGCGGAAGTCTGTTCGTGTTAATTATCACGAGAAATTTACGTTCAGTGTTTTGCCAAAGGCTTTCATGAACCTCATCAAATGACTGCGGCCAGCAAAACGATTTACAGCGCAAAGGCTCGCCGACAAATCGTTCGAGCGAAAGGCTATCGCTCCAGGTATAGATGCGTTTGAAATATCTTTGAGCGTCGCGCAGGGCGCGGTACATTTTCGGCTCGACAATCGGACATTCCATTGCAAAATAGGCGCTTAGGATAATATCCGGCCTATCCTGGGAAAGTCGGCGATAGTTAGAGAGAATTCCCATCGAAACATAAATGTTTTTGGCTCCGTTTGCTTTTTCGGGCAGATAATCGGCTGTTCGAACCGTAATTCCTCTGGCTTTAAAAAAATCTCTCAAATAGGCGTAAGGCGCGTGCAGCTGCTCGCCCAGTGAACGCGCTTCGGTATTATCAAAAAGCTCGTCCTTGAGGAAATGGTGTGACGGCGGGTCAACGTAGAGGGCTATTTTTTGCTTTTCTGTCATAACTCTATTCGTCAACATTATTAAGCAGGATAAGATTTCACGTGCCAGCGGCGGTAAAATAAGTCGGCAAAAAATGAAATTCGCGGAACACGCAAAAGAACCTGTAGCGCCAAAAACAAAGTTAACAGCCTTCCGCGCTGAACGGCGGAACTTCCCAAAAGCACATTAATTCTTACTTTATTAAGAAAATCTTTCCCTCCCTGGTTTTTCCCCAGAATGTAATGGTTAATTGCCACCATCAAATTGTCCTCCGCGCGGTGAGCTTCGTAGTGGCGAATTGATTCATCAGTGGCTAACTCCCTTGCGCCTTCCGCCAGATATTGATCTAGTATTAGAAAATGTCTTTCCTGTTCGGTTCTGACGCGATAATAAACCTGCGAGGAATTTTCGTGTCCGTGCCGATACGAAAAAAGATATTCGGGCAAAATTCCGATTGGATAGCGGCGCGCTATTCTCAACCACATCTCAAAATCGGAAGCAATTTGAAAATCCGCCCCGCGAAATATCCCCAACTCTTGGTAAATTGAAGCGCGTACCATTGCGCCCGGAGTCGGCAGAAAACGATTTTTATACTTTAAGACTCCGTTTAAAACAGCTGGGAAATCCAAGAACGGCAGAGTTCGCAATTCGGAAGGAATTGATAATCGCCCATATTCGCGTCCTTCGGCGTTGATAAAAATATCGTGGCAAAAAACCGCCGCCACCTTCGGATTTTTTTCCAAAAATTCTACTTCCCGCGCAACTATTTCTGAGTCATAGAGATCATCGGCGTGATAAATGGCGATGTATTTTCCTTGAGCCTTTTCAATACCGTCGTTGACATTTGGAAATTGACCTTTGTTGTGCATCTGACGAACACATTTCACTTTATCTCCGTAGCTGACAATAATTTCCGGCGTCGAATCGGTTGAGCCGTCGTCCATTACCAGAATTTCCACATGCGAGTAAGTCTGCGCGACAATCGAATCCAGACTTGCGCGCAAATATCGTTCGCCGTTATAAACGGGAACAATAATTGAAACTAATGGCTTCTCCGCATCACTCACACCTAAGTATTCCTTGATGACTCAAAACAGTTTTGCGCGGCAGCTAAAAATCCGGCAGCGCCGCCGGTTGCAAAATTGGCTGATTGTCTTGCGCGGTTTTCTCTGAATTTTGAAAAGCCGTTTTGACCGTCGGCGCGGCAACAAATCGCTTTTTAAGCCTTAGAAACGGTTTCTCAAAAAAATAAAACGAAATGCTGGCGACAACAAGCGAAACGCCGATTTTGATTGTCAAAGGCAACACCATCGTCCGTAAAGTTTCTGACCGAACTGCCAGGGGCAGCAAAGACTTGTCCAGAATAACGTAGACAAGCTTATGCCAAAGATAAATCCCGTAGGAGAGGCGACCAATCCAGACCAGCACAGACCATTCAAAAAAACGCCTCATTATTTTAGGCGGGGAAATTAGCAGTGCCAAAATTATCGCATCAACACAAACAGCAGCCAGAGTAAAACCGCCATAGTAGAAAAAACCGTCGGTTATTCTCACTGTCATAATCCAGTAAAACAACAGGGCGGCAGCAGCTATTGAGGCTATTTTTAAGAATTTCAAAAACCACTGCTTCTGCGGAAGCAGATTCCATGACAGAAAAAGAGCCGCGCAGCTTCCCAGCAATAAAGAATCAGCACGCGTATCAAGCCCCTGATAGACGCGCGTCGTGTAACCAAGCTCGGCGAACATAAATCCGCGGTGAATTGCAATCAAACCGACTACGCCCAAAAGAAAGTACAAAATCCAGCGCCGCTCGATTTTAAAGCGAGTCGCCAGCAGCATGATGCCAACCAGCATAAAAGGCCAAAATAAATAGAATTGTTCTTCGACAGCTAGTGACCAGACGTGCCTGAGAGTGTAAATATTAATTGGAATCCAGTTTGAGAGATAAAAAGTGATTACCGCAACATCTCTTAGTGCGCCGGCGCTTTCGCTGCTCGGGCGAAACGCGACCGTATAACCGATGCTGACCAGCAGATATAAATAAAGTGCGGGAAGCAACCGCAAAGCCCTTCGCGCGTAAAATTTTTTAAAATCTATTTTGCCGTTGGCTTCCCATTCCTGAAAGAGTAGAGCCGTGATCAAAAAACCGCTCAGCACAAAAAATATGTCAACGCCGAGAAAACCGCCGATACCCACCAGCTCCAGATAATTACCCACAACCGGAAGAGTCACCGGAACGTAAGCGTGGAGAAGCAAAACTGCGATCACCGCAACTCCCCTGACTCCGTCCAGCGACGGATGATAGCCAAGTTTAAACTTATTTTCGGGCGATTCGGTTGACGTCAAAGCTGTGCCTCAATCTTTATAAAAAATTTTCTGAATCTGCATTTAATTCTTCATGCTCTCGCGCTTTTCGATGAACGACACGCATTCATCAAGGATTTTCTCAAAACTGCGAGGTGAATACGCTAATTCATTTTTTGCTTTGCTTGAATCGTAATAATGAAAACGTCCGGCGCAGTAGTGTGTTGTGTAAGTTATTTTGGGACGGCGGCGTGAAATCAGGCTCAATGATTCGAGAGCTAAAGCGGCCGCGCCGGTGACAAAGTTGGGAAGCGGCACAAACCTCCGCTCAAGATGCTGCTTCTTAGCAGCTCTCTGCGCGATTGATTTAAGAGTTAAGTTTGCGCCGCCTAAGATGTAGCGCTGGCCTGATATCCCGCGCTTCGTTGCCGCCATGATTCCTTCGATAACGTCGTCTACGTGAACAATGCAGATTCCGCCTGTAAAGTAAGGCACAATTTGAGACTGCCTTACTTTTTCAACGATTTCCGCTCCGCGATAATGACGTCCGTGTTTCCCCCAGATGGAACTGGGATTAACTATCACAGCATGAAGCCCCTGATTAACGGCCTTGAGTACAACATCTTCAGCGAGCTTTTTTGAAAGATGATAGTTAACCGGCATATCTGCTGTGAGATTAAAAGGAAAATTCTCATTGGCAGGGTTGGCCGGATTATTCGGGATGCCGATGGCTGCGACCGAACTGACGTGGATCAGTTTTTTGACACCGAATTGCCGGCAGGCTGTTACGACATTTTGTGTGCCCGCGATATTAACCTTATTTTGAGTCTCTTTTTGTTGTCCCCAGTAAGCTAAATGTGCTGCGGTGTGAAAGACCATATCGTTTCCGGCAATCGCACGATTGACCGCATCCAAATCGGTAACGTCGCCGATTATCTGGGTGAGGTTTAATTTGTCGAGAGCATCATTGCTTGAGGTTGCGCGCCGGAGAACGGTTACTTCGTGTCCATCCCGCAACAGCCGCCGGCATAAATGTGAACCGAGGAAACCGGTGGCTCCCGTAACCAGTGCTTTCATTACTTTAACTTTTGGCCGGCAACGCGGTTTGAGCGCCTTGCTGACGAGAAAACTTTTTGGCAAATCTAAATCTGGCAAATGCCAAAGTGAATTTAGCCGCCAAATCGGATCCGAAATCAGCGGTCGATTTTGCCGTTCGGTAAAGCGGAGAACTGTTACCGACGCCTTTGAAAAACCCTTTGCGATTAATTAAGTAATTTTGAATAAATTGAGCTACATGCAGGAGAGAGCGAATTTGCTCGACCGAAAGGTTTTCGTTGCCCATGATTGCTTCGTGACTATTGATATATGAGAGGTCATCTTTCTCCACCAGTTCATGCTCAATCGCCCAATCCCGCAGTTTGGTTCCGATAAACGGTGAGGCGGCTGTAAATTGAACCCAATGAGGCTTAATCTGCGTGGCAAATTTGATGGTTTTCAAAATGGTTTCAACCGTATCGCCCGGCAGACCAATGATAAAGAATCCAAAGGTTTTAATTCCCAATTCGCGACAGAGAGCAAAATGGCTGCTGATAAGTTCGGGCGTAATCGGTTTGCGCCCGACTCCGCTCTGAATTTCTACGTCCGAGCTTTCTACGCCGAAATTGATTCCTTCACAACCCGCTTTGGCCATTGCTCGCAGCGTTTCTTCGTTCAAAAAATCAATTCTGGTTTCGCACCGCCACCCGACTTTAATCTCGCGTTTGGCAATTTCATTACAAATCTCGATGACTCTTTTTTGATTAAGCGAAAACATCGGATCGCGGAACAGAATGTATTCAATCCCCAAATCTTTGACCAGATGCTCCATTTCATTAACTACATTTTGAGCTGAACGATACCGCCAGGGAAGTCCCTGTCCAATCGGATAAGGGCAATAATGACATCCAATCGGGCAGCCGCGTGAAGACCAGATGGGTAAGAAAGCCGTCTCATCCGAGGTCGAAGATTTTGGCAGACGGTATTTTTGATACGGAAGCATCTCCCATTTGGGAAATGGCAGTTTATCTAATTCTCTTATAAAGGGTTTGCTCGCATTTTCAACCCATTCGTTTTGATTGCGGTAAAGAAGATTATTGATTCCCGATTCGGGCGCGCCGTTAAAAAGAGCTTCGACAGTTTCATCCGGGTCACCCTTAATAATATATGTTAAAGACTCTTCTCGCTGAATTTTGTCCAAAACATTGGAAACGACCGGCCCATAAATTGCGATGCAGGCGTTCTTAATTTCAGCTTTGATTTGTCGGCAGACGTCCAAATCCCAATCAATTGTCGGCGCGGAAGTGCGCACAACGACAAGCATTTGTTTTAGTTCAGAGGCGTCGCTCAAAGCCTCAATTTTTTCTATTAACTGCTCTGTATTTAGCTCGTGAGCGAGGCTTTCCAAAATTTCCGGCGAACAATTTTGCTGAGACAGATAACTAGCCAGATAAATCAGATCCAAGGGTGGAAAGGGAGTCGCGCCAACTGGAAAGAGTTGGCCGAAACCACCCATCGAATCTTTGTTTGACACGTAACCCGACGGACTTGGGGGATTAACTACGATAATCTTAGTAAATTTCATATTTCCTCTGTTACACGGCATCAATTATTCTTGGTGTTGATTGCTTTATCATACAAATCAGTCATTTGGTGAGCGATTTGCTCCCAAGAAAATTTGTCCAGGGCATATTCACGGAGTTTTGCCGAATTAAAATTGTCTCGATGATTTGTCATCTCAACGATAGCTTCTGCCAGCGCTTTGGGATCTTCTTTGGCGACAAGCCGCCCGACAGAATCATTGACAATATCCTCAGGGCCGCCGCATCTTGTGGCAAGGACCGGAGTTCCGCAAGCAAGAGCTTCAATTAAAACCGACCCAAAGGTTTCCGTTCGACTTGGGAGAACCAAGAGAGAGCTTTCGCGCATGTATTTTGCGACTTCCGAAGGGGCTTTCATCCCGGCGAACTCGATGTTTTTGCTCAGGCCCAAACTTGACGCAAGCCGGTGCAGCTCATTTTCCTGCGCCTTGTAGTTACGGTAAAAACCCCCGCCAACCATCACCAATTTGATTTCCGGCTTTTCTTTAACAACTTGCTGCATCGCTTTCAGCAAAATATCAATTCCTTTGACATGGCGCGTCAAGCCAACGTAAAGAATCTGGTTTGGATTCATTCGCTCACCGTTTTCAAGCGGTCTAAAATCATCCTTACCCACACCGTTTGGAACAACACGTAATTTCTCGGTATCTCCTGTAAAATGAGCAATAGTTTTTCTGGTAAAACTGCTGACTGCAACATGAAAGGAGCAGCGGCTTGCTGCCCAAACAGCCTGCCGTTGCACGTTCGGGTAATTATCCATCCACGGAATCCAAGACGCCTGCTCTGTAATGATAAAAGGAACATTGTATCGGGCAGCAAGTTTTGCCGCGACCACGCCATCCGGATATCCAAAATAGGCGTGAATCACGTCAAAAGGAAATTTCTTATAAAGGCGGTCAACCTGCCGACAAATGCTCCAAAAATATAAGCTGCTTTCTAAATTGTAAGTTGAATAGCCCGGGCCGGTCAGAAATCTTGGATGAAAAACCTCGACTCCGTCTACATTTTGTTTTCTTTCAACCGAACGAAACTTGGTAAATTCATTCAAGCCCGGAAGCGGAGGACAGTAGGGCGTCGGTGCTACCACCTTGATCTCGCACATTTTTGAGAGGTGACGAACCAGCCCTTCGACCCACAAACCTAAGATTGGAGTCACATCGTTTGGGTAATTTCGAGAAAGAACTAAAACCTTACGAGTGGAACAGGATTTCATCTTAACCTTTATTTGTTCTAGCGTTTGGCTGGCGATTTGAAAGAAACTACGCCGTTATAAATCCAGCCGATTAAAAGTCCGCCGATGTAACCGGTGATAAATCCATAGACGGCTCCAATCAAACTGCCGACAAAGGTGACGGAATAGCCGATAAAAAACTGACTCAATAAACTGAGGTGCGGTCCTACGACGCGGCCGCCTTTGAGCACTAGCCAATTGGTTGCTGCGAAGATAATGAGTCCGCCAATGATTCCCATTACCAGCCCCAAAACTTTGCCGTTGAGTCGCTGAACCGCTTGTTTTAAAAGCTGCTCTTCAGCCTCCGCCTGGGTTACTGCCGTTTCGTTTGAAGGCGTTCGGATTGATGATGAATTTGATCTGCTTGCTGATGTCATTTGCCTATTTTATCCACTATTCTTGTCGGAACCAACGGTTGAGTCGAAGCGAGGAGAGAAATTTCTTTATTTATGTCATTTTCCTCAACAGAGCGAACTTCCTCATGATACTCCTGATCCACATTGACATCCCAAACATTGTAATTCGCGCCGAGGATATTCTTGACCGTCAGCATTGCCGTCAGCATCGAATGATCCTGATTATTATATTTGTGCATCCCATTGCGCCCGACGAGATACAAGTTGCCGAAGTTACTCAAAAAATCTCGGATTGTCTGCACCGCTTCGAGATAAACCGAATCGTAAACAGGATAAGCTTTGGGCATCCGAACGACCGCGCCGTCATCAACATCTGCGGGATTAGCCAGTCCGAGGATGCCTAATTCTTTTTTGCCAAGTTCTATTAAATCCCGGTCTGTCATTTCCCAGAGATTGTCGCCTTCAAAACAAAAATACTCTAATCCGAGACAAGTCTTGTTTTGGTCCGGAACCATCTCGGGGCTCCAATTTTTGAAATTTTGAATTCTGCCGACTTTAACTGCTGAGTCGTGGATGTAAATCCAGTTGTCCTGAAACAAATCC
Source organism: Pyrinomonadales bacterium (assembly GCA_038212235.1). Taxonomy (GTDB): domain Bacteria; phylum Acidobacteriota; class Blastocatellia; order Pyrinomonadales; family Pyrinomonadaceae; genus JBBQUS01. Next base: position 74,921 of record JBBQUS010000005.1, read on the forward strand.
GCCTGATTAATGATCAGCGAGACGGTCAAAAAATCACGATAGCTTAATCTGTCTGCAGCCAGCCTAACCTCGTCCGGCACATTCGGTTCCATCTTTCTGACCAGCTCCTGAATCGGCATACTGCTGATAAAATCGGTTCCGGGAATTAGTTCGGCGCGGCCCTGCGAAGAAGTCTCCAAACCGGTAACTTTGCCCTCGCGCCAAAAAATTTTTTCAACTCCGGCTTCCATTTTGAGCTGACTGCCGCGCGTCTGAATCAGGGCGGCAACTTTCTCCCACATCATGCCCGGCCCTTTGCGCGGATAATCAAACGAATCAATCAGAGTTTTGATAACGTCGCTTTTGTCGGTTGTTTGGGTTGACAAAAGCGCGTTTTTAATGGTTGAGATCAGAGATAATCCTTTGATTCGCTGCGCCGCCCATTCGGCCGAAATTTCATCGCAGGGAATACCCCAAACTTTTTCGGTGTAGGTCTTAAAAAAAGTGTGATAAAGACGCTTGCCAAAACGATTGCAAATCCATTGTTCAAAAGTGTCTTCGGGTTTGACTGGAAAAAGCTGCGCTTTAAAATAGCTCAAAAGAGTGATAAAGCTGGTCCAAATTCCCAATCCAAAAAGCGCGTTAAAGGGACGAAGCGGGTAATAAAAAAACTTTTTGTTGTAAAAAATTCGGGAGAGCCGGGCTCGATGAAGAAAATTTTCTTCGCTTAAGACTTCGCGCCACATTTCGTCAACCGCTTTAACTTTGGTAAAAAAACGATGACCGCCGATGTCAAAAAGGTAGCCGCGATAATTAATCGTTCGCGAAATTCCGCCGACCATTTTATCTTTTTCGAGCACAACCGATTTTACTCCGGCCTTGCAGAGCTCATAAGCTGCCGTCAAGCCCGCTGGTCCGGCTCCGATAATAATAACTTTTTTATGATTGTTTTCTGGCGTGGAACTCATAGCTCTTTTAGGGATTATCAATAAAATCGTTGACGGCTAGCAAACTCTGCCTGAGTTTTAAAATACTTAAATAAAGCGTAATGATTAGGTTTCGCAGGAAAGCGATCATCCAGCCGAGAATAAAGCCAGAGATAAATCCATAAAACAATCCGACCAAACTGCCTCCGAAAGTGACCGTATAACCGATAAAATACTGGTTTAGGAGAATTAAATTGGGACCGACCGTTTCACCGCCCTTAAGAACTAAAATGTTTGTCGCGAAAAAGACGATACTGCCAAACAAAACTCCGAGAGCAATTCCAAGAGCAGTTTGGTCGAGCTTCGCCAAAGACTGAACAATTAATTTATTAGTAAGACTGGCAGCAGTTTCCGATTCATTTGCTGCGACATCATCAATAAATTTATGAGGCATACATTTATAGAGTTTAAGGAGAGTGAATTAGGTCACATCATTTGGTAAATGTGATTGTTCTAAGTTATTGCTTCGCCAAATTACTTAAATGTGAAATCGTTTGAAATTTCCCAAACTAAATCTCGCAAGTGCATAAAGTGTCATTAAAATCTATCTCAAAATCAGTTGTAAACAAAATCAGCAGAAGCTAACGCGACGCACAAACACTAAATAATTTACATCATGTTGTTGGCACGACGTTTGTGGTTTCCCAAATTTGCCGGTACTTTTTGTTAAGAATGCCGCACCATCCATCAAAACAAAATTTCAAAATTATTGAAGTCTTGATGCTCAAAAGTGTTAGGATGGAAGCAGGAATTTTATCCCTGGTAAATAGTTGTTATCTCCCAAATAATGATATTAAATGTCGCGAAGCCCTCATGATAGAAACAAAAGGTCAAATCACAAGAAGCTGTCATCCGTTTCAGCGAATGAAAGCGCAGCCGGGCGTTATTCTCTGAATGCTCCAAAGTCCGTAAAAAAGGAATCTTCTCACTCATTAAAAAATCCCAACCGGAAATCTGAGATAAGCGAAAACGCCAAAGATTTGCAGCTGGTCTCGACTGTCGTCTCATATGATGAGATCGGTTTTGAAAGGCCCGAATTGCCGGTTGAAGAAACCAGTCAGTTATCGCTTAGCTACGCCGAAAATCAAAAGATTAACAAACGAAAGAGAGAGTTGGAAAAAGATCAGCAGCTCCTGAGCCGTGACCACTGGTTGGTGCGTAATGGGCATAATTTGACATACATCGGGATTTTTCTTTTTACATTAACTCTTTATTTCCGACCTTACGAATTAATTCCCGGACTTTCCGGTTTTAGTTCAATGGCATTGGTCATAGCTATTGCAACGCTGATAATTTACCTGCCGACACAATTTTCGACAGAGAGTTCGCTGACCGCCCTTCCAATCGAAATTAAGTGCATTTTGTTTATGGCCTGTTGGTCAGTTTTGACGATTCCAATTGCTAGGGATCCGTCAATGGCGTGGACGAAGTTTAGCGAAGACTTTATCAAGGTTGTAATCATGTTCGTGATAATGGTTAATACCTTGCGAACGAGACTGCGCCTCAAAGGTTTGATGTGGCTGACAATTAGTGTTGGAGTAATGCTCAGTTATCAGGCTATCGGTCTTTATCAAAAAGGCGAGTTTAAAACCGAAGGATATCGCGTTAGCGTTGATTTTGGCGGCATGTTTGGAAATCCAAACGATATGGCGCTGCATCTGGTAATTGCCACACCGATTGCCCTCTTACTCGGGATAGCTGCGAAAAACAAGTTAATCAAGCTTTTATACTTTTCAGCAGCGGTCATGATGGTTGTCGGAGATGTTGTGACGCAATCACGCGGCGGATTTTTGGGTTTGTTGGCTTGCGGAGCTGTTCTCGTCTGGAAACTTGGGCGGAAAAATCGCTTTCAGGCCGTCTTGGTTTCTTCAACTGTGTCGTTGTTGTTCATCGTTCTCGCGCCGGGCGGCTATGGATTACGCATTTTGTCTATTTTTATTCCTTCACTTGATAAGGCTGGTTCAGCCGATCAGCGAAGAGAGCTGTTAATACAATCTTTCTGGGTTACTCTGCGAAACCCGCAGGGAATCGGCTACGGTAATTTTCCGGTGATCGGTCTTGATAATAAGGAAACTCACAATGCTTTTACACAGGTTTCCTCGGAACTCGGCTGGCTGGCCTTCGCAGCATATCTAACCTTAATGATCAGTCCGCTGCGTAAACTTGGCGCAATTGAGCGACAGATGTTTGCGCGCGAAGATTTTTCGTGGATTTATTACATGTCAATCGGAATTCAGGCAAGCATTGCCGGTTACATGGTTGCGAGCTTTTTCGGGCCGGTCGCTTATCAATGGTATGTTTATTATCCGGTTGCTTATGCCATCTGCTTAAGACGAATTTATCAGGTCGAAATAGAAAAAGAAGGCAACTTAATGCCCCTGATGTAAATCTTTTTAGTTGAAATGATAGAAATAATCGCCGTAATATTTTTTTTATTTAGCGTAGCCGCGCTTTTTTACGTTTACCTCGGTTATCCGATACTCGTCTATCTGGTCGCGCGCATTTTTCCGAAACCCGTCAAACGGGCGCTTTTTGCTCCGAAAGTTTCAATTATTATCACAGCTTACAACGAAGAAAATGATATCCGCGCTAAAATTGAAAACACCCTGTCAATTGATTATCCAAAGGAGAAATTGGAAATTATAGTTGCCTCTGACGGTTCGACAGATAAAACTGATTCAATTGTGAGGGAATTTTCCGCTCAGAACGTGAGACTGTTCAGGCAGGAAGGCAGAGTCGGCAAGACATTTACGCAAAATAAAGCGGTTGAACAAGCAACGGGAGAGATAATTTTGTTTTCCGATGCCACAACAATGTATCAGCCAACCGTGCTGTCTGCGATGCTGCCTAATTTTGCTGACCCAAGCGTCGGCTGCGTTGCCGGAAAGTTAATTTATGTTGACGCATCAAAATCAAGCGTCGGCAGAGGAGCGCGTTCTTACTGGAACTATGAAACCTTTTTAAAAGAGAGCGAAAGTCGGGCTTGTTCACTCATTGGGGTTTCCGGTTGTCTCTATTCTGTGAGAAAATCAGCCTATCAACCAATGTACCCGGAGGCTTGCTCTGATTTTTTGATTGCGACCATTGTTTATAAGCAGGGCCTGCGCACTGTTTATGAGCCTGGCGCGCTCTGTACGGAAGAAACCAACAGACAGAGCGACAAAGAAATGCGAATGCGTATTCGAGTTATTTCGCAAACTTTTACTGATCTTTGGCGAAACCGGGAAATGCTTAATCCCTTGCGAAGCGGATTTTACGCCGTTGAGCTTATTTCACACAAGGTTTTGCGATACAGCGTTCCGATTCTTTTAATTTTGATTTTATTTTCAAATTCTCTGGCTGCGGTTTATTCTATATTTTTTACGGTAATTTTAATTTTGCAAATAATGTTTTACTTGATGGCTTTGGCAGCTTGGGGTTTAGAAAAAAATGGAAGGAAAGCTGGTCTGCTGGCAGCACCGCTCTATTTTGTGCTGACAAATTTGGCTTCACTGGTTGGTTTTTACAAGTTCTTAAGGGGTGAACGATATGCCCGTTGGGAACCGATTCGTGAAATTAAAGACAACGTGCAGGCGACTTAAAATGAAATGTTAGATAATCCCAAAATGCAAGATTCTTCTGTTAAATTTTTGGAAAAACGGATTGGCACAAACATTTTGCCCGTCGCGCCTCAGGTGAGCGTCATTATTCCGGCCTACAATTGTGCCGAGTTTATTGTTGAAACACTGGATTCTGTTTTTTCGCAAACATTCAAGAATTACGAAATTATTTTAGTCAATGACGGTTCGCTCGATTCGGAAAAATTGGAAAAGATTCTAATGCCTTACTTTAATAATATAGTATATATTAAGCAGGAAAATAGCGGTGCGGCGGCGGCTCGCAACACCGCTATCAAAAACGCCCGCGGAGAATTCTTAGCGTTTCTTGACAGTGACGACATTTGGCTTCCCGAATATCTCGAAGCTCAAATCAACCAGATAGCTGAAAAAAAATGCGACATGATTTATGCCGATGCTATTTTGTTTGGCAGTTTGGCTGGTAAAAACAAAACTTTTATGGAGGACTGCCCTTCAAGAGGAGAGGTGACAACGGAAAGCCTGATTAACGGAGAGTGTAACATCATAAATTCGGGAACGGTTGTCCGCCGCAAAAATGTTTTGGAAGTTGGTCTGCTTGACAAGGATTTACCGCGAAACGCATCGGAAGATTTTGACTTATGGTTTCGAGTGGCGAGGTCGGGCGCGAAAATTGATTATCACAAAAAAATATTGCTTAAATATCGAGTTCACGAGCAAAGCCTGTCGGGCAACTCGCTGCAACGCTCTGAGAGAGCGATAATAGTATTAAAATTATTAGAAACAAAATATCAGCTCACCGCCAGCGAGAAAGAAGTTTTTGACAGTCAATTGAAGACATCTCTCGCCGAACTTCAAATTGAAAAAGGGAAATTTAATCTTGCTCAAGAGAATTTTGCTCTGGCTCGAGAAAATTTTCGTGAGGGCAATCAGCATTTTCAAAAACTTAAATACTCTGTCTTATCCTGGCTTTTAGTGATAAGCCCAAAATTGATCCTAAAGTTTTTCATGAAGACGCGTCCCGCCGAAGTTGCGGCTATGAGCGTTAATAATACGCCTGGATTGGAAAACGCCTCAACCACAAGAGAATAAATGATAAATCGGCGCGAAGCTAAACCAAATGAGTAAAGCCGCTCGTAAAGAAGATTCGCTTAACATTCAAAGCGCATGGATTCTTTCTGCCAAAATCATCGGTTTTGGTTTGAGTATTTTGCTGCCGCTCTTGACTGTGCGTTATCTGATACAGGAGCAAGTTGGTGTTTATAGACAGGTCTTCCTGGTCGTGGTAAACGCTGTGAGTCTTCTCCCGCTCGGATTTTCGATGAGCGCGTTTTATTTCCTCAACCGCGAACCTGAAAAACGGGCATCCACGATTTTCCACATTCTGCTGTTCAATTTCATGATGGGCGGCCTGGCTTTTTTGACGCTGTTTTTTTTTCCGCAACTGCTCGGAAACGTATTTCGTAACCCTGAAATAACACGCTTAGCGCCGCTCGCCGGCGTCGTTATTTGGCTGTGGATTTTTTCCAGCTTCCTGGAGATAGTTGCGCTCGCTAATCGGGAGGCCCGGCTTGCCACATTTTTTATCATATTTGCCCAATTTACCAAGTTGCTTTTGATGGCGGGCGCCGTCATTTTGTTTGCGACGGTCGAAGCATTTATCTACGCCGCAATCGTGCAGGGGGCTCTGCAAACGACTGTTCTATTGTGGTATCTGAGCCGGAGGTTTTCGTTGTTTTGGAAAAGATTTGACTGGAAATTTTTTCGAGAGCAAATAACTTACGCCCTACCGTTCGGGCTTGCCGCTCTTTTGTACACAAGTCAAACGGATATTCATAATTACTTTGTCAGTTACCGGTTTGGTCCGGCAGAATTTGCGATCTATTCGCAGGGATGTTTTGACATTCCTCTAATCGCAATCCTCTATGAATCAATCAGTGCAGTGGTAATTCCTCGAATGAGCCAGTTACAGGCGCAGGGCAAAAAACGTGAAATGCTGATGTTAACCGTTGATGCAATGCAAAAGCTGGCGCTCGTTTATTTCCCGTTGTTCTTTTTCATGATGATTGTGGCTGACGAGTTTATCACAACGCTTTTTACAAAAAACTATGCTGCGAGTGTTCCGATCTTCCGGATGAATCTTCTGCTTTTGCCGTTTTTTTGTTTGATGGTTGATCCGATTGGCCGAGCGTTCCCCGAAGTCGGCCGATATTTGCTCAAAGTGCGAATTGTTTTGTTTAGCGGGCTTCTTTTAGCTTTGTGGGTCGGGATCTACTATTTTAATTTGCTGGGGATGATTGGAATTGTCGTCTTCGCCATCATGATTGAAAAAATCACTTCCGTCTGGAAAGCGCTGAAGATGTTAGAAGTAAAACGCAGCGATGTTCATCTCTTAAAAAACGTCGGCGAAACTGCGATTGCCGCCGCTCTCTCCGGCGCGCTCCTGCTGGCTGTTTATCTGCCCCTGAGAAGTTTTTTGATGGAGCTGTGTCTTGAGTGCAGTCGCGGTATATTGGCCTTAATTCATTTTGAAAAAGCCACAGATTTTTTGGGCGGTGTTTTATTTCTGGGAATTTGTTTCGTTATTTATGCCCCGGTTTATTTATTGCTAGCGAATCTTTTCGGAGCCGTTGCCTCTAAGGATAAGGAAAGCATCATCAACTTTCTTAGTAATTTATTGGTAAATATAGGTTTGAAATCAAATAAACAGAAACTGACAGTCGTCGAAACAATACCGGCATCAGATAACCGTTAGCGTTAAGTGATGATTATCCGTAGAATCTTTGTGGTTTTTCTGATGCTCAAATTTTTTAGTTCTATATGGCAAAAATACGAATGTTTTTTGTCAGTTTTTATAAATTTCGGCGAGATTAAAACTATTAACTTATTAACCTTACAAATATGTTTCAGTGAAAAACCCGGCGGTCAAAAAACTCAATGTTAAAGATAATGAAGCAAAGTTTGTTAAAGTCCGTAAAGAGTCTCGGACTTTTCCACCTGTCCAGCAACAGTCGGTGGCGGCAAAGCAAATTGCTTATTTTGGCATACCACGGAATCTCGCTTGAAGACGAGCATCAGTGGAACCCATCGCTTTTTGTGCCGCCCGCTTTTCTGCGGCAGCGTTTTGAAATAATTAGAGAACAAGGCTGTAATGTGCTGCCGTTAAATGAAGCTATTGAGCGTCTTTATAATAAAACTTTGCCGGAAAAGGCTGTGGCTATCACTTTCGACGACGGCAATTATGACTTTTACCAGCAGGCTCTGCCGATTGTTAGAGAATTCGATCTTCCTACTACTCTTTACTTAACATCATTTTATTCTCAATATAACAAACCGGTTTTTTCAGTTGCAGCCAATTATTTATTGTGGAAAGCAAAATCTAAAGTTTTAGACTGTATTTCGATTTTAGGCATAAATGAGCAATTAAATTTAGCAGTGGAGAGCGAGAGGCGGCGGGCGCATGACTTAATGATATCTTTCGCGCTGAGAAATAAACTTTCGGCGGAACAAAAAAATCGGTTGCTGGAACAACTGTGTGAAAACTTGGGTATCAACTACGCCGAGTTTTGCCGTAAACGTATTTTACAGTTAATGAACACCAAAGAAATCGCCGAAATTACTGCCGCCGGCGTTGATGTTCAACTTCATACGCATCGGCACCGCGTACCGCTTGAGGAAGATTTATTTAAAAGAGAGATTGAGGATAACCGAAGAGTTATCTCCGCCGCTACTGCCAAACAGGCAACACACTTTTGCTACCCGAGCGGTGAATATGATTCGAGATTTTTTGATTGGATGCAGGCAGTAAATGTAGTTTCCGCGACAACCTGTGAAACGGCCTTGTCAACCTCCAGAACCAACCCTTTTCTGCTGCCGCGATTAGTTGATGGTTGCGCTATTTCTGAAATTGAATTTGAAGGATGGTTAACGGGTATCTCTCAATTTTTGCCTCACAGATTTTCGCAATCAACGGACCGATAAAATGTTTCCTCTATTCTATTTCTTATGCCCATTCAACTATTAACAGCAGACTGGTCTCGGTTTGTTTTATGGCAGCAACCTATTGTGTTTTGGGTAAAGCATGTCAAGACTTTCCCGCAAATTGTTTATCTTTTGCTTTTTTAGTGACGAGTGAATGTGTAAAAGAAATAATTTCTTCAATTGAACTGCGACTCGACTCAGACTCAGAAAACTCTTTTCGGCGGCTGTGTAAAAATCCCAGAAAAAAGCGGAGTTGCATTTCTGCGCGAAAAGCTTCGGTCTCGCGTCTTTGCAATGAAAATTTAAGCCAGTTGACGACGTTACTCACTGCTTGGCGATACAAATGCGAAGGAACATCAAAAAGTCGGGCGGAGGCTCTTTCAAAATCTTCGTCTCGAAGTTTTGCCGAGAATTGTCCATGACCGGTGTGCCATTTACGGTGATAATCTTTTTCCAGCCGTTTAAGGTCTACCGGAGCTGAAACTATCACGCTGGGTTCATACAATCCACATCCGCCGCTGCGATAATAGCGCGACTCAAATTCTAAATCCTCCATTGAGCCAACGCTTCCTTTAACTCGCTGGAACTCCGGTGCGAAAAGGCCTATCTGCTCGAAAACTCCGCGGCGAAAAGCTAAATTCGCTCCGACCAGGCAAATCGGGCGCTCACTGCTGACGTGAAAAGACGAATCTCCATGGTCTTGCAGGGCAAGCGGCGACCAATGATGGTTTGTCAGCCAGGATGGCGGTTCGCTGTTCCATTGCGGCAGCACTTTGCCTCCGACAAAACCAATTTCCGGATGCCTGTCAAAGGCGCGTTTAATATTCACCATCCAGTCCGGCGAGACGCAAACATCATCATCAGTAAAAACAATGACAGGCGCACTGGCAGCGACGATACCCGCATTACGTCCAAAGGAAAGTCCTTGCCGTTTTTCAAAGATATATCTCACGCTCACTTTTGCGTGTTTAGCAAACAACTCCACCACGCGCCGCGTCTCGTCGGTTGAATTATTATCAACCACGATAACCTCATAACTTACGTCGTCACTATTTTGTGCAAGTATGCTCTCGAGCGCAGCCGGCAGCAGCTTACATCTGTTGTAGGTGCTGATAATTATTGATACTTCGAGTTTTCTGCCAGCGGTGTTGTTTATTGCGGATAAAATATTTGTACTCATGATAAATGTTTCAACTACAACATTAGAGGCGTTTGACGCGGAGCACTTTAACAATCGCTTCTAGTTCGCCTAAAATAGATTTTTTGTCGGCGTTATGCTGATGAGAAGTGCGAATGTAACTTATTAAATGGCGCATCCTATTTTCGATTCCGAAAGCATGAGATTTATCCCCTTGAAAAGTTTTCCTGAGCCATAGCATACCGCTCCCTATTAACTCGCGGTAAAGAAAAGCAGGTGTGCCGAACAGTTTTACCGATTCCAGCGGCTGTTGAAGAAGCTGTCCCTGCGGAGCAAACTGCTCACTCATTCGCAACAATGCAGAATATTTTCCGTGTCCCGTATGCCACTTTCGATGATAAGTTTTAGCCATTCGCGCAACCGGAACATCGGCTTCAACTACCATCTCGGGAACGTACAAACCTTGCCCGCCAACGCGCCACAAACGCATTAATAATTCATGGTCTTCCATTGAACCGATACTGTTCTTGATTCGCTGCAGCGTCGGATCGAATAATCCGATTCGGTCAAAGGCGCTGCGCCTCATCGCCAGGTTAGCGCTAATCAGACAGACAGGCTTCTCCGCGTTAGAGTAAAAAGGCGTGTTGCCATAATCTGTCAGCGCAACCGGCGCCCAATGAATATTAGTGTTAAGCCATTGCGGTGGTTCGGCTTCCCAGCGCGGCAATACTCTACCGCCGATAAAATCTACTTCCGGGTGTTGATCAAAAGCTCGCTTGATGCTCACTATCCAATCCGGCGCGACGCGCTCGTCGTCGTCAAAAAAAGCAATGATTGGTGCCTTGGTATTTTCAATGCCAGTGTTGCGCGCGTACGAAACGCCCTGCCTGCTTTCAAGAAGATAACGTAAATTAGAGTGTCCCCGCCTAATAAACGACTCAACTACGGCACGCGTTTCATCCTGCGAGTTATTATCAACAACGACAACTTCATAGCGTACCTGACCGGCGTCCTGCGCCAAGGCGCTTTCCAGCGCCTGCGGCAAGAGAGAGCAGCGGTTGTAAGTACTTAAGACTACTGAAATGTCTAATTGCCGGTTCATTCTGATCTCTTCAAAAATATTCTTGATGTTAGTTTGCGAATAAATTCAGCTCTGATAACGAAATAAAGCTGAAATTAATTTTGAAAAACCTTAATAAAAACAGTTTTGATTGTTTTAAGAAAAATTTCTCAGCAGCGCGCTTTAAAAATATCTGCCGGCTTCTGCAGCGATGGAGTGTCTGCTTAAGCCTGCATTTTGCTGATATTTGCTAGTTCAATCATTATCATCGCAGCGTGCTACATTTTCATTAATAAAAGACATAATTATTTGACCAAACACAATTCGTGCATTTCTATTAAAAAAATAGAGCAAAACTTGGGAAGAAGGCCGCCGGATAAAATCTTGTAATCTCCTTGCCTGCTCCAATTGCTTTATGCAAATATCGAAATCATTATTATTTTTTATTTTGATTGTAATGAAATGATAATGCTTTGCAGATGCGTTTGTCTAGCTTCAAGACTTTCTCATACTTGTATCGTCAGCATTTCTGTTATCGCCAACGAACATCGCAAACCCCTTTGCGTGCTAAATTTACTGATGATGTTTAGTGGACAGAGAGTCTTAGCCTTTTTTCAAGTCGGTTAACTCCGCCTCAGCATTGCTTAGACCGAGCAGACTGCGATAGACGTTGGCCGTGTTGCTGATAAAACGCTCGCGACTGAATTTGTCGCGGACAAAGCGTTGCCCTGCCTCGCCGAGCATTTTGGCGTGCGCCTCGTCTCGCAGGAGGGAGAGCAGCAGCGCAGCTAATTGAGAATCGTCTTCATGTTTGTGCAGCAATCCGTTTTTTCCGTCGAGAACTATTTCAGGCACGCCGTCAACATCAGTCGCCACGATTGGCAGTCTCGCCGCCATTGCTTCGAGTATGACAAGCGGCAGACCTTCGAAGTGCGTGCTGAGCACAAAGATGTCGAAGGCACTCATCAATCGCTTCACGTCTTTGCGGTAATCAGTAAAAATAAAAAACGGCTCGACGTTATGAGCGGCGAGCATCTGCCTGACCTTCGCGTAATACTCGCGCTGCGAGTCCGACTGCGAATATGAGCCGACGATGAGAAACCGAACCTGAGGTTCGAGACCGACGACGCGCTGCGCCGCTTTGGCAAGCGTCAGGTAATCTTTTTGCTCACCGATGCGAGCGACCATACCGATGATTTTCGCTTCGTCAGAAATGCCAAACTCGCGACGCACTTCGCGATTCGTATTGAAACTGTTAACTGTAAGCTCTTGCGGCGACGGCGCTTCAATGCCGTCATAGACCACTACACCGCGACGCGGCGGCACTTTATAGGGAAATTCTTTCCACGTATTTTGTGAGACGAAGATAAATTTATTGACGAAACCAAGAAATCGCCGGTCGCGCGGATTGAGCAGCAGATGACGATTTCTGACGTGCGACATAACAGGAATCTGTGCAAATTTAGCGGCGGCAATCGCCACGCCGCTCATTGACACGTCCGCACAATGCACGAGGTCAATGCGCCTTTGCTTTAACTCGCGGGCGAGTTGGCGCACGCGATATAGAAAGCCGCGCAGGTATCTTAAATCCGGATACTCTACGTCATAAGTCGCCGTCTCAAAATTTGCTTCTCGGAAAAACTCTAATGGCGGCGGCGCCGATTCACGGCAGAACATCACGTTTTCAAAGCCGTGTGACTTAACTCCCTGAGCTATGCGCAATGTCGCTATTTCCGTTCCGCCAATTTCATCCCAGGGCAGCATGTGCCCGATTCTGTAATCTGATTTCAGTTCGCTTCTCATTTCTTGAATATCGCGTTCCCGGCCGGCGCGCGAGATAGCTTGGACTTGAATTTGATTGGTGTCACGCAGCATCCCGCCGCGTGGCGCATGGCAAGGAGAGAGAGGAAAGAAGGCATCGAACCGCTTGCCTAGACGATTCAGAAGCAAGTAAGCAAGCCGGTAAATGCTTTATGCCCAGTCGCAATATTGAATCTTGGGGTTCCCAACCGCGCCAGTGCTGCAAGATTATTTGTCAGAAACTTTCTTTACGGCTAAGTTTAAGTTGCACTGTCATAATTTTCCCGCCGCTTTGTTTCAGCGCCGGTTTAGTATCTTGATAAATAAGCCGGATTATCAATAGGATAAAAATCTTAAAGCGCCATCTCAGCATAAAAGATGCGTGTCAACTGCTTTTCTTCTGCATCACATAGACATTCCCTTTGTCATAAACAGATTCAAAATTCATCTTTTCAAGAGCTTGAAACATGTTTTTGATTGGCTCTTCTCCGTGAATGTATTCGTGAACCTCCACCATCAAAGTCGTTACACGGTCTCGCAAGACCTCTCCGTCAAACTTCACCAAATCTACTTCTGCGCCTTCGATATCACAAATCAGGGTAAATTTATCAAAGTTAAATTTAGCGACAATTTCTTGCAGATTGGTTGTCGGCACCGTAACGGATTTATTAAACTCGGCCTGCGCGCTGCTGGCTCTAAAATCATCGCAGAGATTAAAGGTAATTTCGTCGGTTCCGTAGGCAACTGCTCCGTGCAGAACGGTAAATTTGCAGTTATTACGGTCACGATTCTCTTCCAGTAAAGGCAGAATCTCCGGATTTGCTTCGACTACAACATGCTTCTCGGGATGGTTAAGACTTTTGTTTGTCAGGCAGGCCACGACTCCCATTGCTCCCCCCAGCTCAATTACCGGAAGTGCGGGATCAAGAAAGCGTTTTAGCGCGGCCCGTTCGTGAATCTCATAGTTGTCAAAATAAAAATCGGCTTTAGTCACAGTTGAGATTGCCGGGCTGTTGACGTTAAATTGACAACCGTCCAGCGAGATCATATTTCCCTTAATTTCTATTATTTTTCCGGTCCACCAGCTGCTTTTTGTTCTAAACCACCTGTTAAATTTTATTCGCTGATTATAAATTTTGTCTTCGATTAATACCGAAGCTATGCCTTTGACACCTTCGTTTTGAATTACTCTCTTAGCTGTTTTAACTTTTTTTATGATATCTGACATTTTAAATTCCCTCTAAATTAACAATATGGCGGAAGCCTGCTGTTTAAATCTGCCCCGAACGATAAATAATTTGCGTTAGCCCTCAAGCATTTACCGGAAAATTAATCAAGCAGGAGCTGTTCAAACTTCAGCCGAAACATATCGGATTTCGCGAAAGAAATTTCTGATTTCCGCTTCGCCAAGGTCTTTCCAGCGTCTGGTTGAATGAATCACCTTTTTCTTTTTAGCAACCAGCTCTTGCGGAGAGTAAGGCAAACCTTTCCACTCCATTCCCATCGGAAGTTCTCCCGAAGCAAAGTCAGCTAATTCCAGACCAACTGATTTCGCGAGAAGGCTAAAGATATGGTCTTCTTCCAACTGACTCCGGCCAAGCTCCTTTCTGAGCAGGAGGTTTGATTCGGCCAGCTTACTGACGCATTCAGGGCTGATAAAGTTAGAGCCTCCGAAAATATAGTCGCCCAATTTAAATCCGTTGGCGCGCGCGCGGCGCAGCAAGCGGCGCAGGAAGAGACAAAGCGCGGGGTCACGCAGCAGATTTTTGCGCCTTGACTCTTGAACCAGCTGCTCTTTTGACCAGTGGCCATCGTTAATATCATCAGGCTTGGTTCCTAAACCAAAGTGACCGATGATACCTACGTTCGGATGTCGAGCGAAAAAGTCAATCGCGTCTTCTTCGGGTCTTTCACCAATCACCAACGCGTCAGTGTCCAGCCGTAATAAAGCCTTGAAAGTGTAATTTTTATAAATGTGTAGAAAGGCCAGCGAGAGAGTCAAATATAATCCACCTTGCAAGCCGTGATTGCGAGAGGTTTTTACCACATCTAAATCGGGCAATTGAGACTGAAGAATATTACAGGTATCTTTCCCGCCGGTATCATCAACGAGAACGATTTTCCTTTCGGGACCCGTGTAATAAATGACGCTGTTAATTGTATCTAAAATATAGTCAAGAACTTCGTTCGGCCCGACTGGAATAACAACAATAAATTTATAATCTTTGGTCATTAACTCTACTTCAAGGTTTAACCTTAAAACTCGAATATCTGCGAGCTGAACGCCCGCAATAAAAAAGGAAAAACCTTAACACGCCGCCCTCAAAAAGCTTTAGGCGAAACAATTTCTCTATCCTGGACGGCAACCGCCCCGAGATAGTGGTTCTCGCCGTATTCAACCTGCCATTGATGAGGCATGTAGAATTTCCCGCGTGTTATTTTCCCCGCATCTACCCGGAATGTCGTACATCTTTCTCGAAAATCAATTGCCTCGCCTAAAGCTTGTCCCCGGTATATGATCGTTACGCTAACATTATATAAGCCCGGCGAGAGTCCAAGTTCTTCACACAAAAATACTATGTTGCCGACACCCGGTTCGAGGTCAATCCGTTCATCGCTTAACTCGGTCGTCAAGTGACATTGTAATTCTCCATCCTGCGAGCCGATAAAGACTTCAAAGGTCGTATCCATAACTCTTTCATGAGCTAAATAGTTGACACGTATCTTGAGCGGTTCGCCGGTATGGAACGTAGAAGAATCTTTCTCTTCTGAACGATAAAGACTGACTGCTGTGATTTCGGCTTCTTTGGACAACTGATTATTTTTCGAAACTTCCGAGCTGCTCGATTGACGCTGATATTCGGCGATTGCTTGCGCCGGAGAGCCATCGGTGACAACTTCGCCGCGCTGCATCAGCAGTACGCGGTCGCACACGCGTTCGACAGCCCCCAGGTCGTGCGAGATAAAAACGATGGTCGTTCCGGCGGCTTTTAGCTCGTCTATGCGCTGCAGACATTTGGCTTGAAAGGCAGCATCGCCGACTGCCAGAACTTCGTCGAGAAGCAGAATATCCGGATCCAGATGTGCCGCAATCGAAAACCCGAGCCGCACATACATTCCCGATGAGTACCGCTTGACGGGAGTGTCAACAAACTGCCTGATGCCGGCAAAGTCAACGATTCTGTCTAGTTTTTGGTGAATCTCCCGGCGGCGCATTCCGAGAATCGAGCCGTTTAGATAAATGTTTTCTCTTCCGGACAGTTCCGGGTGAAAACCTGAACCAACTTCAATCAAAGCCGAGAGTCGCCCGTTGATTGTAATTTCGCCGCTGGTGGGCGCGGTAATACTCGCCAGCAATTTCAGGATTGTGCTTTTACCGGCTCCGTTGTGACCGATGATGCCGATTGCTTGACCGCGTTCGACATCAAATGAAACGTCGCGGAGAGCCCAAAAATCTTCCGTTCGCTGCCGCAAACCTTGAATTTTCCGGATGATGCGATTTCGCGCGGCATTTTGCCCGAGCTCCTGTCGCACACGATATCGCTTGGAAACTTTATTAAATTTAAGATCAACCATTATTAAAGCGTCTTTTAACTTCTAGATAACATCCGCAATTGTCGCTTCGACCCGTTTGAAAAAAATATATGCCGCAGGAAGCAGCAGCAGCGCGATCAAAGCAGATATCCCAAGCACAAAAAAATCAGGCGGCGCTCCCTCAACGAGAACGCGCCGGAAATTTTCAACTATGCCGACCATCGGGTTTAACATGTAGAGGCTGCGAAACCGTTCGGGCACCGCACTGAGGGGATAGACAACCGGAGTTGCGAACATCCAGATTTGCAGCAGCAGTGGAAGCGCCATGCCAATATCGCGAAAGCGGACCTGCGCGGCTGAAAAAATGAAGGCCATTGACGTAATAAACGTGGTCATGATGAGGATAATGGGGATTGCATAAAGCGCGTTGAGCGTAATCGGGACTTGATAATAAAGCATCAACCCCAAGAGCACCGGCGAAGCAATCACTAAGT
This sequence comes from Pyrinomonadales bacterium, assembly GCA_038212235.1. Classification (GTDB taxonomy): domain Bacteria; phylum Acidobacteriota; class Blastocatellia; order Pyrinomonadales; family Pyrinomonadaceae; genus JBBQUS01. The sequence continues at coordinate 91,468 of JBBQUS010000005.1, forward strand.
CAAACAGAGAAGCGATGACATACGTGAGAGGGAGAATCTCGCGCGGGAAATAAACTTTCGTGACCAGATGGTTGTGGCTGACAAGCCCGTTCGTCGCGGTCGTCAGCGCGGTCGAAAAAAAAGTCCAGATTAAAAGCGCCGTGTAAAGCAGGACCGGATACGGCACATTGCCGCTCGTCGGCACCTTGGTAATGACAGTGAAAATCAGCGTATAAATCAGCATGAGCGCCAGCGGCTGGACAATCGCCCATGAAACACCGAGCACAGATTGTTTGTATCTAACCTTAATGCGATGCACGCTGAGGGTATAAAGCAAATCTCGATACTCGGCGAGTACACTCAGATCGCCGAACAGTCTCGATACCGAGAATGAGGGCGAGCGAATCACCTTAATGCGCCGGGGCGCGGATTGTTGAGTTGGTAATACCGAATCAGAAATCATGAAAATTTGTTGTTCTCTAATTGATTTAGAGGGTCTTTGACAAAACCTTCCTCAAAATTATTTGTTTTGCCGGCAAGCATTTGCCGGTACAAATTTTTTATATCTCTGCCAAACCGTTCGCGGCTCCAATCCTTTTTTACTGCCTGCCTTCCCGCTTCGCCAAGCCGCTTTGCGAGCTGCTCGTTTTGGAGAAGTGCGAGAATCTGCTCGGTTAATTGAGCGGCATCTTCGTGTTGATAGAGCAAACCGGTTTTCTCATGCTTGACTATTTCAGGAATTCCATCAATCGCAGTGGCAATCACCGGCTTGCCTTGTGCCATCGCCTCCAGGATCACGAGCGGCAGCCCTTCAAAATGCGTACTAAGGACAAAGATGTCCATCGCATCGAAAAAACGGACGACGTCCGACTGAAAATCCGTAAAGATGAAATATTGCGCAACATTGCTTTCCGCCAGCATCAACTTTACTTTTTCATAATGCTCTCTGAGAGGTTCCGCGCCTGAATAATCGCCGACAATCAGAAACCGCACATTTTTATCTGTAGCGGCAACCTGCGAAGCCGCTCGAATCAGCGTCGCATAATCTTTTTGCGGCGACAGGCGCGCCACCATCCCGATTACCTTAGCGTTTTCAGGAATATTATATTGTTTCCTGACGCTTTCTCGCGCTGCCAATCCGTTTGTCGTGCTTGTTTCGATACCGTCATAAATAACCGCGCCGCGTCGCGGAGACACTTTATACCCAAAGTGTTGCCAGGTATCATGCGAGACAAATGCAAAGCGGTTAACAGCGTAGAGAAACCCTTTGTCGCGTCGCGGAACTTCGGTAAAACGATTTCTCACATGACAGAGCACCGGTATTCCCGCCAATCTTCCGGCAAAAGCCGCATAATATGCCGCTGCCAGGTCTGAGCAATGAACCAGACTAATCCGTTTTTGCTTAAACTTGCGTGAGAGTGAAAAGGATGCGCTTAAAAAAGGCCGCGGATGACGGTAGCTGGGTTCGACAGCTTGATAAGTGTCCGTTTCAAAACCTCTTTCGGCAAACATCTTGCCGATCACTTCTGCTTCCGGAAAATGGAACATTGTGCTTTCATATTCACTCTCAATGTTCTGCGCGATGCGGAGCGTCGCCCACTCGGTTCCCCCAACGGTATCCCATGGCAAAATATGCGCAATTTTATGGCGGTTTTTTTTCATTACTGACTCTTATTACTTCTAATTAATTTACATCGCCAATCTTGAATAACTAATTTTGTTTAATTGACAAATATCAAACAGAATTTTTCAAAACATGAATTTTTTAGAAACAATTTTCCGGTATTTCTAAGGTATCTGGTCCCATTATCAGCTGACGCACAATCTCTTTTCAAACTAACAATACGAGAGTGTCAAATCACTCGAAATTTCATGTTACAGATAGTTAAAAGATTTATTCGCTTGGCCTGCAAAATCCTTAAAATTCTTTGTTCGGCGCTCTGCTTGCTTCAAAACAATATTATCTGAAGCCAAAATCACGCGCTCGGTTGTCATAAATTGCATTCTCGCATCTGACAACTCCCGCTTCACATACCAAAAGGTTTCAGTGAAATCAATTTCCGCAACCTTAATCTTACCTTCATTTGATAACTGGTGCTGTGACGCTTCTCAAAATAGAGCGAGCCAACTCATCAATTAATACATCTTCAATCAGCTCAGCTCATTTTTTGAATTCAGCAGATATTCTTTATTTCAAAAACCTGAATTCGATCACCGACGTACATCCGAGCAGCTAAATGTCTTCAGAATTAAAATTTTTGCTTTTTCCAGCCTTGGTGTTGTTTTCATATTTAACCACAATTTCTGCTAAGTATTGAACAGCGGAACTAAGGGCGCGGGCGCTCGTTTCGTCTTCCAAACGCAAATCACCTAATATTCATCGGGCTTCTTAGGTAAAAAATAATCCGAATTTAATTATCCTTTCCGAATCTAGCGAGTGAAATTTTCAGACATTGTTTCAAAACTGCTAACCCATTGACATTTGCTCAGTTGTCATTCAGTGATTTCAGCGAACAAACTCCAAAATGGTTCGAAACGGTCAGGATGACGCAGTCTCTTCCCTGAATTTCGCGGCCGCCGATAATACTAATTTGCTGATTTTGAACAGGTTTTTAACTAATGTTTAGCGAGGCTTTCGCACAAAAGTATTCTCCTCTGGTAAAGAATGGTCTGAGGATTGCGGGTTGACCGACTTTTTAACCGCACGTATGCTTATAATCTTGGGAGCGGGAAAATATTGATAAGAGCGTTTATGAAAAAGTGCCGCGAAGCTGGAATTTTTCAGGAGTAAATAAATTAAGCGCAAATCTGAAACCGAATGTGTGGAATAACCGGATTTATTTCAAAAGATAAAAACTCGTCTGTCGAAGCGCGTGAACTCGTGCTCGACAAGATGTGCCGAATCATCACGTACCGCGGCCCGGACGAACAGGGAACCGTCGTCAAAGACCGCGCTGCTTTGGGTATGCGCCGCCTTTCAATTATTGATATCAAAAGCGGACAGCAGCCGATATTTAATGAAGACGGTAATCTGGCAATCGTTTTTAACGGAGAAATCTATAATTTCCAAGAGCTAAAAAAAGAGCTTGAGTCACTCGGTCACCGCTTTAAAACCCACTCGGACACCGAAACAATTCTTCATGCTTTTGAAGAATTCGGGGCGGATTGTCTGGAAAAACTGCGCGGCATGTTTGCCTTCGCAATTTGGAATTTCCTTGAGGAAACGCTTTTTCTGGCGCGCGACCGGGTCGGCAAAAAACCGCTTTTTTACACTTTGACTAAAGACGGCAGTTTCGTCTTCGGTTCCGAGCTGAAAACGCTTCTGGCGCATGGCGAGATTGACAAACAAGTTGATTTTGCCGCGCTTGACGCGTACCTGACATTCGGTTACGTGCCGGAAGAGTTTTGTATTTTCAAAGGCGTGCAAAAACTGGCGCCTGCGCATTTTCTGGTTTTTAAAAACGGCAAAATTCACACTGAAAAATACTGGGATTTCAATTATCAGCAGCCGGCAAACATTAAGAGCGAAGATGAATACATCGAAGTTTTGCGCGAGAAAATCAGAGACGCCGTTGACGTTCGCCTGATTTCAGAAGTTCCGCTGGGCGCGTTTTTGTCAGGCGGCGTGGATTCTTCGACGATTGTGGCAATGATGTCGCAAATCGCGAAAATACCGGTCAAAACTTTTTCCATCGGTTTTAACGAAGACAGTTTCGACGAGTTAAAATATGCCCGCGTCGCCGCCAAACATTTTGGGACAGAGCATCATGAATTTATCGTCACCCCTGATTTGGTTAATATTGTTGACGAGCTGGTCTGGCATTTTGACGAGCCTTTTGCGGATTCGTCGGCTTTGCCGACCTTTATGGTTTCCAAAATGGCGCGGGAATTTGTCACGGTCGTTTTGTCGGGCGACGGCGGGGACGAACTCTTTGCCGGTTACACGCGTTATGTGACGGACAAAAAGCGCAGCGCCTTCGCCCATCTCCCGGAGGCAATTCGCTCCGGCGTTTTACAGCAGATCAGCAGAAAACTCCCGCACGGCGCGCCGGGCAAAAACTATCTTTACAACGTCTCGCTCAACACAATTGACCGTTACATTGACAGCGTTTCGCAGTTTAATTCGCAGCGCAAAGAATATTTATATTCCAAAGATTTTAGAGCAAATTTAAACGGCGCGTTCGGCGCGGGTGAGCGACAGTTTAGAACCCTCGCCGAAAGTATCGCGACCGGAAACGGAATTGATAATCTGCTTTATCTCGACAGCAAAACCTATCTGCCGGGCGATATTTTGACCAAAGTTGATCGAATGAGTATGGCTAACTCGCTCGAAGCGCGCGCTCCGCTGCTTGATCACAAATTGATCGAATTCGTTGTCAACATCCCGCCGGCGCTAAAATTGAAGGGCTTGGAGACGAAATACATTCTCAAAAAAGCGATGGAGGGAATTGTCCCCAACGAAATTTTATATCGCGAGAAACAGGGTTTTGGCGTTCCGATTGGCGAATGGATCAATTCCCAGCTGCGCGAGAAGATTCGAGCGGATTTGAGCGATCAGCGAACTCTGGAGCGCGGTTATTTTGAAAAATCTTACGTTCAAAGCCTTCTGGATGAGCATTCAAAAGGTCGGCGCGATCATTCTCATCAATTGTGGCAGTTGTGGATGCTCGAGTTGTGGCATCGAAAATTTATGGACGGTTGATTCAAAATTAGAATACCTTGCAATTGTAGAAAACGAAACCGGCTTTTTAGTGGCTTCAAATGATGATAAAGCATTGGCAAAACGTTTGATTGAGCTTTTAGAAAGTCCGGAAAAAGCAAGAGAAATGGGCGAAAAAGGAAGAAGAGCTATTGAAGAAAACTTTTCACTAAAGGCTCAGACGGAAAAAACCCTAATGCTTTACAAAATGCATTCAGATGATTTTCTTACCGGAAAAACTGTGGATGTAAGTGACATATAAAATCCAATAATATTATTAAATCAAGTTACTGAATCAAGTTAGTTTTACAGATAAATGCTCTTCAATTCAATCCATTTTTTAATCTTTTTCCCAATTGTCACGGCTGTTTATTTTCTGCTGCCGCATCGCTTCCGATGGGCATGGTTGTTGGGGGCAAGCTGTTATTTTTATATGGTCTTTAAGCCGGTTTATGTTTTAATTCTGGCTTTTACTATTTTGATTGATTATGTTGCGGGTATTTGGATTGAAAAAAGCGAAGGGGAAAAACGCAAATGGTTTCTGGTAGCAAGCATTTTTGCAAATATCGGGGTACTGGCATTTTTTAAGTATTATAATTTTTTAGACGAATCTTTGCAGAACTTAGTTGACACTCTAGGATTAGGCATTCCAACGCCTCCGCTTTTGAAAATCCTCCTGCCAATCGGATTATCGTTTCACACTTTTCAATCTTTGAGTTATACGATTGAAGTTTACCGTCGGAAAACGCCGGCTGAGCATCACTTAGGCATTTTTGCGCTTTATGTGATGTTTTATCCACAGCTTGTCGCCGGTCCGATTGAGCGGCCGCAAAATGTTATTCATCAATTCAAAGAGCGACATTATTTTGAGTATGAACGGGTCAAACTCGGACTTCAATTAATGATGTGGGGAATGTTTAAAAAGGTAGTTATTGCCGACCGTCTGGCAAGTTTTGTTAATGTCGCTTATAACGACGTTCATTCATACACGGGCATTTCGCTGATATTAGCAACCGTCTTTTTTGCTTTCCAAATTTACTGCGATTTTTCGGGCTATTCTGATATCGCGCTTGGTTCGGCACAAGTAATGGGATTTCGGTTGATGCTCAATTTCGACCGTCCATATTTCGCCAAATCAATATCTGAGTTTTGGAAACGCTGGCATATTTCACTTTCAACGTGGTTTCGCGATTATTTGTATATTTCACTGGGTGGTAGTCGTGTTTCTCGTCCGCGCTGGTATTTCAACTTATTTTTCACGTTTTTGATCAGCGGTTTGTGGCACGGCGCAAATTGGACGTATGTCATTTGGGGAGCGCTCAATGGATTTTATCTGATTGCCGAAATGCAATGGCAAGGTGTCGTCGAGAATTTCAAAAGCCGCGCAGAAACTGGTTTCCAAAGGTTTGCGCTAAATTTGGTTTTGGTTTTGTTTACTTTTTCATTGACCTGCTTTGCCTGGATTTTCTTTCGAGCAAATACGGTTGGAGACGCATTCTATGTCGTCCGGCATTTGTTTGACGGATTGACAACTTTGCCCGCCGACGTTTTTAGTATGCCGTTTGTCAAATTAAGAATCATGCTCGGCAAAGACAAATGGGATTTCATCTTAGCTTGGGCGGGAATCGCCTTTTTGCTATTTACGCATTACCTTCAACGCGGCACGAGCGGGCGAACAATTTTGAACAGACAAAAAATCGCTGTCCGTTGGGCATTTTATTTCGCCTTGGTTTCGGCCATTTTGTTTGGAGGGGCTTTTAATGAATCACAGCAATTTATTTATTTTCAATTCTGAGAAGCGGGATGTTGTTAAACTAACGGTTCGTTTAGCGTGGTTCGGCCTCCCGTTTTTGCTGGCGGCGTTGTTTATTTTAATAATTGACCCGTTTGATTTTTTTGAGGCTGCCGGCGTAATCCCCGACGAGATCAAACGTCCGATAGCGATGCAGCTCAATCCTCCTCTCTGGAAGTTAAATAGATTTGAAAAAGATCCGAAAGAATTTATTTTATTGGGTGATTCAAGAATGGCGCCGTTGGAAACCGAAGTTATCAAAGAAGTTTCGGGTGAGGATTACGCTAATTTAGGTTATGGTGGCGCGAGTGTGCGCGAAATCATTGAAACATTTTGGATAATTGTCAAAAAAACGCCGCCAAAGAAAGTGTTTATTGGAGTCAATTTGGAAAAATATAACGATTATGAAGTTACCAACCGCGTTAGTTCTTACGCCGCTATTCATGAGAACCCGGCGATTTACTTCGTTGATCATGGAGTTTGGGAAGCTGCTTATTACAACATCAGAGGATATTGGGGGAAGGCAAAGTTTACACTCGGCACGCCAAATATGACCAGAGAAGAATTCTGGCAGGAAGATCTCAAAACATGGGGGCTGTATTACAAAAAATACGCGGAACCTAAAAAATATCGGCAAGATTTGTTGGAAATTTCCAAGTATTGTAGAAAAAACGGGATTGAATTGAAGTTTATTATTTTCCCAGCGCACATTGACGCGCAAAAACTGATTACTGACGCCGGTTTCCAAACGCAAAACGAGGCGTTGCACCGCGATTTAACAGCGTGTGGGGATGTTTATGATTTTAACTGGGCTAACGATTTGACGGAAAATGAGAATAATTTTCTTGATCCGGTTCACGTCAATCAGGAAACAAGAAGAGTCATTATCACCGAAGTTTGGAAAAACGATCTAAAATATGGGAAATTACTTTTTTACGCCCCTCAGTAAGGTAAGCATGGCATGATTTAGCCTGATATTTCAACGCGAAAAATATTATTTAAAATTAATTATCAGATAAAATACTTGGATTTAGTTATGTGCGGAATTGCCGGAATAGTTAAAAGCGACAGTCAGGAAGCAGCCCAAAAAAAAGTTGTCTGGATGCTTGACGCTCTGAAACGTCGAGGGCCGGATGATACTGGAATTGAAGTCTGGGATGAGGCGGTGCTGGGACACCGGAGACTCTCAATATTTGACTTGAGCGCCGCAGGACACCAGCCGATGCTCTCGCCCGAAAGAGACATCGGTCTGGTTTTTAACGGCGCGATTTATAACTTTCGCGCTCTCCGGGCTGAACTCGAAGAAAAAGGCTACAAGTTCAAAAGCCAAACTGATACCGAAGTTTTAATTTATGGGTATCGAGAATGGGGGATTGACCAACTGGTCGCTAAAATTCAGGGAATGTTTGCCATCGGGCTGTGGGACGAGCGGCGCAAAACGCTTTTTCTCGTCCGCGACCGCCTCGGCGTTAAACCTCTTGCTTTTGCCGTTAAAGATAAAGAAATCGCTTTCGCTTCAACCGTTCGCGCTCTAAAAACAGCCGGATGCGGTGGGGATTTGGACAAACAAGGCATTGCTGAATATCTGGAGTTCGGTTTCCTAACCGACGAAAATTCAATTTACAAAGGTATTAAAAAAGTCGCTGCAGGTGAAATTGTTGAATGGTACAACGGCAAAATTAAAAGAAGAAAGTATTGGGATTTGCCGCCGATTGCCACTGCAAACAGCATTTCTTTTGATGAAGCGGTTGAGGAAACAGAAAGGCTCTTTTTGCAGGCGGTCGAAAAGCGATTGCAGGCAGATGTTCCAATCGGGGCGCTTTTAAGCGGCGGGATTGATTCGAGCCTGGTTTGCTGGGCGATTGGTAAACTCGGTGGCGATGTGACGGCCTTTACCGTCGGAACGCCGAATGATGCTCTGGATGAAACAAATGTAGCCGCTCAAACCGCCAAACTCCTCGGCATCAAACACCAAATTCTAGAATTTACGTCTGAAAAATCTCCAAATATCAGTGAGTTGGTCGAAGCTTATCCTGAGCCGTTTGCCTGCGCTTCGGCACTCGGAATGCTCGAGATTTCAAGAGAAGTCAAAAGATCCGCGACAGTTCTTTTAACGGGAGACGGCGGCGACGATATTTTTCTGGGTTATCCCGAACATAAACATTTTTTCTTGTCCGGCAAAATCGCTCGCAAAATGCCTGATTTGGCTACCGATTTGTGGGCTAAGACTCGCAGAATGATTCCGCGAGGAAATAACACGCTCAAACGCGGAGTTTCCTTTCTCGATTATTCATTTGGCGGACTCGGTGCGGTGGCGAACGCTCGCGACGGTTTGCCTGTTTACTGGCAAAATAATCTCTTAGGTGAACAGCTTCAAGGTATTTCTCTGCCTCATCGTCAGATGAAATGGACGATTGAATCGGGCCGCAACTTGCTTGCTGAGTTTTTAGCTTATGACCGGCGCACGCGTTTTGTCGGGGAGTATCTGCCGAAAGTTGACGGCGGAACAATGTTTTACGCGCTCGAGGCCCGTTCGCCGTTTTTGGATGTACAGCTTTGGGAGTTTGCCAACAATTTGCCTTTTGCGCTCAGACTTCACAAAGGGAAATTGAAAGCGATTCTGCGCGAAATTGTTCGCCGCAGAATCGGTGAAGGATTAGCAAGCGGCAAAAAACAAGGCTTTACGATTCCCGTCCAAAGATGGCTGACCGGACATTGGCGCAAGCATTTTACCGATCTTTTGCATGATTCGCTATTGGAAAAAGAAGGCTGGATAAACGTTAAATCGGTACTTGAAGTTTTGGAAAACTCAACCGAGAAAAATTTGGCGCCAAGACAACTCTGGTTCATTTTCGTGCTTGAATCATGGATGCGGTTTGAAAAAAACCTTTCAAACTGATGAAAAGAAATGTTTTGGAGCTAACGGGAAGTTTCTGGCAGGGCGGTTCTGAGCGCCAAGCCGTCCAGCTTTCGCGTCTTTTGCACGAAGAAGGAAGCTTTCGCATTTTTGTCGCCTGTCTGGACGGTTCAGGCGAGTTGCGTCGGGAAATAGAGCAACTCGGTATAACGGAAATTCCTGAATTTAAATTAACGAGTTTTTACAACATAGATTTTTTGCGCCAGGCAAAGCGATGCGCCGCATTCATTAAAGACAACGAAATCAGCATTATTCATACGCACGATTTCTACACAAACATTTTTGGAATGCTGGCTGGTTTTATGGCGCGCGTGCCTGTTCGGATTGCGTCCAAACGTGAAACATTTAGTAAATCGAAAAATCAACTGCTAATAGAACGCCAAGCCTTTCGTTTAGCCGACAAAATTGTCGCTAACGCCGAAGCCGTCAAGCGATTTTTAGTCAATGCAGGTATATCACAACAAAAGATTGTAATTATACACAACGGTTTGGATTTACAAAGATTGTTGTCTTCGCCAATACAAAGTCGTGAGGAGATTTTACGCGACCTCGGCTTGCCTTCTCCCAACGAAATTCAATTTGTCACAATCGTCGCCAATTTAAGAAGCGATGTGAAAAATCACAGAATGTTTTTAAAATCGGCACAGAAGGTTAGAGAGAAACTTAAAAACGTAGCGTTTGTTCTGGCTGGCGAAGGTGAATTAACGGAATCTCTCAAGGGTTTTGCCGCAGAATTGGGTATTGAAGGGGATGTTTTTTTTATAGGCGGTTGCGCGAAAATTGCGGAGTTGCTATCAGTGTCTGATATCTGCGTTTTAAGCTCAAGATCCGAGGGCTTTTCCAATTCAATTTTGGAATATATGGCGGCAGCCAAGCCCGTCGTTGCAACCAACGTCGGTGGTGCGAGTGAAGCTGTTGTCGAAGGAGAGACAGGATTCTTGGTGGAATCGGACGATGATCAAGCAATGGCCAATCGTCTCATTGAATTGTTAGAAAATCCGCAAAAGGCAAAACGCTTAGGTGAAAGTGGGCGCCGAATTATCGAAGAAAAGTTTACACTTGCCGCGCAATTGAGTAGTACCTTGGAACTTTATAACAGTTTGTTAGACAGCAAATTGAAAACCTAGGTTTATACAATGAAACGAGTGACAAACGTAGGACAAAAAATAAAGAAAAAACCGCTGAAAATTCTGATGGTTGCACCCGCTTTGCCAATACTTGGCGGACAAACAGTGCAAGCTAACAGACTTTTAGATAAATTTAAAAATGAACCCACCGTTCAGGTTGATTTGCAGCCGATAAATCCATCATTTTTCCCGCGTTTGCAGAAAATTAAATACCTACGAACTTTTCTGACCTCAATAAAATATATTTTCAATTTAATAACTAGAATTCCTCGCTACGATATCATTCACATATTTTCAGCATCATATTTTTCGTTTGTGATTGCTCCAACGCCCGCTGTCTTAATTGCCAAGCTATTTGGAAAGAAAACCATTTTGAATTATCGCAGCGGTCAAGCCGCAGATCACCTGGAGGCATGGAAAAGAAGCGCTATTCCAACGATTCGCTTATTTGATGTTGTCATCGTGCCGTCAGGCTATCTAGTAGATGTTTTTAATGAATTTGGTTTAAAAGCGAAAATAATTTTTAATTTTGTCAACACTGATCGCTATCATTTTCGGGCGCGTAGTCCTCTGCGACCAATATTTTTGTCGAACCGAAATTTTGCGCCGCTTTATAATGTCGGATGCATTTTGCAGGCTTTTTCCCTTATTCAAAACAAAATTCCTGAAGCTGAGCTTATTATTGCTGGCGATGGTGAAGAGAGAGATAGATTGCATCAGTTGGCTAAAGAATTGAATTTGAAACATATTGAATTTCTTGGGCAGGTCTTGCCAGAAAGAATGCCTGAACTTTACGACCGAGCTGATGTTTATTTGAATTCACCAAATATTGACAACATGCCGAATTCAGTAATTGAAGCTTTTGCCTGTGGTTTGCCAGTTGTTTCGACCAATGCCGGCGGCATCCCTTATATTGTAGAAAATGAAAAAACAGGTTTGCTGGTAGAAATTGGCGATCACGCAGCACTGGCGCAAGCAGCATTGAGGATTTTGGAATCTAAGGAGTTGGCGCAAAAAATCATTACGAATGCACGATTAGAGTGCAAAACATATTCTTGGGATAATGTGAGAAGTTCGTGGCTGAGTATTTACCAAGAACTGGCCGATAAAAAATGAAGTTGTTCGCCCCAAAACTTTCTAATAAAACATTGCATCTGCAAGAGAAATGTACGCTAACAGCTTGGAAAAACATTTGGTAATTTTAGATATTTACTAAGAATGAAAACGAAATGCTCGGAAAACTTAAAAAACTGAGGGGTAGAAATTTTGAGGAATTCAAAGAGCGCGGACGGCAGGGAGCAAATGTTTTCGCGGAAAGATTCGGTGTGTCTTCGCAAACACGATTGCTGACAGACGCACAATTGCTGCAGAGATTCGAGGCGGGAGCAAAAAACGTTTCTGCCGGAGATGTTCTCAATCATTTCCACGCGCGAAAAACCGTGAAGTTTTACGCTTCGTTTGAAAATCCTGAAGCGACGCTGACCGCGTTGCGGGAACATTTTCCCGACGAAGAAAAGACGATTATCAGCCGAGCCGACCAAATCTGTGAGGGTTTTATTGATTTGCTCGGTTTCGACAATCTTTATTTCGGAGGAAAAATTCCCAACTGGCATTTTGATCCGATTTCGCAAAAAACATCCGCTAAAATTCACTGGTCTCATATAGAAGAGGTCAATGCAAATCAGACCGGAGATAAAAAAATAATCTGGGAGCTTAATCGTCACCAATATTTTACGACTCTCGGACGCGCCTACTGGTTAACAAAAGACGAGAAATATGCTCAAACCTTTGTTGCTCATTTGGAAAGCTGGTTTGCCGACAATCCTCCTAAAAAAGGCGTCAACTGGCTTTCGAGTTTAGAACTTGCTTTTCGCTCAATCTCGTGGATTTGGGCATTTTATTTTTTTAAAGACTCGCCCGAATTTGAATCCGGAGTTTTTCTGCAAATGCTGAAATATTTGTATTTGCACGGGCGGCATCTTGAAACTTACCTCTCAACTTATTTTAGTCCGAACACGCATTTGACCGGAGAAGCCCTCGGTCTATACTTTCTCGGAACATTTTTGCCCGAGTTCAAAGAAGCGAAACGCTGGAAAAAACTGGGATATGACATTTTACTGAATGCGCTTGATTTTCAAGTGCGCGCCGACGGAGTTTATTGCGAACAATCGAGTCATTACCACCGCTATACAACTGATTTTTACACCAATTTATTAATTCTGCGCCAGTTAGAGGGCGCGCCGGTCGAGAAAAAACATCGGGAAAAATTAAACCAGTTGTTTGAGTTTTTACTTTTTATCACCGAACCTAACGGCGAAACAGCGCTTTTTGGCGATGATGACGGCGGGAGATTTTACTTTCTCGATGAAAAACCCGTTACCGATTTTCGCCCGACTCTGGCTTTGGGAGCCGCGTTGTTTGAGCGCGGAGATTTTAAATTTGCGGCGCGCGAGGCAAGCGCCGAATTGCTATGGCTGCTTGGCGCTGAAGGCCTGCAGCGGTTTGATGAGCTCAACGCGTTTGAACCGAAAGAAACTTCAAAAGCTTTTGAGACAAGCGGATTTTTCGCGATGCGAGATTCGTGGAAACCGGATGCGAATTTTTTGCTGGTTGATTGCGGCAAACACGGTTTTTTAAATTGCGGACACGCCCACGCTGATGCATTGGGATTTGTTTTATCGTTTGAGGGCACACCAGTTTTCATTGATTCGGGAACCTATAATTACACTTCGGATTTAGCCGCGCGACAGCTCTTTCGTTCGACTTCAGCTCATAATTGCTTAAACGTCAACGGCGAGTCTTCGTCAATTCCGGGCGGTGCGTTTTCATGGGAAACAATGGCCGATGCCAAAATTATCGAATGGCGAGAAGACAAAGATGTCGTCTATTTTCGCGGAACTCACAACGGTTTCGCCCGTTTTGGCGTGGATTACGAACGCGAAATTTTACTGGAAAAGACCAATTCAGTGACGCTTAAAGATTTAATCAAAAGCGGCAACCTGAATTCCTATGAGCTAAACTTTATACTTTCTCAGCAATGTGACGCGGAAGTAAAAAACGAGTTTGTCACAATCTACAAAAGGGGAAACAGAAAACAACCTTTATTAACTGTTTATACTGATGTGACAACAGAAAACTCAGGTGACAAGGGAGTTTGGACAGTTGAAAATTGTTGGATTTCACCGCGCTACGGCGCAAAAATTGAATCTAAAAAACTAATATATACGCTGAAAATAAAGGGTGATTTTGTAATTCGTAATACTTTTAGCAGAGCGGCAGAACTTCTAAAATCTTGAATTAAGTTGAACGCGCTCAGGTAAATAGAAAGTGATAAAAATTGCAATTAGAAAAATAGATGTTTATATCCTAAAATTAGACATCTAAGAAACAAAATGTGCGGCATCAACGGAATAGTTTACTCAAATAAATCGGGGCGCGAAGTTAATCCTCAATTGTTAACGGCGATGCGCGACGTTCTGTCTCATCGCGGGCCGGACGAGGCGGGAATTTTCGTGGAAAGAAACGTCGGTCTCGGTCATCGAAGACTCTCAATCGTTGACCTGAAAAGCGGTCAACAGCCGATGTTTAATCAGGACGAATCATGCGTCATTATCTACAACGGCGAGGTTTACAACCACAATGATTATCGCCACGAATTAATCGAAAAGGGCTACGAATATAAAACTCACTGCGATACGGAAACCATCCTGCATCTTTACGAAGAATACGGCGACAGCTGTGTTAACAAACTCCGCGGGATGTTTGCCTTTGCCGTCTGGAATAAAAATAAACAGGAATTGTTTATCGCGCGTGACCGATTGGGCGTCAAGCCGCTTTATTACGTTCATGACGCGGACGGAAGCCTGTTTTTCGCGTCGGAAATTAAAGCGATTCTTGAAGCAAAAGCCATCAAACCAGAACTTAATTATGCCGAGCTGACCGACTATCTGGCCAACCACGGTACGAGCGGTGACGAAACTCTTTTCGCCGGTATCAAACGACTGCCGGCCGGCCACACTTTGACCTGGAGCGACGGCAAAATCCGCATCAATAAGTTCTGGGATTTACAGTTTGAACCGAAGCTAAACGGCCGCCGGCGCACCGATCAAGATTGGGTGGCGGAATGGTTCGAGCTTTTTCAAAAAGCCGTCGAACTGCGTCTAATGGCGGATGTTCCGCTTGGAATGTTTTTGTCGGGCGGAATAGATTCGAGTGCGATTGCCGCGGTCATGTCAAAGATGGTTTCCGCGCCGGTTAAAACATTTTCAGTCGCGTTTGCCGAACGCGAAGCCAACGAATTAGAGTTTGCGCGTCTGGTTGCGACCGCGTTTAAAACCGATCATCACGAAATAATCGTTTCTCCCGCAGATTTTTTTAAGGCTTTGCCAAATTTGATTTGGCATGAAGATGAACCTTTGGCGCATCCTTCGAGCGTTGCACTCTTTTTTGTCTCGCGACTTGCCGGCGAGCATGTCAAAGTGGTTTTGACCGGCGAGGGAAGCGACGAAAGCCTGGCCGGTTATGGGCGTTACGCAAAAACCCTGATGAATTTAAAATATGGCGAAACCTATCACAATTGGGCGCCAAAATTTGCCCGTGAATTTGTCGCCCACAAAATAGAAGGTTTGTCGCTTGATTCTAAGGTTCGCCACAAACTGCGCAAGAGTTTTTTCTCAATCGAGCCAACCATTGAAAATATTTATTTCGATAATTTCGCCGTTTTTCCCAGACAGATGCAAAACGAGATGCTCTCCGCTCAAACAAAGGCGCAAATCGGCTCGCACGTTGATCCGTATGCCGAAATGTCACGATTTTTTGATTCGGCGGAAACCAATAGTTTATTGGACAGAATGCTCTATGCGGATACCAAAACCTATCTCCACGAACTTTTGATGAAGCAGGATCAAATGTCTATGGCGGCTTCGATTGAAAGCCGCGTGCCGTTTCTCGACCATAAGTTAATGGAGTTTTCGGCGCAGATGCCCGACAATTTAAAGCTGCGCGGCAACAGGACGAAGTTTGTTTTGCGCGAAGCGATGAAAGGGATTTTGCCTGAGGAGATTTTGACCCGCAAGAAGATGGGTTTTCCGGTGCCGATTGGAAAATGGTTTAGAAATGAATATAAGCATTTGATTGATGAATATGTTTTGTCGGAACGCGCGCTTGCACGCGGAGTTTTTCAAGCGGATTTTGTGCGAAATCTGGCCGAAAGACATCGGCAAGGCGAAAATCACGACGAAAGGCTGTGGGCTTTACTCAATTTTGAAATGTGGCAGCGCAGATTTATTGATAATGAAAACTAAAACGCCTGTCGAAACAGATCAGACGGGAATTGCGGGTGAATTCAAGTAAATAGTTTAAACCGATTCAGATTCATCCAAATCTCTCTTTTAGAGAATTAATAACATCTATTTTAATCAATATCTTGTAATAAAAAGTGCGAATTCTTTGGGTAAAAACAGAACTACTTCATCCGGTTGATAAAGGCGGAAAAATCCGTACTTATCAAATGTTGAAGGAGTTAAAAAAAAAGCATCAGATAACCTATCTCACGCTTGACGACGGTTCCGCCGAACCCGACGCGCTCGATAAAGCAACGGAATACGCAGACGAAACCATCACGATTCCGCACACGACGAGCGCTAAATTCACCCCCAGATTTTATTTTGAACTAGCGAGTAATCTCGTCTCAAAGCTGCCGTATTCTTTGCAAAAGTATGTGTCGCCTGAAATGCGTGTCAAGATTGAAAAACTGGCAAACCCGGAAAATTTCGATGTAGTTGTTTGCGATTTTCTCACTCCGGCCGTTAATTTCCCTGCAAATTTAAAAGTTGCGACATTGCTCTTTCAGCACAATGTCGAAGCCATGATTTGGCGCAGGCATTTCGAAGTTGCTAAAAACGCTCTCAAAAAAGCGTTTATGAAAATGCAGTGGCGTCGCATGGTTGATTACGAGAAAGAGGCCTGTCAGCATTTTGATTGGGTGGCGGCAGTTTCCAGGGAAGACGCCGAAACAATGCGGGACGATTATTCGATCAAAAATGTTTCCGATGTTCCCACCGGAGTTGATACGGAATTCTTCGCTTCGCAGAAAAGTCAAAAAGATGAGTTTAATTTGGTCTTTACGGGTTCAATGGATTGGCTGCCGAACGAAGACGCCATCCGTTGGTTTATCGAAGATATTTTGCCGCTCATCCGCCGTCAACTACCGCAAGTTTCACTGACAGTCGTAGGGCGCAATCCGTTCCCGAGTCTGATTGAATCAAGCAAAAAAGACTCGTCAATTTTAGTCACCGGGAGAGTCGAAGATGTTCGCCCGTTTATGGAGCGGGGCAGCGTTTATATCGTCCCGATTAGAATTGGCGGCGGAACCCGTTTAAAGGTTTACGAGGCAATGGCGATGGAATTACCAATTGTTTCGACTACTGTCGGAGCGGAAGGTTTGCCGGTCAAGGACGGCGAAGAGATTTTTCTGCGCGACAACCCGCAAGAATTCGCGGCAACTGTGGTGAAGCTGTTAAAGGACAAAAGCTTAGCGCGAGAGATTGGCCAACAGGCGGCGCACACCGTCCGCGAAAAATTCGGTTGGCAAACCGTCGCGGATGATTTCGCTAAACTTTGTGAAAAGGCGATCGAATCGAGAAAAACGAACTCTGGAAATCGGAAACTTAATGAAAAGGTGTCAATAGGAAACAGTATTTGACGATTGTTTGGCCGAACTTTCCAGTGCGTGTTAAAAATTGATTGTTATCATGATTCGAAATTTTTAGATATGATTAGCTAACAAAAATTCGGAGGCATCACTGCCTGGTCAATAAATTTATTCAGTAAAATTAAAATTAAATTTACAAAGTTTTGAGTTAACAATTTTAGTTTCTTTCCCTCTCAAAAATTAGTAGCAAAAATAAAAATATGAAAATCAGTGTATTCGGTTTGGGTTATGTCGGCGCGGTGTCAGCAGCGTGTTTTGCTAAAGAAGGTCACGAAGTTATCGGCGTTGATGTGAGCCAGACAAAAGTGGATATCATCAATTCGGGAAATTCTCCGATAATCGAAGAGGGAATTAACGAGCTCATCAAACAAACGGTTGCCGAAAAACGCCTGCGAGCGACAACCGATGTTAGCGACGCGATTGAAAATTCCGACATTTCTTTGGTCTGCGTCGGGACTCCGTCAAATGATAACGGTTCGCTCAAACTTGATTATATTAAACGCGTGAGCCAGCAAATTGGCGAGGCGATCTCTAAAAAATCGCGTCGTCATGTCGTCGTGATGCGCAGCACAATGCTGCCCGGAACGATTGAAGAATTGGTTAAACCGACCGTCAAGGTTTATTCGGACAAAAAAGCTGGAAAAGATTTTGATATTTGCATTAATCCCGAGTTTTTGCGGGAAGGAACGGCGATCAAGGATTTTTACGCGCCTCCATTTACATTAATCGGCGCCGACTCCGAAGAAGCAGGCGAGATTTTAAAGCGGCTCTACGCGAAAATAGACGCCCCGCTTTATTTGACGAGCGTTAAAGCGGCGGAAATGGTCAAGTATTCGTGCAATTGTTTTCACGGCTTAAAAGTTTCGTTTGCCAATGAAATCGGTAATATCTGCAAAGAAATGGGTATTGACAGCCACGAAGTGATGGAAGTTTTTTGTCAGGATTCGAAATTAAATTTGTCGCCTTATTATTTAAAACCAGGCTTTGCGTTTGGCGGTTCATGTTTGCCAAAAGATTTGCGAGCTTTGCAGTATAAGGCGAAAGAATTGGATGTTAAAGTGCCGGTTCTCGAGGCGGCTTTGGAAAGCAACCTGCTCCAGATTGAGCGCGCTATTCAGATGATTATCAAGACCGGGAAAAAACGAGTCGGATTTCTTGGCTTTGCGTTTAAAGCGGGAACCGACGATTTGCGGGAATCGCCCGTAGTTTCAGTAATCGAAAGGCTTATTGGCAAGGGGTACAATATCAAACTTTACGACAAAGAAGTATCGATTGCTAAGCTTGTCGGTGCGAACAAAGAATACATAGAGCGTGAAATTCCGCATATTTCAAATTTGATGGCTGAAAGCATTGATGAAGTTCTTGAACATTCGGAAGTAATCTTAATCGGAAATCCGGCCAAGGAATTCAAGGAAATCGAATCCAAACTAACCAATGAGCAAATTGTCGTTGATCTTGTCAGAATCTTTGGCAAGCGCACTTCAGATCAGAATTATCAAGGAATTTGTTGGTGACAGTTTAACTTCTCAGCAGTCGTAACAATGTGCGAACCAAAAAAATACTGCTAATCGCGGCTGGCTTTTTTATCTTACTTGCAGCCTGGAGCATGCTCGCCTGGATTCTGGCAAATAACCTGGTGGTTGAAAGGCCGCTTGCAAAAGCCGACGCAATTTTGGTTCTTGGGGGAGCGGCTGATTATATTGAGCGCACAGATGAAGCAGCAGAGATTTTTAAAGAGGGAATTGCGCCGAAAATATTTTTGACCAATGACGGCCTGCAAGGGGGTTGGAACCAAAAAGAACAACGAAATCCATACTTTGTCGAGCTTGCGCGGAATGAATTAATCCGGCAGGGCGTTCCGGAAGACGCAATCGAAATACTGCCCGGAGTAGTTAACGGAACGAATGATGAAGCAAGTCTTTTGGCTGAAATCTCCGCACAAAAAAAGCTGAAGTCACTGTTGCTCGTGACTTCAACTTACCATTCGCGCCGAACGCTCTGGACTTTTGAAAGAGTTTTATCAAGACATCGTTCGGAATTGATTGTCGGTCTCAAATCCCCGTCGAACGATCAATTGACACTGTCGCCGTTTTACTGGTGGTTGAGCAGCCAAGGCTGGCAGATAGTTGGCCAAGAATATGTAAAACTAGCCTATTATTGGTTGTTTTACTAAAAACCCAGCAATGGTCGTAAGGATAACAATAATCAAATCCGGATAACCGCTCAAAATTAATGGTTGGTTAATATTGATCTACCGTTTGTCGATCTGGTGACCATCGTTGTCGTCGGTATAGCTACGGTGCTTGATGCTGGTTTGCCAGGTCTGCCATTCCCATCGCTTGAATCAGTTGCTGCGGTTTGCCAAGGCTTAGCGGTCAAAGACGGAACTTTAGCTATAAATAAATCGCGTCTGCCCGAATTGCCCCAGTTTGACGTAAAGGCGACAAACTTGCCGTCGCGTGAGATGTTGGCGCGCGGGGCGCTGTAATAATCAGTGTATGTTGAGTAATGGTGGACAAAACGGCGGACTCGCTGACTGCCGTCAGTTGCCACAAGCACAAGTTCGTTATTCAGCGCGGTGGAGGTAGCAGGGCCATGAAAACCCACTAAGACCCATGATTCATTATTTCCTAAAAGGGAAATGTGATAATACAACTGCCAGTTGTTTCCAAGCGACAAAACCGTGCGAACATCATGCGGAGAACTCAAACTTCTGTAAGTAATACGATTTTGCCAGTTATCTGCTCCTACCACAATGCCTCTGCCGTTATCGCTATGTCCGGGCGCAAAATCCGGTTCGTTATCAGTTAAATCCGTGACCGTTTGCGTTTGCAAATTAACTACCTTGACTTCAATTACCCCAGCGCCTTCTTGTCCTGTTTTGACAACCAGATATTGGCCTGTTTTATCAATTTGCACTTCATCCAGAGCCGAGGTTCTGACGGAATAGATTATTGTATTTGTTGAACGACGCCAGACAGCATAGCCACCGACACTTGCGTCAGGATTTCTAACTGTAAAAGCAAAAACGTCGTCATCGCGGCTCACGCTCATCTGCCAGAAGTACGATCCGCTGGGAAACTGACTGTTCAAATATCCGAGCAAAGAATAGCTGCCGGAACTCGCGTTAAATGCATAAAAAGCTGCCCCCTGATGAACAAAAAGGAGGTCGGGATCATTAGCGCTCCACACCGCATCTTCCGCGCTCGTGAATCCGGTACCGGGAGGTGAAGGCCAGGGTCTCTTACTTCCCAGCGTAAATGATACGGGATCAAATTGATATAAAATTGCTCCTCCAGAGACCGATTGCACCAACAACCTAGTACTATTAGAGTTAAATACAGACCAATACGAGTAAGCTGTTCCGAAGCCTGACCCATCTGCCGCATCCGTCACTCGCATTATCTGTGTGCCGAATACAGGATCATTCGTTTTAGCTCCGGCAGACGAGAGAGCCGGCGGAGGGCCTGCCGGATAAACGCCCAAATCAGTTTTAACGTTGACCCTAACTTGTCCTAATGCCGAAACTGGGATGAGTGTGAACAGCAATAGCAAACTAGAAAATTGGAAGAATGGAACGCGTGAGGAGTTTAAGTTGGAGAGAATTTTACTTAACATTGATTGACCTTCCCTAAAAGATTTATCTGAGTGAAATCGTGAGAAACTATATTTGATGGGCAGGAAAGCGATACAAAAGACTTCAAATTTTTGTATTAGCCTGTCAAATTATGCTCATTGCTACCAAATTATTGATAACAAAATATTTTTTGAAGAATAAAGCAAATAAATACAACAGTTAATATTAAATATCTGACAAGCCGGTGCTTTGTCAACAGGTCGCCCGTTGATATTTTGCTGACAACTATCGAATTTTGCTGTATTAAAATAAGTTTTGTTTGAACAGAGATTTGTTCAACAGATGCTGTCATAATACAATACTACTTTTATGCGGGGGCCTTACTTGTACAAGGTTTAGTAATATTGCATCTCAATGAAAGTGAAGATTCTCTTGTGAGAGGTTACGTCATTTCATCTTGCTTGGTTAATTTATTGGTATTAACAAACAGATGAGGTGCTTGCTAGATGTATTATAAATAATTTGAAAAAAAAAGCAAGTACTTGTTGTTACATTTTAAACAATATTTAACGACAATGCGAATCAGCTGGAATAACTCGGCTGAATTTATCTATATTGTTCTTTATAAATACGAATATACCGTTGGGCGGTAACAAGTTATGAATTCCGGAGAGATTGGTATTTGGATATATAAACAGACAAGCTATGAAAAATTTCTGCCATTGTTCGTTATGAAAAAGCGTTTAGTTAGCAGCAATAAAATATTTCTTTGGGTCATCTTGCTTACGGCGATGGTGATTTCATTAACGGGCTTTGGCCTTTACTCTTATCAAAGATATGCCAATGGAGCCTTAACAGAAATCTCCGGAAACACGATTTTCGTGAAAGAGGGCGGAGATTTTCAAGCCGCGCTAAATCGCGCCAAGCCTGGTGACACCATTTTGTTACAGGCGGGAGCCACTTTCAAGGGCGCCTTTAATTTGCCGTTAAAATCAGGAAGCGAATTCATCACTATCCGTACATCTGCCGAACAAAATCAACTTCCGGCGGCTAATACGCGGCTTGATCCGGCAAAATATGCTGCTGTTTTGCCTAAGTTAGAATCAAACGTCAAAGGCAAGCCGGTAATCTCAGCGGCAAACGGGGCGCATCATTTTCGTTTTGTTGGAATCGAGATTGGGCCTACTCTGGAAGGGCTTTACAACATTATTCAAATTGGAACAAGCGAGGAGAAAACGGTCGAGGAACTGCCGCATCATATCGAGTTTGATCAGGTTTGGATTCACGGCAGCGAAGCTGAAGGACAGCGCCGCGGGATTGCTGCCAACGGCAGAAACATTAAAATCTCAAACAGCTATATTTCCAACATCAAACGGCGGGACGAAGAAAGTCAGGCTATTGCAGTTTGGGCCACCGACGGACCAATCGAAATAGTCAACAATTATTTGGAAGGAGCGGCAGAAAATATTCTCTTCGGCGGTGCGGGTTCTACTTTAAGATTAGTGCCATCCGATTGCCTCGTCAGTGGAAACTATTTAAACAAGCCGATCAAGTGGCGTGAGCAAGGCTGGCTGGTAAAAAATCTGTTTGAAATAAAAAACGGCCAGCGAATCAAAATTGTAAATAATTTGATGACCAATAACTGGACGATGGGGCAGGACGGAACCGCGGTTCTTTTTACAACTCGTGCCGATACCGGAGACGCCGCCATCGTCAAAGATATTGAATTTACCGGAAATATTGTGCGCGGCTCCGGCGCTGGCATCAGCGTTTACGGTCCGGAAGGGCAGGGAGGGCATAACCTACAGATTCGCAATAATTTTTTTGAGGATATTAACGGGCGAAAATGGAACAGCACCGGACATTTCATGAAATCCACGTCTTGGGATGGCTTGACGATTGAAAACAACACAATTATTCAAACCGGAAATATTACTAATGCTTACGACGCCCCGGTTAAAAATTTTATTTTTCGCAACAACATCATTTTTGAAAACGAGTACGGCTTTAAAGGCGATAATATGGGATCGGGGCAGGAAGTAATCAACAAACTTTTCTCGAACGGCACGGTTACGGGAAATATAATTATCGGCGGCAAAGCCTCGCTCTACCGAGAGAAAAATTTCTTTTTGAATTCAATTAACCAGGTGGGTTTTGTAAGCGCTGAAAACGGTGATTACCGTTTACGACAAGATAGTCCGTATTTGAATAAAGGGTTTGATAATAAGCGAATCGGCGCGGATTTGGATCCGCAATCTGTCGGTGGAAATGCAAAATCAAGTCAATAAACTTTGAGTACTTTTTATTAAATTTTAGAAGTTTGCAATAATATCTGGAAAACTTCTCAGCAAAGTTAGGATTAATGTAAAAGTAAAAACTGAATTCATCCTCTTCCCTCCAAGTGCGGTTGCTTAATTGCCGCTAAAACCGATGAGGTTATTCTGATGTCGCACGAATGCAAATCTACTCATTTTCATTCACTAAAAGCGAACAACCCGATGGCATTAGGTAAACTTGTTTACAAGCAGCATTTTAAAATTTCAAGTTAATTCAAATTTTTGGAAAAGTTTTGATTTTAGTTGACTATGTCCAAAGCCACCAACTGAAAAAGTTGTCCTATGAAATCTTTTACTGCCGAAATCGAAAATTCTCCTCACATAAGTGTGGTAGATAATTCTAACAAGGAAAAAAACGTTGAACTCTCAATTGTCATGCCTTGTTTAAACGAATCCGATACGTTGGCCATTTGTATAGAAAAGGCGCAGCGTGCTATTTCTGAGAATAATATTTCAGCTGAAATAGTCGTTGCGGATAACGGTAGTACAGACAATTCGCCGGAAATAGCGCGGAAATTGGGAGCGAGAGTCATTAACGTCGAAGAAAAAGGTTACGGCAGCGCTCTGATGGGGGGAATTGCAGCGGCCAAAGGCAAATTCGTAATAATGGGCGATGCCGACGATAGTTACGATTTTCTTGAACTTCCAAAATTTGTTGACAAGCTTCGCGAAGGCTATGATTTGGTTCAGGGGTGCAGATTACCGAGCGGCGGCGGCAGAGTTTTACCGGGTGCGATGCCTTTTTTACATCGTTGGTGGGGCAATCCAATGTTTTCTGCGCTGGCACGCGTTTGGTTTTATGCTCCGATCAGCGATGTTTACTGTGGCCTGCGTGGTTTTACCAAAACCCATTATGAATCGCTCGAGCAGCGGTGTACTGGGATGGAATTTGCCACCGAAATGATTATCAAGTCAAGCCTTTACAACAGCAGAATTGCTGAAGTTCCAATCACTTTACATCCTGACGGACGCAAATCGCACCCACCGCATTTGAGAACTTTTCGCGATGGTTGGCGAACTCTTCGATTTTTTTTATTGTACAGTCCGAAGTGGCTTTTTTACATTCCCGGCAGAATCCTTATTCTCTTGGGAATTATTGGTTATATTCTCGCTCTGCCGGGGGTAACCTTGATGGGGCGAATTCATTTTGACGTTCATACTTTGCTTTTTTCCAGCTTTCTGATTACTTGCGGATACCAGGCGATTCTGTTTGCGATTTTGACTAAAACTTTTGCAGTTAACGAAAAAATGGTTCCGGAAGACAAACGCCTGATTCGTTTATACCAGTTTTTAGATTTGGAGAAAGGCCTTTTGTTTAGTCTTCTTGCGCTTTTGGTCGGACTGATTTTACTGGGTTTTGTCGTTAACGAATGGCGATTGGTAAATTTCGGTGATCTTGATTACGGCCTTAGTCTGCGTATTACTATTATTGGTGTAACCTTGGCTTCGCTTGGGTTTGAATCTTTTCTTTTTAGTTTTTTCGCCAGTATTTTAGGTGTTCAGAGAAAATAGCGGCATTAACTCGCTTTATTTGCTTGGAGCAGAATAGGCGCAAATTATTGACTGACGCGTTGATAGACAGTCCATTCGCCATCAGGTGTGGAAAAAACCTGCTTCCACTGACTGGTAAATTGCTGAACGACGGGCAAGGTATATCGTTCGGCACCTATCACATCTTTGCCGACGAGAAGATAATTAACCGGCACACTGTCAAGCATCTGCTGCTCCCGAAGCGGGTCAATCTCAAACGGCGGCATCACGGTTTTTAATCCTGTTCGCAGATAAATCCAGTGCGGCGTTCCCGCTGCGACGACTTCATCCGCTTTTGCCGCTTGCCTCAGATAATCAATGGTCAGATCAAAACTCTGCTGTGATTCATCGTAAAAAAACAGTCGGTACTCAATCGGCTGACGGTTGTAGTCGAGGTATGAGATTTTACCCATATCTCGTCCGTAAACTGTAGCAAAGACAGCTGTCTTAGTTAGCAAAACTATCAAAAAAATTGTCAGAGCCAGATAACTTTTAAAATTCGCAGACCGCACCGGAAAAATGTGCCATGACGAATTTTCTTTCATCGGCGAGAGAAGAGTAACAAGCGACAAAACCAGCAAAGGCGCAGTCGGCACTAAATAACGTAAATATTGTCCGGGAAACGGCGTCAGGCACACTGCGGCTAAATAAAGCATTACATAAAGCGGAACAATCCACTGTCGCCTTAATACCAGTAAGGCTATGCCGCCAAATACAAGCAGGCCGAGTAAATATAAAAGAATATAAATTCCCCATGAGACAACGAAATGTATTCTTGCGTCGTCGCCAAAAGGTGAAAATGATTCAAAATACCCGCGCGGAATGGCCAGCGTTTCTCCGAGATTAACCGGAAGTTCAATCGCATTGTGCAAGAATCGTCGCACAATCTTCACCGGCGAAGAATCTCCTTTTTCGGGAGCAAAAGGGTCCATCAGAGAAACGTTACGCGCA
The DNA here is from genome assembly GCA_038212235.1 of Pyrinomonadales bacterium. Taxonomy (GTDB): domain Bacteria; phylum Acidobacteriota; class Blastocatellia; order Pyrinomonadales; family Pyrinomonadaceae; genus JBBQUS01. Next base: position 117,088 of record JBBQUS010000005.1, read on the forward strand.
TAGCTGACGTTGTAAAACATATAGGGCGCGCGTTGATAGGCGTAAGCCGGCTTCCGGTAGTTGTCGCTCGATTCAACCGAAAAGATGTATGACTGCCAGCAGATGATTGGAATCAGCACGAGAAACGCTCGCAGCACAGCTTGCTTAAATCGCCTCTGCACCAGACTTTCCAGCACCCATGCCGCAAACGCTGCAATTCCGACAGTGCGCAGTGCATATGACAAAACAGCGAATAAATAAGTCGAACCGGAATAAAAGCGGCTGTTTTCGTTCTTGCTCAATAAAATAAAAAGAAGCGTTGCAGCGCTAAAAAGAATTTCTGGAAAGAGCAGGTCGGAAAGAAAATAAACGTGCAGAGTGAAAAGACAGAAAAGCGTGGCGAGAAACGCGTAATTTAAAGCGAGATAACTTTTGAAAAACCTAAAGACAAGATAAATATAAAAGATGAAAAATATAAAAGCTGAATATCTGAGCCATTCACCAACAATTGTCGGATCACTTGTTCTAAGAATCGTTTGATAACCGGCGACTATTAACGGCAGCAGCGGCGGATATTGCAGAGCGTCAATTTGCCCGGGTTCATTAAGCAATTTGTATCCCCTGCCTTCAGCCAGCGACGTTCCCAGAATATAGTAAACACCGCCGTCCCATCGCAGATCAATCGGACCTTTTAAACGCGGAATCCAAATCATGATTGTCAACGCTAACAGAATGACAAGAAAGGTCTTTTGGCTTTTAAACCATTTTGTCGAATCAGTCGAATCTGACGACTTTACTGAATTATCGCCTTCATGTGTGACCGGATCAATTTTGGACGAATCACTGTTCATTGATAAATTTACTGGAAATCAAACTGTTTTGAGAAAATTCATTGTCATGTTGAAAGCATCAGCGAGTCTGAGAATTTTCCTGCTCGGCCGGAGTTACCAGAAAAATCAGTATTTTCCCTTTGTTTCCTTTTAGTTCTAGACGCATTCCGTCCTGTTCAAGCTGCGGAACTATCCAGCTGAACGATTGAGGGTTTCCGCACAGCAAGAAACGCGGACGGGATGCGATGTAAGGCTTGTAATCGGTGACATTTAATTGAAACCAGGGTTTGAACAAACTAAGAGTTCCCAATTCAATGCTGTTGCTGCCGATCCGCTGGAGAGAAATCTGCGGATCGGCAAGATAAACGACGCGCGAGCTGATTTCCGGCGGCGCATAATGCTCAAGCTCGATAAACGTGTATGTTTCGGCGGCAACAATTGGCAAATCTGGCTCGCCTGAAAGCTTAATCAGTTGAATTTTTGACTCCGGATAAGCTCCCCAATCTTCTCCCGGCTTCCAATATTCTTTAAAAGTTAGGATGCCAAACCACCCGAAAAAACAAATCATTAGCACGGCAACAATTAACCTATTATTGTTGTATATTCTGGTAGCTGCGAGGGATATCAAGATGCTAAAACCGATAATGGCGCAAATTGCATAGCGGCTAGTAAACGCTCCGGTTACAAATTTTGCTGTGATCACACCAAAAATCGGGAGCATGATAAAGCCGACGGCAACAATAATCTCTGGAAACAGATGGGAAATATCAGAGATTGATTTGTCGTCTTGAATAGGCTCAATGTCCTGCCTTGAATTTTGATAAATTCCCGCAAAAAAGATTAGGCAAGTTAGCGGCAAAACCACCAAATAAAGCATCTCAAAATAAAAATCGGGAATATTCATCCATTGCGGCTGCGCCCAAAAAACACCGGAGTTAGCGCGCGCTTGGCGAATGAGCGGCAAATGCCAAAATAGCGGAACAACTGCTAAGACAAACATCGCCCAGACTGGAGCATCAATTTTGCGTCTGGTTAAAGTTCGCACAACTTCGCCCAAAGCCAGCGGCAAGATGACAAAGACGCCGTAGTAATGAACCGAAAGCGCACCGGCCAAACTCATTCCGAGAAAAATAATTGAAAGGGGACGCCAGCGGTTCATGGTTGCCGATTGCCAGCAGAGTAATGCAAGCGCGCTAAAGCCTAACATTAAGCCATATGGACGAGCTTCGTAAGAGTAATAGTAGCTAGACGTTACGAGCGGAAAAACTGCCGCAAGCAAGCCGTAAAAGGTTGATGTGCGACGTCCGACGAAGATAAAAAGGCATAAACACATAACCCAGAAACCGAGCATTTCCGGTAATCGAAACGCCAGCGAGTTAACGCCAAAAAGTGCTATCGAAGCGCGCGTTATAATGTAAAAGAAAGGTGGAAGCTGTTCGCCGCCTGACATTAATGCTCCCCAAACATCGGACATCGTGGGAAGTCGAGCTATATAATAAGTATAAAGCTCATCGTTCCACATTAATTTGCGAGTTGACGACCAATAGGTTGCAGCAGAATAAAGTATTGTAAAACCGAGAAAAATTAGAAGCTTGCTTTTTTCGAGTTTATTGGCGATTGATTCCAGCTGGCGTAAACTTGGCAATTGAAAAGCCATATTTAATATGCGAGGCGCTTTAATGTTAGTTTTAAATCCTTCAGTTTTCCATTCTGTTTTCGGCTTCTTTTAAATGTGATTTTACTCGAACAAGATTTGAAGACTGCTCATCATTGATGACGCCGGTTGAGCACTCATTAATAATTTTTGCGGAAGAGTGCGGCTCAAACCGCTTTTTGAAGTCGCGTTGATTGCGCCAAACTCTCCAAATTGTTCTCATCAACGCTCCGAAATAGCTGGGACCAAGCTTAAAAGTTTTGAAAGAAGATGTTCCCATATCTATTGTCCGGTTAATCCAGGAGATTGGCACTTCTTCAATATCATAACCGGCAAGCAGCGGTTTTAAGCCTGTTTCCATATTCGCGGCAAAATGGGGCTCTTCAATTTCCAGGTTTTTCAGGATTTCCGATTGGTAAAGCTTTAAATTATTTGTGACATCGCGCACATCACTAAGCAGCGTCAGGTTTACCAGAAAGTGAAAACCGCGATTGCAGAGAACCTTGGAGAACGGATAGTTGATGACGACCGATTCATGCGAGAAGCGGCTTCCGATTGCGCCTTCGCGTCCGGCCGCAATTTGATCAAACAAATCTCGAAACTCCGGGAGAATCAGTAAAAAATCGCAATCCATCGTCAGGATATAACGTCCGGTCGCCGCCGCATAACCATCGCGCAAAGCGCGGCCGACGCCGTTCGGCGGTTGGCGGTTAACAAGCTTAACGCGCGGTTCATTGGCCGCAACTTCGAGCGAGACCTCAGCCGTCCGGTCGGTGCTGTTATCATTGACGAGAATAATTTCGTGAATGTAATCGCCGTAAGTCTGAACTAACGTATTGACAAGACGAGGAATATTCATCTCTTCGTTGTGACACGGAATCACGAAAGATGTTGAGCCGAATAATTGCGAGTGCTCGGCAAGGTTAACATTGGCTCGACGCGAAACACCCGGTTTCACCAGCCAGATGTAAAGAGTGCCGCAAAATTCGCGAATAACCGGCGCATGTTCAAGGATAAAAGCTGTTGATTGGAGCGCCGGGATTAGCCAGCGCGGAGTTAACGCATGAACTATATCGTAGGGAATAACTTCGATATGAGTAAATCCCTGATGCGAAGCTTGCTTCATCAGCTGATACTTGCGCATCCCAATCTGACATTCGGCATCTCCGCTCCAACGTCCGAGGGGGCGAATCGTATTTTTCAAAAAAACCTGCGGATTCCAATAATTCGCCTCAAAAAATAACAACTGTCCGCCCGGTTTGAGAAGGCGATAGAGCGCCGCCAGATTTTGCGCGTAGAGATTATGACAAAGAATGGCAGTTCCGACGACGTAATCAAAACTCTCCGCCGGCAAATCGCTCAGATTGTCAATATTAACAAAACTGGTATTTGGCAGCCCGCGCTCTGTGGCTTCCGCTAAAAACTCTTGGTTAAAAACAGCCGCCGTGATTGGGTTTTCGCCGCGCAGTGTCGAGGCTAGATGTTCAGTCCAAAGTCCTGTGCCGGCTCCCAGCTCAAGAATTGATTCGCCCGGCAGGACATGAAAGCAGTGGCGGACAGTCAACGCGCGCCAGCGGAGTTTGATCGGTGAAGTTTTCGGATAACGCCGCCAATAAGATTCGCGGGTGACTTCCATCTCTTGCAAGTTTTGTTCGAGTGACATGGTTATCCTCACAATTTTTCAATCACGACAATTATCCAGATATTAACGGGACACAAATTAGAAATGATAAAAGATTTCCGATTTTTGAGGGAGAGTTTTCTAAAGCAGTTTGATTTTTTCTTTTAAATCCACCGATCAACATTGTTTTTAAAGATTTGTCGAAGTATATCTTGTAGATTATGCTGCAGCTGCCATTCCGGAAAATGCGAGCTGAATTTATTTGTCTCGCTGATCCACCAAACATGGTCTCCGCTCCGGTTGTCTTCCGTATAATTCCATTCCAGCTTTTTGCCTGTAATCTCTTCGCAAAGCGCAATTGCTTCAATCATTGAACAATTGCAAAAACGGCCGCCGCCGATATTGTAAACTTCGCCCACACGCGGAGCCCGATAAAAATGATCAAAAGCGCTGATTAAATCTTCGCTGTGGATATTATCACGCACCTGTTTGCCGTTATAGCCAAAAACAGTGTAAGGCGTACCCGTCATCGTGCATTTCATCAAATAAGATAAAAAACCGTGAAGCTGAGTGCCCGAATGGTTCGGCCCCGTCAAGCATCCACCCCGAAAACACGCCGTTTTCATCTCAAAGTAACGCCCGTACTCTTGAACCAAGATATCGGCAGCTACTTTTGATGCTCCAAACAATGAATGTTTTGTCATGTCAATGCTCATTGATTCATCAATGCCGTTCCGATAGTGATGCGACGAATCAATTTCCCAACGAGTTTCCTGCTCAACAAGCGGAAGCTCGTTCGGACGGTCACCGTAGACTTTGTTGGTCGAAGTAAAAATAAAAACACTGTTTGAAGCAAACTGTCTCGCTGCTTCAAGCAAAGTCAGAGTACCGTTCGCATTAACCGTAAAATCCATCTGTGGATCACTGGCTGCCCAGTCGTGGGACGGTTGAGCGGCGGCATGAATCACCAGGGAAATATCAGTATTGTACTCACGGAAAATTTTTTCTATTTCACTTTGATTACGGATGTCGGCGTCGTAATGGATGTATGAGGGGTAATTTGCAAGCAGCGAATTGCGTTTCCAGGTTGTTGAAGCGTCTGAGCCGAAAAAACGGCTGCGCATATCATTATCAATTCCAACAACTGTTAATCCTTGTTGACAATAAAACTCTGCCGCTTCGGAACCTACCAGACCAGCCGAACCGGTAATTAAAATTGTTGGCATAAATTACAACTACTCATCAGATTGGCGAAGTGCCTGAATTTGCAGGCGCTCTATCTCAATAATATCAATAATTACAAATCAATTTTAGCTTGCAAACTATGACAGTTGCCAAAGTCTGTGAGGCACAATCGAGATTTAATACTAGAATTTTATAACACCATTAATAGTTTTACTATGTCGTCTATCAGACATTTAAATTCGGATCAACGATTTTTACTGCTAACGCTCAAGCAAACATTAAATTGCAATCCACTTCCAGTTTTGCGCAAAAATATACACGGACAGCAAACCTCGACATCTTGTCAGCTTTTCAGACATGTAAATGATTCTGGATTTTATTGATTCAAACTTTGATTGCTGCCAGCAGGATAATATTTGGGAAATGCAAAGCAGATTGAGGAGATGGCTTACTGAAACTGGTTGTGGTTGGACATATCACTCTTAAGAAGATGTTTTGAAGCTTATTCTGGCCGAAGATTCTCGAAAAACGCCGGCAAAAACTAACAATGACTATTCAAATTTAGCGCTCGAATTTTTAGAACTATTGCGGCGAGAAATCAATTGTGTTCAATGATACATCAGCAAAGGTTATCGCTTGTGGTTGGGGGGCTTCGACGGCCCCGATATCAACTGTTGCCCCTCCGTCTCCGTTACCATCAACAAATCGTGGAAAACCCTTGCCGCGCTGATCGGTTCGAAGCGGACTACTATCAAACGGATCAACGGCGAAAGCGTTGTTTCCGGTATCAATTGCAGGGCTGCCCGGGAGCGGAGCATATGTCGGTGTTGAACCGCCGTTGTACTGCAACGGTCCTAAAATCAGCGGAGCAGAGCAAGTGCCAACTAAATTATTGTCCGCAGTTACGGTGCACGGAAAAGGATAGATTGATTGATTTTGCTCACCGGTTATAAGAGTATTTTTCATATCGGGATTGCCCCGAAAAGCATTATCATATCTGCTTCCGCCGTTCATAGTAATCGTAACGTTACGCAGAATTGGAGAGCCGTTAAAACCGCCGCCTAGTGAATTAATATTGCCAATTGAAGCATTATTGCTTGAGATAGTAGTGTTGGCAACATAGAGCGTGCCTCCCGCCAATGTGAAGCCGCCGCCGCCGCCAGAACGCGCCGTATTGTTAGAGATAGTAGATTGAATGAGGCGATGATTTATTCCACCTGAGTAGAAAATGCCGCCGCCTGATTCCCCTGATTGGTTATTAGTAATGTGAACGCGCTCAAGAATGAGCGTCCCGCCGTTGACAAAAATGCCGCCGCCCTGAAAAGCAGCACTATTGAAGTAGCCGCCTGTGAGCTTTACATTCCTGATAGTGACAGTCGCGTTGTTAATGTAAAAAATGCGGTTACCATTCTGAGTGCCATTGTTAACTGAATTGCCGTCAATCGTCAGGACGTTGGCTCCAAGTCCGTTTATCGTCAAGGCGCCAGCGTTTTCAATGTCAATCTGGTCACCGATCCGGATTCTCACCATTCCGTTCACCAAGATAGGTGACCCCACTCCGTCAAAGTTTATTATGTCGTCGTCCGGAGAGGCATTTGCCGCATTAACGGCTTCACGGAAAGAACAATCTAAACCGGAAAGGCAGGCCACGTTACGGTCGTCACTTCTCGTAACTATAAAAGTCGCTCCGATAACTTGCCCGGCAAAAATGAGAAAAAAAACGGAAAGCAATGTTTTCATATTAATTTTAGTTTGAACCAGGAGGATTGCTACTATTGTCTTGAAAATTACTAGCAAGATGTGCCCAGCAAGCATGATATAAAACGTGTCTTTTAACCGCCGTCAATAGATTGCAAACAATACTACAATTCGGTTTCGTAAACGCCGTGATAAAACGGATTTAATTATCATTATGGTTACTATCTTTTTTATGTCAAGAAAAATTGAAGTGTCTTGGTGAAGTTTGCTTGCAACTGATTTCCGGTTATGTCAAACCCTCAACGTAAAATGACTCACCAGTGATTAGACCAGATTAGAGTGTTGTGCTAGCATAAAAGTTTACTCTTCCCTTGCCGGCAAACGCACAACAAAGCGTTAGGTCTGTTATTGGTTTGTTTTAAAAACACCAGGCCGCAAAATTTCCGCGCGTTAACATTGTTTTAAAGCCGGTTGTCTAAGATTGAATATTAGACCGAACAATTGAATCAACAGCAAAATTAGGCAAAGGTTTTAGGGCTGGAACGTCTGCCGGAAAAACCTGAATTCCAGGACGTTGGTAAACGGAGTAAGTCATAATGTTACGTAAAGTTCTAACAATTTTCCCACTCAATCTCATTCTGTTGCTGGTTTGTCTCTTATCGGTATTCTCAATCTCATATGCCCGCGAAGGCAGAGCAGTAGGAAACGACCCTGTTATAATGCTGGCATTTAGTATCGGGCTAATCGGAGCGGGATACTTTCTCCGCCGCCGTCTGCGCCGCTAATCAACATACTGTAGGCGGATTCCTAATAAATATAATCTTCTTTTTAATTAAAAGATGCCAATTCCCTCAAACACTCTCCCTTTTGAATAATTGGAATTTACCAGCACTTAAGTTTTTTATAACTTTGTAACTGCTTTTGATACAACTTATCAGCCGATTACATCAATCTAGATAAAGACGAAAAGGCGAGTCAATATGAGCATTGAGTTTAGACAAAGATCAACCGGGGAATATTTGCAAATAATTAAGCGCCACAAATGGCTGCTTATGCTGCCGACCTTAACCGTTTTTATTGCAATCTTTTGGGTGGTTCGCGGCCTCCCGAATTACTATGAATCAACTTCGTTCCTGACACTCAAACCGGCGACCATTTCTGAGAAAGTAGCGCCGTCGCTTACCGACGACGATTTATCGCAGCGTCTGCAGTCAATCAGTCAAAATGTTCTCAGTCGTTCTTCGCTTGAGCCGATGATTGCTAAATTCCATCTTTATGAAGCCGATAAGGTTGCTGGAGTGCCGATGGAGCAGATCGTTGACAAGGTGAAAAAAAGCGTGAAAGTTGAGCCGGAAAAAACTGATCGAGAGAAAACTTCCGGATTCCGGATTACGTACCGCGATAGTTCCCCAACAGTAGCTCAAGCCGTAACCAAAGAACTTGCCAATAAATACGTCAATGCTCAAGTCACCGAGTCAATTCAGAGCGCCGAAACCACGAAGGAATTTATTGATAATCAGATGGGTCAAGCGAAAACTACCCTCGATGCTTTGGAAAAAGAGCGCCTGAGAATTATGACTCAAAATATTGACACTTTGCCGGCATCTGGACAAGGTTTGATCGCTCAGCTTGACGGTTTACACAGACGCGAAGAAACAATTTCAAAAGATAAAGAGACCTTAATTTTAGAAAAAGGTCGAATCAACGAAAGCATTCGCGCGCTTAACAGCCAAGTCCGCGTAATAGAAGAATACGGGGAAAAGGAAATTCAAGATGCGGGTAAAAAAGCCGGTCAGATTGAGGATAACGCAACGTATGGACAGTTAATTCAGAAGCGCGCTGAATTAACTGCCAAGCTGGAGAATCTGAAAAAACAATATCGGGATAAACATCCGGATATTATTCAGGCACAAACCGATATTGATAAAATTAACGAAGAAATAGAAAAACTCAAAACCAGCACGGATCAAAGAGTCAAGCAGGCAACGCAATCGTCCATGCGGATAGCAGAGCTGCAAAAGAAAAATTTAGAAATTGAAAGGGACAAAGTCCAGAGCCAAATCGGGCAGATTGACAGTCAGCTTCAAAACAATGATGGGGAAATGCGCCGCAACTTGGAGCAGATCACAGTCCTTGAATCAAAAATTAATACGATTCCGAATGTTCAAGTGGCACTTGAGGCAATCGAAAACCAATATCAAGCGGCAAAATTAAATTATGACGGCATCCTAAAAAAATATAACGATGCTCAGCAGCAGGTTCAGCGCGAAGGCAACGCGCAGGGCGAAAGCATTAGCATCGTGGATGATGCAAGTTTGCCGCAGTCTCCGACAAACGCCTCAAAGAAACCGTTTTTTATTTTAATGGGCGCGGGCTTAGGACTATTTTTAGGGTTAATACTCGTCGCAATCGTTGAAGGCCCCCGTCTTTTCAAGATTCAAAGCATCGAAGATACTAAATATTACACCGGACTTCCTGTACTGGCTTCCGTCCCGCCGCTTTTAACAGCTCACGAAATTTCCTGGCGGAAAGGTTTGCATTTGATGAAAGTAATGGGCGGAATAGTTATTGCTGTGTTAAGCGTTCCGCTTTTGGTGATGTTGTTACAGATGTCACACATTTTTGAGCGGCTAAGCTAAAAACTAAATCGAAACTCATTTTAAAAGCAAATGTATAAAGATTATTTTGGATTAACTGATTACCCATTTAATTTGACACCAGACCCTCATTTTATAGTATTTACCTCAAATTATAATGAGCTTTTGGCCAGTCTTTGTTATGGAATCGAAATGGCAAAGGGCCTGATGGTTTTGACCGGAGAGGTCGGCACGGGAAAAACAACCGCTCTGCGGTGGTTGATTCGCAATCTGGATTCGATTGTTTTGGCTGGATATATTTTTAATCCACATCTTTCAATAGAAGAGTTTTATCACTATCTTACCGAACTGCTCGGAATCAAAGAGTGGGAAAATAAAACCGAACTCTTGATGCAGATGGGCAAAATCTTGGAGGATCGCCACCGGCGCGGTCTGCGAACGATTTTAATCGTTGATGAATCGCACGAGCTTTCGGACGAAGTCTTGGAAGAAATTCGCCTTTTGCTTAATTTTGAGTCCGACAGCGCCAAGCTTTTACAAATCATCTTGACCGGTCAGCCTGAGTTACGCGAAAAACTCAAACAAACAAATCTGCGTCAGCTCAAACAGCGCGTTGCGCTGCACTGTAAAGTGCCGACGCTGGCAAGCGTTGAAGACGTTGAGCGCTTTATTACCGAGCGGCTGGTAATTGCCGGTTCGAGCGACCCGAATATTTTTACTCAGGGAGCCATTGACCTAATTTTTCAGTGTTCCGGGGGAGTTCCGCGTCAAATCAATAATCTCTGCGATAACGCGTTGGTTGCGGCATATGCGGCAAACGTCCAAACGGTTGGTCGTTCAATTATTGAAGAAGTGGCAGATGACCTGGATTTATTACCGGATAAACAAGCCCTTCTAGTGAGTGATAAAGAAGCTGAATCAATAGGTTCGGCGAGAGTCCTGACCACCAAGGGCCGCGAAGAAATTTTACGTGATTACAGTTTCACGGCGGAAGATTCATCACTCGAAAAAATCCAGGATGAGGAAGAATTTCCCAAGAAAAATGGGAAGAGATGAAGGTCACCGGAAACAAAAAATTCCTGAAGATTTCTAGGAACGCGCAAACTTAAACTGTCGGCCGGTTTGATTAGGAAATTTTAGAGGTTGAGCCACTATTTACTCTAAATTGCGAGTTTAAAATACTTGAAAACATTTGACTATTTAAATGAAATTTCTAAAAACATTACAGAAAAAACAAGTTGAGCAACCTCTGGATATTGAGGCCATTGACAATGTTGTTGTCCCACAAAATAAGGTTAAAGAGCGGAAAGATAACAAACCTCCCGAAGTTTTTAATGTTTCCGGCGCGAAAATTGGAAGACCAAATTCATCATTTAATAACGAATCTGACTCTTTGATCGAAACTCTTCCGTCTACAGTGGAAACGGAAACCGGCAACAAAAGGGTTTTGAGTTCTTTTGTTTTAAAGACCGGTGATCATGAAAATATTACGCCGCGCTTTGAGCAGCCGGATTCTTTTATTAATGTTCCTTCTGACGAGGCAAATTTTGATAAGCCCGAAACAGGAACAGAAATATACAACAAAAAATCTTCAAAGTCGTTTCCATTGGTAAGTATTGACCCGGAGAGTGTTAACCAGCGCATCGTCGCAATTACGCAACCTAATTCAGCATACTGCGAAGAATATCGTGGTTTGCGAACACATATTCTGCACAAGAGTCAGCAGCAGAAAATGCAGTCAATTGTCGTCGCAAGCGTCGGGCCTTCGGAAGGCAAATCCGTTACCGCGCTTAACCTCTCGTGGCTGCTTGCTCAAACTGATGGAATCAAGGCGCTCATCATAGACAGTGATTTGCGAAGACCGAGTTTGGCGAATTATCTGGCTATTGAAACAACAGTCGGTTTATCTGACGTTTTGGAGGGCACAACTTCGCTTAAGGACGCAATAATTCGGCTTGAACCGGCCGGACTGCATCTGCTTCCGGGCGGGCAATCTCGTCACGATGTCGCGGAGCTTATTTCGGGGCAAAACTTTAAAGAGATTATGAGTGAAATCCGGGAGATGTTTGATTACGTAATTATTGATGCGCCGCCACTCGGGGTGTTTACTGACGCCACAGTTTTAATTAATCATGCGGATGGAGCGCTTTTTGTCGTTTGCGCCAATAGAACACGCTACAAAGATATAGATCGAGTTTTGGAAATGCTGCCTCGTGAAAGAATGCTTGGGGCAATTTTGAACCAATCGGAGGAGCCGCTGATAAGTGACAATTATTATTACGACTATTATGATAAGAGCAACCATTAGCGGTAATTCACAATTTAAAACAAACGCAAACAGTTAATCTTGGTTACTCTCCCACCTATTTAGTAATGAGTAAAAGGCTGAGCCTGCGGACAATCGGTTTGATCCTCACCGATATCTTAATTATTTATGGCGGAATGCTCTTCGCGCTATTTCTTCGTTTGGGTTCAGGCGGAACGATTGCTCAATTGTATGAAAATAATGGCTGGTTAAAGATTTCTCTCGCTACTTTTATTTGTTTATTAACGCTCCACCTTTATGATCTTTATGATTACACCGTAATTAATAATCGTCATGAATTACTTTTAAGATTAATTCAAGCTCTCGGGAGCGCTTGGGCACTGCTTGCCGTACTTTTCTATTTTGTTCCAACGCTGGTAATCGGACGCGGCGTCCTGATTTTCTCAATCATCATTACTCTTATCCTGTTATTAGCTCTTCGTAGTTCAATTCATTTTTTAACGGGACATCCGGAATTTGGTGAAAAAATTTTAATTATCGGTGAGGGAGAAATTGCAATTGATACGGCAGAGGCCGTTCTAGCGCGGCGCGACGCCGGATATCGAATCAACGGTTTTATAACCGAAGATTTTGAGGCAGTAAAAGCACGAATACCAACAGCGCGATTTCTTGGTTCGATCAGCGATTTGGAAAGTATTGTCCTCAATGAAAAAATTGACCGCCTTGTGATCAGTCTTCGAGAAAGACGGGGTTCCTCTTTTCCGGCTGACGCTTTGCTTCGAATCAGCCTAGCCGGGCGGGTTAGCATCGAGGAAGGGACTTCGTTTTATGAACGCATAACCGGCCGAGTTCATCTTGATATGCTGCGTCCATCGTGGTTTATTTTTTCGGGACGAAAACGCGCTACCCCTTTAAAGATGTTTTTTCGAGACGTTGTTAGCCGCTTTCTGGCATCAATCGGACTGGTTTTATGCTTTCCGGTTGCGCTGTTGACGGCTATTTTAATTAAGCTTGACTCAAAGGGTGAAGTTTTTTACCGTCAGGAAAGAGTCGGGAAAAACGGAGATATTTTTAAAGTTATCAAATTTCGCTCGATGAGAAGCGACGCCGAGGCTGATGGGAACGCAGTCTGGGCGGTATCTGATGACGAGCGGACAACGCGCGTCGGGCGGGTGATACGCAAAATCCGCGTGGACGAAATTCCGCAGTTCTGGAACATTATTAAAGGTGAAATGAGCTTTGTCGGACCTCGACCCGAACGTCCGCAGTTTGTTTCACAGCTTTCACAAAAAATCCAGTTTTATGAACATCGGCATCTCTTTGCTCCGGGGTTGACCGGTTGGGCTCAGATCAACTATCCGTACGGAGCATCTGTCGAAGACGCCCGACAAAAATTGCAGTTTGATTTGTATTACATCAAAAATCAGACTTTAACATTAGATTTAATAATTGTTTTTGAAACAATCAAAATAATATTGTTCGGCAAAGGCGCAAGGTAAACTGCATCTAACCAAAAGTGGCGTTCTAACAATATTGATTAAATATTTTATTCAGTAGTTTTCCTCTTTATAAGGAGAAAAGAAAAATGAATTTCTCAGAATTAATGCAAAGGCTAAGTTTCATTTTGGTTTGTGTTTTTATTCTTGAAACATCCATCTTAGCGCAGCAAACGCTGCCGCTCAAACCTAAACAGCCAAATACAGTTGAGACAGCAAAAGTCAATGGTGATGGGGTTAAAACTCCGCAAGTATCAAAAAATAAACAGGACGCGTCTCCTGAAAACTCCTCAGCGCAAAATGGCGCGGGAGATTTAAGCAAAAATCCGCGCCAATCACAATTATCCGAGGAAGAAGCGGCTATACTGCCTTACTACAATAATTATCTGGAAAAATATCTGCTTGGCCCCGAAGACATCATTTCTGTCGAAGTTTTCGGGCAGCCAAACTATTCGAAAGCAGGTATCGTCATTCCGCCAACTGCCAGAATATCTTACCCGCTGATCCCCGGTGGAATTTTTGTCGGCGGTAAAACCACCGAACAAATTTCCGATGATATAAAGAAGAAACTGGATGAATTCATTATTGATCCGCAGGTTACAGTGACTCTAGACAAAGTTGGCTCGGCGCGATTTAGCGTTCTGGGAAAAGTAGTCACCCCGGGTGTGAAAGTCATGAACCGCCGTTACAACATCTTTGAGGCAGTTGCCGAGGCGGGCGGAATTGATCCCAAGGAAGGCGACAAAGCGAGGGTTATTATGATGCGGATAAATCCACAGGGCGGATTTACGCAAACTATTATTGATTTCAACAAAATAATGAAGGGTAAAGCCGATGTTCCCTATCTGGTTCCGGGCGATCAAATTATAGTACCGGAAAGAAGGTGGAGCACAACCAAAATCCTTGACATAGTTGGTAAAGCGAGTGCTTTCCGCATTCTTTTCGGTGTTCCTTTTTAGTTCCAAAGAATAAAATCAGATGGTTAGTGTTACTTTATTAGCGGTCATTGATTTTGAGTTTCCGGTTGTGCTGAGTTTATGAATTCGGTTTTGAAAATTCTGATCGTTTTGCTGCTTCTTTCGTGTTCTCAAAACGCGAATGCTAATTGGATAAAACAAAATTCCGGAACCCTTGCGTGGCTGCATTCGGTTTACTTTATTAATCCCGATAGAGGATGGATTGCCGGCAGCAAAGGAACTTTGTTAAATACGTCGGACGGCGGCAAAAGTTGGAAACAAGACAAAAAGTTTACTGACGACAGCATCCGCGACGTTTATTTTTCGGACGCGCAAAATGGATGGCTCTTGTGTGAGCGCGATATCTATTCTGTCGGCGTTAATTCTCCTTCATATTTGTTAAATACAAGTGACGGCGGTATCAATTGGGAGAAAGTTGATTTCCCTGAATCGAAGGAGCGAGTTGCGCATATTTTTTTCGCTCCAAATGATAAAGGCTTTGCAGTAGGCGAAAGCGGTGCCTTCTGGAAGATGGAAGACGCGCCAAAGGCCTGGAAAAAAGTCGCTTTGCCGGTGCGGTATCTAATGCTGTCCGGCAAATTTACGGATAACCTGCACGGTCTGATCAGCGGCGGCGGCGGAACAATTTTATATACAGAAGATGGCGGCGCAAATTGGACTCAAGCAGTCATGCCGGAGACAGCCAAAACAAAATTAAACTCGGTTTTCTTCACCGATCAGAACAGAGGCTGGGCAGTCGGAGAAGAAGGAAAAATTTATTTTACGACCAATGGCGGAAAAGCCTGGCTGGAACAGAGCCTAAATACTTCCGAAAGTATTACGGATGTTTTTTTTCTTGATGCTTCTGAAGGATTTGTTGTCGGCAATAACGGAACAATTTTGCATACGACGACAGCCGGGAAAATTTGGAACCAAGAGCAGACCAATATTAAAGATAAGCTCGAAAAAGTGTTTTTTGTTAAAGACAAAGGTTTTGCAGTTGGTTTCGGCGGAACTATCCTCAAATACGATCTCAATCCAGACTGGTGCGGATAAATAAAACCGAAAAGCTCTCAGGTGTCAAATTAAAGCACTGAATCTACCAATTATTAGGGGCCGGAATTCTCAAAACCGAGATACATTTTGAGGCTGCTGTTAACCGACCAATTTTTCGATGAGAGTGTCCTGAGAGAGTCACCGAAATGGAGAAATTAACAAATTGGAAACTCAATTTTCACAAGGATTTGCTCAAACAAAAGGGGCTTTTTAAATTAGCAAAAAATTAACCCTGATTATTGGGAATTTCAAAGGATTTAGCCTTTACTTTAAGCAAAGATTACAACATAATTAATCACTCCCCAAAATTAAGTTAGAGTAATCTAAAAAAACTAAGAGGTATTGAAGTAATGTTCTCAAAAGTGGTAAGCAAGTTTTTTCTGACCGCCGGTTTGCTGGTAGTTATAGTTTTATCAGCAGCTTCCGTTTCGAAAGCTGAATCAACGGCCGCTTCGCAAAACGAGCCGCCCAGCCTTCACGATAATCCAATGCATCCGTCCCCGACTCCTGAGCCGGTGACAATGTTATTATTTGGCACCGGACTTTTGGGTGTTGGCGCAATAGCCCGACGTCGCCTTCGACGCGACTAAGGGTATTCATCATAATCAACAGGAATAACACTACTTACCTTACGGCAGTGGTGTTATTCCTTATTGAGTTTTAAAAGCTAAATTTTTGTCACTCTTCATTTCAGATTTTGCCTTTTTAAGGTTACAAGGTAAGCCATTTTAATGAATTTTTCCGTAAATAATCAAAAACACAATCTTTGGAGAGTTCTTCTTGTTGTCGCAGCGCTTTTGTTCCTTTTCGGTACTGTTTTAATAAAGCTTGGGCGTGACTGGTGGACGGATGAAAACTACTCGCATGGTCTTCTTGTACCATTTGTCATCGGTTATATAATTTGGCTGGAATTCGGGGATTTGCAAAAAACCGAGCAGAAGCCGGAGTTTCGCTTGGGTTTTGTAACGGTGTTAATTTCTTTGTTAATGCTCTTGGGAGGAACCTTGGGTGCCGAACTTTTTACCCAGCGCGTGTCCTTCGTTCTTATGCTGGCTGGAATTGTCGTCTACTTTTACGGCATCAAGATTTTGCAGAAGCTGATTATTCCGTTTATGCTGCTGTTGCTGGCAGTACCGATTCCTCAAATTATTTTCAATAAGATTGCGTTTCCGCTCCAAATTTGGGCTTCGCAAACGGCAGCCTGGGGAATCAGGCTTTTTGATATTCCCTGCGTTCGCAATGGGAACGTTATTAAAATTGTGCCTTGGGGAACAACTCAAGTTGTCGGATTAGAAGTTGTCGAAGCTTGCAGCGGGATTCGTTCATTGATGACTCTTATCACGCTGGCCTTAGTTTTAGCATATTTTACAAAGGAAAGACGCCAGGAAATTGCCGGGCGCTGGGTTGATTTCGTTAGAAAATTTGATTTTTGGCGCATCGTGATTTTAATGCTTTCAGCAATCCCGATTGCCATTTTAACCAATGCTGCGCGGGTCACCGCAACCGGTATTCTGACTTATTTTTATGGCGAAAAAGCCGCAGTAGGCTTTTGGCATGAGCTTGCTGGATGGCTGGTTTTTGTGTCGGGATTTATTTTATTAACATTGGTAAATTTAGCTTTAAGCAACCTTCGCCGCAAAAACTTTCCAGTGTTGCAAGATTCAACCGATGAACCGCAGACAGCAGTTAACAAGTTTTATCCGGCAATTACTAATTACCAGAATATTGCTCTGCTTCTCACACTTTTAATCGGCGGACTTTGTATTAATTGGTTTGAACATCGCGGCGAACTGCAAGTTGAACATTTATCCTTAACTGAACTCCCCTCTAAATTAGGCGCATGGGAGCAGAAAGGCGAGGACACGCGTTTTGATGCGGAAACTGAAAGCGTCCTACGCACTACTGATTATGTGATGCGCAACTATTTTGCGCCGACCGATAAGCGGGCGAACCTGTACATCGGCTATTACGCATCGCAGCGTTCAGGTGCTACCTATCACAGCCCGCAAAATTGTTTGCCCGGCTCCGGATGGGAAATGAAAAACCCACAACTGGTCGAGATAAATACTCCGGCCGGCAAGAATTTTGTAGTAAACCGCTATATTGTGCAGAATGGCGATTATCAAGCTATTTTAATCTATTGGTATCAAGGTCGCGGACGCGTCACGGCGAATGAGTATCAGGATAAAATAAACACAGTCGTTGACGGTGTCCTGAAGCGTCGCTCGGACGGAGCGATGGTGCGCGTCATGACTTCTGTCGGACAAAATGAGGCGGAAGCTTTGCAAACCGCAGTTGATTTATCGGCACAAGTGGCAGACAATCTGACACCTTTTGTTCCGGATTAAAATTCGAATCCAGGGCCAGCGAAAATTCTCTTTATAATGCGAAAACTGTCTGAGAACCAAACGGGTTTATCAGCGTAATGATTTTGCCGCACTGCAAACCGGCGGTGAGCTTTAAACATCACAGGAGCGGTTAAAATAATAGAGCAGCATTATTTGGTGTACAGCCCTTGCAGTTAGACGAGTTATCAAACGTTGTGATTGCCAAGTTTAAAACCATCTCTAAATCCTCAAAATAAATCGTTTTTGGTTTATGCGACGACTGCCTGGGCATCAGGTTTAGAACCGAATTGATCAGACATTTAGCTAATTATTACATAAGATGATTTACAGAATAAGCTTTTTAGCTGAGTCCTTTCTTGACGAGTTAAAAACACCATGTTAGGTTGAATTTTTGTTCTAATCTGCGCTACTGAACTTTATTTTCTGGAGCAAAATTTTCTTTTGAAAGAAGACGTCTTGAAACAAACCCCTTTGAACGCGGCGCACCGGGCGCTTGGCGGCAAAATGATTGATTTCGGCGGCTGGGATATGCCGGTTCAATACACCGCCGGAGTTATCGAAGAGCATTTGCGGACGCGCACTGTTGCTGGGCTTTTTGACGTTTCGCATATGGGCGAAATCCACGTTGACGGCAAAGATGCAATCGCTTTCGTTAATCATCTGACGACCAACGATGTCGCCAAATTAGTTGACGGGCAGGCGCATTATTCAGCTCTGACGGAAGAAACGGGCGGTGTTATTGACGATTTACTCGTTTACCGTTTTGGTGAAGAAAAACTGCTGCTCGTCGTCAACGCTTCGACGCAGGATAATGATTGGGCTTGGATTTCAGCACACAAAGGAGATTACGACGTTGATTTGCGTCACGCTTCGGTCGAATACTGCCAAATCGCAATTCAGGGGCCGCAGGCGATTGAGATTCTTGCAAAATTAACCGAAACTGATCTAAGCGCGGTCAAATATTATCATTTCACGCATGGCGCGGTTGATCATGTCCCGGCGAT
This sequence comes from Pyrinomonadales bacterium, assembly GCA_038212235.1. Lineage (GTDB taxonomy): Bacteria > Acidobacteriota > Blastocatellia > Pyrinomonadales > Pyrinomonadaceae > JBBQUS01. The sequence continues at coordinate 135,778 of JBBQUS010000005.1, forward strand.
TCTCTCGCGCACCGGTTACACGGGCGAAGACGGTTTTGAAGTTTACGCGGACGCGGCGGCGGCCGAACAGCTCTGGAATAAAATGCTCGAAACAGGGAATTACGGCAGCGCGAACGGTATTTTGCCATGCGGTCTGGCGGCGCGCAATACTTTGAGATTAGAGGCCGCAATGTCGCTCTATGGTCACGAGCTTTCGCAAGAAATTACGCCGCTCGAAGCCAATTTGGGCTGGATTTGCAAGCTTGGCAAACAAGATTTTATCGGGCAAACGGCTTTGCAAAAACAGAAAGAAGCGGGTTTGAAACGCAAACTCGTCGGATTTGAAATGACCGACAAGGGAATCGGCCGGGACGGTTTTGACGTTTATATCAATGGTGCAAAAGCCGGATTCGTTTCGTCGGGCAGTCCCGCGCCGTTTTTAAAGAAAAATATTGGTCTGGCGTTTGTGCCAACCGAATTTGCCAATCTCGGCCAGGAAATCGAAATTGACGTTCGCGGCAAATATTTGAAAGCAAATATCGTAAACACTCCATTTTACAAGAGAGAGAAAAAATAATTTCGTGTTTTCGTTTTTCAATTCGAAATTCGAAGTCCGAAATCCGAAATCGAAATATGGCAAACGTTCCAAAAAATCTGCGTTACAGCAAAGACCATGAATGGGTTTTGGTCGAAGGCGAGACGGCAACAATCGGCATCAGCGATTATGCGCAGGAATCGCTGGGCGATGTCGTTTACGTTGATTTGCCAAAAATCGGCGCAACTTTCGCGGCTCATGAATCAATCGGTTCGGTTGAATCGGTCAAGGCGGTTTCGGACATTTTCACTCCCGTTTCCGGAGAAATCCTCGAAACAAACGAAGCCTTAAACGAGACGCCCGAAAACGTCAATTCCGATGCTTACGGCGCGGCCTGGATGGCAAAAGTTAAGTTATCAAATCCGGCGGAAATTGAAGAGTTAATGGACGCCGCTGCTTACGTAGAATATCTGGCGGCAAACGCCTGAAAAGTTCATCATAATTGGGAACGGAAAATTGAAAATCGGACTCGCCGGTTTTCAATTTTCCGTTTTCCATTTATCATCTTAAATTAATGAGATACATTCCAAACTCGCCCGAAGAGAGAGCCGAAATGCTTTCGATTGTCGGGCTCAATTCGGCAAAAGAGCTTTTCCGCTCGATACCGCCTGACGTTCAGCTCAATCGAGCTTTGAAAATCACCGAACCGCTGGCCGAGCCAACTCTGATTGCCGGAATGGAGGCGATGGCGGACGAAAACACGGGCGCCAAACGAAACAGTTTTTTGGGCGCGGGCGCTTACTCGCATTATTCGCCGACCGTGGTTGACTACATTATTCAGCGCTCCGAATTTTTTACCTCGTACACGCCGTATCAGCCGGAAGTGACGCAGGGAACGCTGCAATATATTTTCGAGTTTCAAACGCTCGTCGCGCAGCTGACCGGAATGGATGTCGCTAATGCTTCCATGTATGACGGTTCAACTTCGATGGCGGAAGCGTTTCTGATGGCGCAGCGCGTGACAAAGCGAGATAAAGTCGTGGTTGCCGACACTGTTCACCCGGAATACCTCGAAGTTGCCAAAACCTACACGCAGCACGGCGAACTGGAACTTGCGACAATCGGGTTTGATCAGGAATCAGGCAGAATTAAGCTGGACGACCTGACGGCAAAGTTGGATGAAAAATGTGCCGCGCTGGTAATTCAATCGCCAAACTTTTTCGGCTGCATCGAAGACCTGCAAACGCTGGCTGACCAGGCGCACGCGGTCGGCGCGCTGCTGATCGTTGTCGTGACCGAAGCTATTTCGTTCGGGCTGCTCAAAACGCCGGGCGAGTGCGGCGCGGATATTGTGGTTGCCGAAGGTCAATCTTTCGGCGTTCCTCTGAGCTATGGCGGGCCTTACGTCGGTTTGTTTGCAACTAAAGAAAAATATGTTCGGCAGATGCCGGGACGTCTGGTGGGAATCGCATACGATGCAAACGGAAATCGAGGTTTTGTCCTGACTTTGGCAACTCGCGAGCAGCATATTCGGCGCGAAAAAGCTACTTCCAATATTTGCACTAATCAGGGGTTGATTGCTCTGGCCGCGACCGTTTACATGGAAACGATGGGACGCCGGGGGCTGCAGGAAGTAGCGCTGCAAAACGCCCAAAAAGCAGCGTACGCCGCTAGGAAAATCGCCGCCCTCGATGGGTTTTCCCTACCGTTTTCCGCCGCGCGTTTCAACGAATTTGTCGTGCGCTCTCCAAACAGCGCCGAAAGTATTTTGAAGCGGCTTTTGGACGAAAAAGGCATTATCGGCGGTTTGGCGCTTTCGCGGTATTACAACGACAATCCAAATGATTTTCTGGTTTGCGTGACTGAAACCAGTTCGCGCGCGCAGATTGATCAATTGGTCGAAGGACTTTCAAAAATCAAATAGAACATAATGGGTATTACAAAAGTTACACAACATCCGACGCAAAACGAGCCGCTTATTTTTGAGCGTTCACAAACCGGCAGAATCGGCTACAAATTGCCGAAATTAGACGTTGAAGAAACCAGTCTCGACGAGATTCTGCCTCCGGATTTACGGCGGCATGACGACTTGGCAGGTTTGCCCGAAGTCTCTGAAGTTGACGTTATTCGTCATTTTACACGGATGTCAACGTGGAACTATTCGATTGATTTAGGGATGTACCCGCTCGGTTCCTGCACGATGAAATACAATTCGCGGCTGAATGAGAAAGTCGCCAGAATTCCGGGTTTTATCAATCTCCACCCGCTCGCTCCCGAATCCGAAGCCCAGGGTGCGCTGCGTCTAATTTACGAATTGCAGGAAGATTTGTCGGAAATCACCGGCCTGCCCGGAATTACCTTGCAGCCGGCGGCGGGCGCGCACGGTGAGATGACCGGCGTCATGCTGATTCGCGCCTTTTTGGACAAACGCGACGGCGCGGAATCAAAAAATCGGCGCGTGATGCTGGTTCCCGATTCGGCGCACGGAACCAATCCGGCCTCCGCGCATATGGCCGGTTTCCACGTCAAAACGGTGCGTTCGACGCCCGAAGGTTTAACCGATCTTGAGCATTTAAATGACCTTTGCGCCGAAGGCGGCATTGCCGGTTTGATGCTGACAAATCCGAACACAGTCGGACTTTTTGAAACCAACATCAAAGCCATCTGCGAGACGATTCATGCCGCAGGCGGTTTGGTTTATATGGACGGCGCGAACATGAACGCGCTTGTCGGCGTCGCCCGTCCCGGCGATATGGGCGTTGACGTGATTCACTTAAATCTGCATAAAACTTTTTCGACTCCGCACGGCGGCGGCGGTCCCGGATCGGGGCCGTGCTGCTGTTCAGCCGAATTGGAACCGCATCTGCCGATCCCGCGCATTGTTAAAACGGGCGAAACTTACAAATTGGATTTTAATCGTCCCGCAACAGTGGGACGCGTCAAAGCGTTTTTCGGCAACTTCGGAATGTTCGTCCGCGCTCTCGCTTACATTCAAACGCACGGCGCGGAAGGCTTGCGCGAAGCGACCGAAGCGGCGGTTTTAAATGCGCGCTACGTCGGGCATCATTTGCAGGAAGATTTCGACAAACCGTTTGCCGCCGATTCCATGCACGAAGTCATTCTCTCGCACAAAAAACAATCGCGTAAAGGCGTTCATACGCTCGACATTGCCAAACGCCTGATTGATTACGGTTTTCATCCGATGACGGTTTATTTTCCCCTCATCGTCGAGGGGGCGATGCTGATCGAACCAACCGAATCAGTCGGACGCGGCGATCTGGACGCTTTTATCGAAGCAATGAAATCAATCAACGAAGAAGCGCAAACCAACCCCGATCTAGTCATTGGTGCGCCGCATTCAACCAGAATCGGCAGACTAGACGAAGCAAGCGCCGCGCGAAAACCCGTTTTGCGCTGGAAACCCGAAGTAGAAACTTTATCAAAATCAGCGTAAGATAATGCACTATGCAAACTATTCAAGGCATTTTCGATGGCAAAACTTTCCTTCCTTTGGAAAAAGTTCCTGTCACAAATAAATACAAAGTTATTATTACTTTTGTTGAGGAATTGGATGAAATGGAAGACATTCGTCATCTTTCCGCACAAACTGACAGCTTCGATTTTTGGGAAGATGAAAGAGAGGATCTTTATCAAGATTATCTCGTTGCTAAATAGGTTATGAACACTGGCGATATTGTTTTGATACCATTTCCTTTTACCGATCTGACAAACCGAAAAGTCAGACCGGCAACAGTTATTTGCGAAACAAAAGACGTTTACAAAGATCTGGTTTTATGTGCAATTAGCTCTGTCGTTCCGCCGACGTTGACCGAGAGTGAAATACTTTTAAATAAAGACAAAGAAAACGGATTGCGGAAAGATTCAGTTTTAAAGGTTGATAGAGTGGTGACTGCCAAAAGGCAAGATATGATTGCCCAAATCGGCAAACTTAATTCTGCTGATCTTACGACATTCAAAGAAAAATTCAAAAGTTTGGTTGATTAACTATACGAAGCTAACAAAAGAGCCAAAAGAGATAGATTTTGTAATCTGGTCGGAACCTTGGTCAGAAAAATAGTTAGCTGATTTCATAGATTTGATTTAAAAATTAAGATTAAAAACAAACGTCGAAAAACTTTTATTGCAAAATTACTAGAGATTATCCCAACTGAAGGAAGAATAAAAAGATGAAAGATTTATCCGATGTTTGCGGTGATGCAAGCGATCAAGCAATCTGTAATTCGCGACGCGAATTTCTCGTCAAAACAACGGCGACGGCGGGCGGTTTGGTATTGGCTTTATCCGGTTTGCAAACTGCCGCGGCTCAGGAAAGTCCTGCCGCTAAAACCGCCATGCCTGCTGCCGCGCAATCGGATGAGGCTGTGCTAAAACTCGATGATAAAAGCCCTCTGAGCAAAGTCGGCGGTTTTGACACCATCGAGACGAGTGCGGGGAAAGTTGTTGTGGTCCGCACTGGCGAAACAGATTTCAAAGCATTTTCGGCTGTCTGTACGCACAAAGGCGGGCCGATTAAATATGATGAAAAAACTCAGCAGCTTTTCTGCCCTTGGCACAATTCGCGTTTTGATACCGACGGCAAGGTTGTCAAAGGGCCTGCGAAGCAGCCGCTTGCGACTTACATGACCGAGAAAGCGGTTGTCGTCGCTTTGAAAACTAAAAGCTAATTCGTACTTCTCCGTGTGGCAACAAAAGTTAAGTATCTTTAACCGGCAATTGCTGGCTAACTTTAAGAAAGAGAAAAGCCCCGGTTCAAATTTGAACCGGGGCTTTTCTCTTTTTGCTGGGATGAAATTAATAAAATTTATCGCGGACGTCTTTTCTTTGTGCTGCTTCCCGTCACCGCAGTGCGAACCGTCTTCTTCGTGCGGCTGGCGGTCGCTTTGGCTGCTTTTTTGGTGTAGTGAGCGGATTTTTTAGCTACGTTCTTGCTTTTGCGGTAGCCGGTTTTAGTTCCTCTTTTTGTGACGTGAGTGACTTTCTTGGTCGTATCTACGGTGGCTCCTGCAACATCCTGAGTTTTGTCACTGGTTTTGTTATAAACCGTTTTTGTCCCGTCAGCGGTTTTATCTGCAACGTCAACCGTTACGTCTTTTGTTTTTCCAAAAACTTTCTTAGTGACGTTGGCGGTTTTTTTAGCGGCGTCAACCGTGCCGTCCTTGGCTTTATCCAAAGTAGATTTATCCTGATCCTGGGCGAAAGTAGAATTTGATAAAACGCCCAATATGACGATGGTTGTCAAAATCGTAATAAAATAAAACAAACGTGTGATGATATTCATTGCACTTACTCCTCAAAAGATGTAGTTGTGTTTGTCATTAGCAAAACGTGTGCCTCAATTTTAGGTCAAGATAGAAGGCAGTGAAAATGCTCCGAGATGAGGCTTATCAGTATTCAAACAAGTCTCTAAAGCTAGTATTAAAGCGCTCCGCACGTCTTCCGGAGCAACGACCGCATCAACTAACCCGCGTGCCGCAGCATGTTTAGCGTCGAGCTCGCGTTCGTATGTTTCACGTACTTTTTGCATTTCTGCTTGCATTATTTCGTCCGGCGGCTTGTTTTCCTTTTTAAGTTTTTCGATTTGCGTCCCGAAGATTGCCTGCGCGGCGGAATCACCTTCCATCACGCCCATCCGTCCGGAGGGAAGCGAAAAAATAAAATCGGGATCAAAGCCCTGTCCGGCCATTGCGTAATATCCGGCCCCCGAAGCATGATTAATCGTCAAGACAATTTTTGGAACAGCGGCGGTCGCCATCGCTTCGACAAAACGCGCTCCGGCGCGAATAATACCGGAATGTTCGGCTTCCACGCCGACCATAAAACCGGAAACATCCTGAACAAATAAAAGCGGCGTCTGATGCCGGTTGCATTTTTCGATAAAGTAGGCGGTTTTCTCCGCCGATTCGGTATAAACAATGCCGCCGAAACGCGGCGGTTGATTTGAAGCGGGGCGAATCATTCCGCGCGAGTTGGCAATGACGCCAACTAAAATTCCCCCGACGCGAGCCGTCCCGCAAATCATTTCGCGAGCATAATCGGCCTGAAATTCTTCCAACTTGCCGCCGTCCAAAAAGCAGTTTAAAACATCGCGCATTTCGTACGGAGCACGATGATCGGCGGGCAGCAAATCGTACAAATCCGCGAGTGAGCGTTTTGAATCTGCCGGTTCAACGACTGAAACGGGCGACTCAAATTTCTGCGGCAATTCGGCAACCAGTTCGCGGATTTTTTCGAGACATTTGTCGTCCGTTTCGGTACGGTAATGTGCCACCCCGGAAATCGCGTTGTGCGTTATCGCGCCGCCCAGGGATTCGTTGTCAATCGTTTGCCCGGTCGCGCCCTTAACCAAATTTGCGCCGCCCAAGCCCATAAAACTGGTTTTTTCGACCATCAGAATCACGTCGGAAAGCGCGGGCAAATATGCGCCGCCAGCCACGCACATGCCCATCACGGCTGAAATTTGCGGCACTTTCAAATAACGGCGCATAATCGAGTTGTAATAAAAAATTCTGGCCGCGCCGTATTGACCGGGAAAAACACCGCCCTGATACGGCAAATTGACGCCCGCCGAATCAACCAGATAAATAATCGGGACGCGATTGCGCATCGCTATTTCCTGCGCTCTGAGAATTTTCTTGATTGTTTCGGGATACCACGCGCCCGCTTTGATGGTCGCGTCATTAGCGACAACGACGCATTCGCGCCCGTCAATTTTACCGATTGCCGTCACAACGGCGGCGGCCGGCGCTTGCCCTTTGTATTCATCATAAGCGACGAGCAAGCCGATTTCCTGAACGTAAGCGCCGAGATCAAAAAGCTTAGCAATCCGTTCGCGAGCGGTTAATTTCCCTTGCGCGTGCTGTTTTTCGATTTTCTCCGCGCCGCCGCCGAGCTTTAACTTGCTTTCAAGCCGCTGTAAATCATCGGTCAACTGCCGCAGTCTGGTTTTGGTTTCTGACGTTTTCATTCAATAGAATTGTAAGTTACTTGCACGAGATTTTGTGACTTTTATATTTATTAGGAACTAAAATTATCGGTTCAAAGTCGCAGTTTTCACCGCCGCCAGCACTGCCACCGGAAACAACATCTGTGTTAATAACAACGCTCATTAGTCAAATTCTCTTTCGCGAGATTCTTTACGCCATTCTTCGCGGAGTTGCAAAAAATCATTAACTTCGGCTTGGATTTCTTCTTGTGTTTGATCGGTTTTTGGCCCTAACAATTCTTCAAACGAGGTTGCTAATTTACCTTTGTGTTCAGCCATTAAGCGATTCCGCCGTTCTTCTGACGTTTCTTTCAACTTTAGTAAAACATCATTTGATAATTGAGTTTGCTTTAGAATTTCCTGCATTGCATAAAACTCCTCTCAGTGCCTGTATTTCTGAAATATAGCACATATTAAAACAAAAAATGTCTTGCAAAATCGTGTGTGAATAAGCTAACGTTGCAGAGATAAAACTGCTAGTCACAAAAGAAACATGATTATTCAGCTCAAAGAAATCGAAATTTGTTCGGCACATTTTAGCAGAAAACTGACGCGCCCGCTTTTTTCCGAACGAGTGCAGGCGGGTTTTCCAAGCCCGGCCGACCGGCATATCGAAGACCGAATTGATCTCAATCAGGAACTTATCCGGCATCCGCTCGCCACGTTTTACGTCCGCGTGATCGGCGATTCGATGGTTGATGAAGGAATTTTCCCCGGCACGCTTCTCGTTGTTGACCGCGCCGAGCAAACAAAATCCGGCGACATCGTGCTGGCTCGAATCAACGCCGATGTTTGCGTTAAAGAGCTTTCGATAGGCGACGACGGCAGCGTCTGGCTGCTTTCAAAAAATTCGAGCTACGCGCCGATTGAAATTACCGAAGAAATGGAATTTGAAGTATGGGGACGCGTGATGTGGTCAATCACGCCGCATCCTCTGCAGTAAAATGTTATGCCGCAGGCAATTGCGCTTCTTGACTGCAACAATTTTTATGCTTCGTGCGAGCGTATTTTCGACGCGCGGCTGCATAAACGCCCGATAGTAGTTTTATCCAACAACGACGGGTGCATCATCTCGCGTTCGGATGAAGCCAAAGAAGCGGGCGTGCCGATGGGCGCGAAGTTATTTAAAGTCGCCGGCTTGATAGATGAAACGGGCGGCGAAATTTTTTCTTCCAACTACGAGCTCTACGGCGATATGTCGGCGCGCGTTATGGAAAATCTGGCGGAATTTACGCCTGAAATTGAAGTTTATTCGATTGACGAAGCGTTTCTCGGTTTGGGCGAGAGCAAAAAAAGTTTTACAGCGATTGGGCGCGAAATTCAAGAAGCGATTGAAAAGCGCACCGGACTGCCGGTTTCAATCGGAATTGCTGAAACCAAAACGCTTGCCAAACTCGCTAACCGTCTGGCGCGGGAATCAAAAAAAGCCAAAGGTGTGCTTGATTTATTTCGCTCGCCATATTCTGAACTGGCTCTAAAGCGAACCGAAGTTGGGAAAGTTTGGGGAATCGGGCCGAATTACGCTCGCACTCTGGTTGAAAACAAAGTCAAAACGGCGTTTGATCTACGCGAAATGGATTTGCGGCGAGCGCGCAAATTATTGTCGGTGGTGGGCGCTCGCATAGTGATGGAACTGCGCGGAATTCAAACGCTCCCGCTTGATTTAGACCCGCCGCCGCGTCGTTCGATTACCTGTTCGCGCTCGTTCGGGCAAAACGTTTTTGAATTAAAAGTTTTACGCGAAGCCGTCGCCGTGTTTTTAGCGCAGGCGGCAGAAAAACTTCGTCGTCACTGTTTAGCCGCTCATTCCGTCACTATTTTTATCAGCACCAACCGGTTTAATGCGCCGTCAGAATTTTATTCAAATGCACAAACTTACAGCTCAGCTTATCCGACCGACATCAATCATGAGCTGCAAGCGTGGACATTTGATAGTCTCGATAAAATTTTCCAGGCGGGTTTTGCCTATCACAAAACCGGAATTGTCTTGAGCGGACTGGTTCCGGCCGACAAACTGACAACGCGAATGTTTGACGAAACCAAGTGGCAGCGTTTTCGGAGCGTAATGAAGGCGGTTGATGAGATTAATCGCAAATTCGGCCGCAACACTGTTCGGCTCGCGATCGCCAATCCTGACGGCGCGTGGCAGGGCAAATGCGCATATCGCAGCCCGCGCTACACCACCAGATTTGATGAAGTAATGAGGGTGCAGTAAGTTCGGTTAATTTTTTCCAGCCGTATAACCTTCGCGGGTTTTGATTTGCGTTCCGGCTGGCAATCCGCGCAGTTCGACGCGGATTTTGCGAAAAGTGCCGTCACGCTTTTGGTTGTTTGAATAATAACCGAGACTGTACTGCGTCCCGATTTCCTGAGCGACCTGGGCAAATGCGGCTTTGGCTTCGCCCAGCTCGGCGACGGGAAAGGTTTTGCCGCCGGTGTTTTTTGCCAGCTCCTCCATTTCAAATCGCGCCGATTTGTACAGGCTGCGGCTGATTGAAAGCCGCTCAAATTGTCCCAGATCGCAGAAATCTTCCATCACGGGTTTGGCGGTTCCCGGGCGCGGCTTGAGCATTTTTTGATAACGTCGGAGCTGAGTTTTGGAAAACCGCATCGCCGTTTCATCGCCGCAATCGCCAAGGACACGATTTTCCACCAAATCTTCGGTATTTAATTGAACAAAATAGCAAGCCAAATCAGCCGCCTTGAGCTGCTCGCGCGCATCGGCAAACTCCACTGCGCTGGTTGAATCAACGCCGTCGGTCAGAGCGACAATCGCCCGCCGCCCGCGCTCTTCCGGTTTTGGCTTATCGGGGAAAATTCTTTCGCCGATTTTTTCAAGCGCGTCGTAGAAAGGAGTGCCGTTGCTGGTTCGCGCTTTTCTGAGCGCGTTAGAGAGAGCCGCGCGGTCGTCCGTTAAATCGCTCAACACGTCAACGACGGCTTCGCTTTGCCCATCAACGTTTTCGCCTTTAAAAGCGATAATCGCCACTTTGTCGCCGGGCCGGAGGGCTTTGATAAAAGCATCCGCAGCGCGGGTAATCAGACCCAGCTCAGAACGGGTTGAGCCGCTGGTGTCGAGCAGGAGAGCGATTTCAAAAGGCGCTTCGGTGGTTTGAAAATTTTCGATTTCCTGCTGCGTCCCGTCTTCAAAAATAGCAAAATTTTTGGCGCTCAATTTTGAAATTGGTTTGCCCGCTTTGTCGGTGACGACGGTTGGAACCGAGACGAGTTCGGTGTCAACCCGCAAGACCTCGTCCTGTTCGTCAGGCGTTTGTTTGGGCGTCGGCGTCGCGGTTTTTTGACCGAAAATGATTGAAAAACCAAACAAAATCAAAAATACTGTTTTCAATTGGAAACTCAAATTTCTTTGCATGTCTCGAAGGTAAAATCATTTTTATTACTCTCGGTAAATAATAGCCGCAACCATTATAATTTTGAAAGACCTGATTCATCGCTTGACACACAAAAGCTATTTTTTCTATGATGCAAGTTCGCCGTTTGAACGGCTCCGGCAATCCAAGGGTTGCTCAAGATTTGAAAATTCGGGCATGTAAGTCAATGGTAGACGGCTTCCTTTACACGGAAGAGGTTGGGGGTTCGAATCCCTCCGCGCCCACCATTAGTTGAAAATTTAGAAAGTTTCGCAAAAACGGGATCGTAGTTCAGTTGGTTAGAACGCCAGCCTGTCACGTTGGAGGTCGCGGGTTCGAGCCCCGTCGGTCCCGCCATATATCTTATTATCAGTAATTTAAGAGAGTCGTCTTTTGGGCGACTCTCTTTTGCTTGGTCGTTTGTATTATTCAACTCGGTGGCAAATTCCATTGATAATATGAGTTTCTCGCCGTTTAAGCCGTTCTCTGAAACTACATATCAGAAGAAAATAAATCTAATTACCCAAAAGCATCTTTATTTATCAGCAACCACATCTTTCAGGTATGAACTACTCGAAACACAGAACTGCTGTTTTGACATTTATACTCGGCATCGTGAGTGTTACGTTTTTCAAAGCCGAATATGAAAAGTGGACTGAGATAAAAGTTGATTTGCCAAAAGTTGAATCAAGTTCGCCGATTATTATTGATATCTATCCAACAAAGCGTTTTCCTAGACGTTATTACGGTGGAAGCGGCCATCCAGATTAAATAAAAACTTTTATCGAAAGTAGAAATTTTTTGGCTTAAAAACTTGTGCCTATCAGCTAGTTTGTTTTTTCTGACGTTAATAATGAAGTAACAGGTAGTTCGACGGCTATCGGCGGATGGGCGAAGCAATCTGAAAAATTATGATGACTTCAAGACAAATGAACATCGAGCGAATTGTCGAAACCAATGCGGGCATTGATCCTGATTATCAGCACAAATTCAAGCAGGTCAGGGTATCCGACCCGTTTGTGACGTCCGACGCATTATTGAAATGGTATGAAGTTTATCCTGAAAGTCAGCGCGCACCTAACGGGATAATACAAATGGCTCACGCTTATCTTCTCCAAGCCGATCTTGAGGCTCGCGGAATGGGATTCATTCTGCTTCATCGGTGCGGCGCGGATTTCTACTTTCTGATCATCTGCACCTGGCGAAACTCCAATGAGCTTTGGGAAACGGTTTTCTACAAAAATGGCGAGGCAATGGCCGAGTTTGCACCTTTTCCGCGTAACGGCGATCATAAACCGACGCTTTGCGTTTGGGAGTTGGTTCCGGTTTGGCACGAGCAACAAGCGTGGGTGCGCTTTCTCAGATCGCAGCGTGACGGAAAAGCTGCCCTGATGTGGCTGAGCGATTGTTTTGAAGGTCTCGCCTAGACGTTTAGGAAGAGATTCGATTTCCCGATGTCCACCGTCGAGTCGGATAGGAAAGCAACGTTACCGTTGCTCCCCCTCCTCAGAACCGTGCGTGCCGTAGGGTAGGCGACCAGCGAGTTTCTTTGAAAGCACTTTTCCAACCGCCCCCCTCCGAACTACGCATGACCGTTTCCGTATCACGTAGCTCTCCAGTAATCTCAGTGTCAAAGCGGCTTTCCATTGTAGCGTCCGAACTGGATTTGGTGATGACAACTCAGACAAACCACTAAAGTTTTTCGTCTGCGGGCTGCCATAATTTGCATCCATTGAGGTCGTTCTTGACGTCCTTTTGGTTCAATATCTGCAAGTTTGCGAATATGATGGACTTCAATTTTGTCCGTTGCTCCGCAGAGCTCGCACTCTTGCGCTAAAAGTCGTTGAACGATCTCGCTTCGTTTACTCCAAATACGGCTATGGCTGATTTCATCGTCAATCGCTACCCACTTATTCCAACGTAAAGGAACGCCGCCGAAGTGTGTAGTCAACGGCTTCTTGGAATCTTGAGTGACCGTTATTTGCAGTACCTTATAAGTACCATTTTCGGTTTCCAGATTCGTCCGAAAGCGCTGATAAATTTTCTGGCAAGAAGTTTTGAACTTCTTCGCCAGCGTCTTGACCAGTGACAGTTCCGTGACTCTCCGAAGTCGTCCTAAAGTATGAAGGTTATAAGCCATTCGGTAGTATTGAACAATGCCCCGATATTCCGCTTGATATTGTGAAACTATGCTATAAGCATCGTCATTGACCCGTTGCGTCAGATGTATCGGTTTTCCGCGTTTCATGTATCTAAGGCATTTAGCTTTAGTTACTTCTGGCGGAACACGAAGCCCGATATTGCCGTTGATACAACGTTGACCTCGACGGTCATGTTTGCTATCAGCGTGCAGGGCATGGATTTCATAACCCAGGAATCGAGCCACTTCATCTCTGGCATGAGTAATCAGTGTCTTTTCTTCATTGAGTTCCAGTTTCAACTCGTTCTGTAAAAACTGTCGAAGTTGTTCTTTGATTTCCATTGCTTCGCCTTTTGTTCCCGTTAGTCCAAGCAACGTGTCATCGGCGTATCTCACATACCACAAACGACGAAAGTTCGGGTCTTGTGGGTCACGCGACGGTAACTTTTGAGCCTCTTGACTCAGTTTTCGTGCGGTTTCCAAATTGCCTTTCTTTCGCGCTTCGGATGCTGCCATTGTCAGAGCAGCATACGGCGGATTGGTTTTTCGCCGTTCGCCGCGCGTGTATGCCGGTATCAATTCGTGTTCGACGTATTTATCCAACTTGTCCAACACTATGTTGGAGAGTATTGGACTCAGAACGCCACCTTGCGGCACTCCGCTATA
>JBBQUS010000006.1:0-120087 GCA_038212235.1 Pyrinomonadales bacterium
TCAGTATTGTTGAATCAGTGGTTGTAGCTGGTGCGTTCTGTGACAGGAGCGTTTGAAAGGCTTGAGCCGTGTGCCGTGAAAGTGGCACGCACGGTTCTGAGGAGGGGGAGCAACGGTAACGTTGCTTTCCTATCCGACTATATGCATTTTCATTCACAATCGTCGTGCCTATAATTGTGAAATTTCCCATATACTACGTTGTTCGGAGACTTTTTGGCCTGTTCAAACATTTCGTGTATTTCGTGATCTTTGATTAGCTGCTGTTTTAAAAAATCTGGAACTCTGAATGATTCTTCAATATTATTTAAGACACCACCCATTTGACTGTTTATCTGCTCAACTTTTTTATAGAATGCGTCATAGTCTTTTGCAAATGTGACAACTCGCGCAATTATTCCAATTGAATGCGAAGGCAAATCGTCAGTGGTAAATTCAGCCAAGCCTGTCCAAAAATTATACTCATCCATTTTCAGTTTTGCTAAAGTAGCGACAATCTCAAAAACCTTCCTTTTTGGGTAAATAGAATTGCAAACTGATTTTAATCAAGAAACATATAACAATTATTCGACGCCAAACAAAACATCCATCGTTAATTGATCGAGTTTTTCGTACTGCAAACCTTTAGCGGCGAGGGCGGCGCGGTCAAAAGTTGATTCCGATAGTTTTGCCGCGTTCTCGCTGCTGTATTTTCCAACCAGATTCTCCCGGTTATTTTCGGCAACTTCGGCCAGAATCGCTTTGATTTCGGCGTTTTCGCTCCACTGTTTGGCTTTCTCTTTTAAGATCAAATAAGTGCGCATATTGCCGCGCGCAAATTCCTTGACGCCTTCATTGTCTTCGGTGCGGTAGGCGTGGGCGTCGAAATGGCGCGGCCCCGCGTAACCGACTTCTTCGAGGAATTTGACGAGCCAGAAAGCTGATTTCGGATTGCCCGAACCAAAACGCAAATCCTGATCGTAGCGTCCCGGCAGTTGGTCATTGAGATCAATATGAAAGAGTTTCCCAGCTTCCCAGGCCTGCGCGACGGCGTGCGTGAAATTCAAACCAGCCATGTGTTCGTGCGCGACTTCCGGGTTGACGCCGACCATTTCTTTGTGGTCGAGCGTTTCGATAAATCCGAGATACGCGCCCGTCGTCGGAAAGTAAATATCGGCTCGCGGCTCGTTCGGTTTGGCTTCGAGCGCAAAGCGGAAATTGTATTTTTTATCAAGCGAGTATTCGCACAAATAATTGAGCGCTTCGCGAGAACGTTTAATCGCTTCGTCGGGACGGCGGCAGCCGTCGGTTTCCGTGCCTTCGCGTCCGCCCCACAAAACAAAAGTTTCGGCTCCCAATTCCGCCCCCAAATCCATCGCCCGCATCGTTTTCTGGACAGCCAGGGCGCGAACTCTGGAATCATTGGCGGTAAACGCGCCGTCGCGAAAAACCGGATCGTAAAACAGATTGACGGTCGCCATCGGGACGACAATCTTGTTTTTTTCGCACGCCGTTTGAAATTCTCTGACAATCCGGTCGCGCTCCTGTGCGGTGGCGTCAATCGGAACCAAATCATTATCATGGAGCGTCACGCCCCAAGCGCCGATTTCCGCCAGCATTTCAACAATTTCTACGGGCGAAAGTTTGTCGCGCACTTTATCGCCGAACGGGTCTGCGCCGCGATTGCCGACCGTCCATAATCCGAAACTAAATTTGTCTGCGGGTTTGGGTGAATAATTATCGTCTGTCATAACTTTAAGTCTCCAAAATAAAATCAGCTTTCTGTAATAATTTTCATTGCCGGACGGAGCGCCGCGTAAAGCAGCTGATAGGCCGCGTAATTGCGATTTAAAATGGCAACAGATTTGGCCTCCGGTTCAATCCGACGGGCGGTTCTAATCGTTTGCCGACACGCTTCGTCAACTGTTTCCCAGGCGCCCGTGCCGACGCCGGCTAAAATTGCCGCGCCAAAAGCCGCGCCTTCTTCGGCTTCGATTGTTTCAACCGTTTGGCCGTAAACATCGGCTTGAATCTGCTGCCACAAAGCCGAACGCGCGCCGCCGCCGCCGAGCCTGATAGATGCGAGCGGAATTTGTAGTTCCCGAAATATCTCAATCGAATCACGCAGGCTAAACGCGATTCCTTCCAAAACAGCGCGTACCAGATGCGCTTTGGTATGGCTCGCCGTCAAACCGACAAAAGCGGCGCGCGCGCCGGAGTCCAGATGCGGCGTTCGCTCGCCCATCAAATACGGGAGCCAAATCGCTCCGTCTGCGCCCGACGGAATCTCTTCGGCTTTTGCAGTTAAATCTTCGTAACTGTCAACCGCCCCAAAATTATCGCGAAACCAGCGCAGCGACAATCCCGCGCCCTGCGTTACGCCCGTCAGATGCCAGCGATTCGGAACGGCGTGGCAGAGGGTGTGAATTCTGCCTCTGGCGTCCAGCACGGGAGCGTCTGTGACCGCAAAAATCACTCCTGACGTGCCAATCGTGGCGCTGACCATTCCCGGTCGAACGATTCCCATCCCAATCGCGCCCGCCGCATTATCGCCCGCTCCCGCGACAACGGGCGTGCCCGCCAGCAACCCGGTTTCTCGCGCTCCGGCGGCGGAAACCGTTCCGGTAATTTCGATTGATTCAAAAACTTTTGGAAATAATTTCCGGTCTATCTCAACCGCGTCAAACATCTCGCCCGACCAATCGCGCCGCTTGACATCAAACAGCAAAGTTCCCGAAGCGTCTGACACATCCGTCGCTTTATCTCCGGTTAAACGCAGTCGAACGTAATCTTTCGGGAGCAGCACTGCGCGCGCTTTGCGCCAGATTTCCGGTTCGTTATCGCGCGTCCAGAGCAGCTTGGGCAAAGTGAAACCGGTCACGGCCGGATTTGCCGTCAGCTCAATGATTTTTTCAGCGCCGATTTTATCGGTTAAATCGCGGCATTGCTGTTCGGTGCGCTGGTCGCACCAAATCAGCGCGGGGCGCAAAATCTGATCGTTTTCGTCGAGCAAAACCGCGCCGTGCATTTGACCGGAAAAACCGATGCCGCTGATTTCTTCGGGGTTGATTTTTGCATCGGCTAAAACTTCTCGGATTGCCGCCGCCGAAGCCTGCCACCAATCAGACGGGTCTTGCTCGGCCCAGCCCAAACGCGGGGAGGCAAAAGGCGCATGTTCGGCAATCGCCGACGCCAGAATCCGGCCTTCAGAATTGATTAAAACGGCGCGTGAACCGCCGGTTCCGACATCTACCCCTAAAAAAATCATAAACTAAATTGGTAAATCCAAATTACGGCGAGTCAGGTTAATCTTTGTTTTCACGATTAGCCGTCTGCCCTTCAATGGCTGCGCTCAATTTGATAATATTTTCAAGCTCTTTCTGGGCTCGCTGCGAATCCTCAGAATTGACGACTTGAATGTTTTGGAACATCGAACTTTTAACAAAAGTCGCAATCGCAGTATCGAGCTCTTTTGCTTCGGCTTTTAAATCAAAGGGCTGCACACTACTACCGGCATTGTCGGATTTTTTCTTGGGCTTCTTTTTGGTGTCGGGCGCGAACAAATTTGAGTGCAGCCGGATGGCGCGTTTTTTAATCTCGCTCGCCGCCTGGTAAACTGCCGGTAAATCAGGCTTTGACTGGGTTGCTGTGGGCTGCAATACTTCGCCGTTAACAATTTGAATGCGCTCAAAATCATCTTTGATTTCCGGAAATTTGACTTCGTGGCTAATCGGTTTGTCCGGCGTGTCGGCTTCGCGCCGCATTCGTTCTAATTCGTTTGAGCGGTTTTTAATATCTGAAGATCTATCCTTTGCTCTGAGAACCGAGTCTTCGATGGTCTGCGCGGAAACCCCCGCCGCCAGAGCGACCACCGCAACGAGAGTTAACAAAAATGTTCTTTTCATTTTTCTCCTTTCTCAATTTGAGCCAAATTGTTAAAAAGAAATGGTAAAACAGATTCCGCTTTTTACGAAACTTTTATTCTCTAAAACGCTGAAATAAATTTTAAACAAACCGGAGCCGGAACACCGCTCGTTTGACCAATTATTTTGAGCTGGCCGCTGGTCTCGTCAATTTTGAAAACCGAAATATTGTCAGAGTCCTGATTGGCCGCGAGCAGGAAATTTCCGGTCGGATCAATGGCGAAATTACGCGGTTTTTTGCCGCCGGTCGCGATGTGCTCGATGTATTCAAGCTTTCCTGTCTGTCGGTCAACTTTAAACGAAACGATGCTGTCGTGACCGCGATTCGAGCCGTAGAGAAAATTGCCGTTGGGCGTCAGGTGAATGTCGGCGCAGGTATTCGCACCGTTAAAACCGGCGGGCAGAGTGGAAACCGTCTGTATTTCCTGGAGCGCGCCGCTGTTTTTGTCGCATGAAAGCGCCGTTATGGTTGAATCAAGCTCGTTGATGACAAAAACAAATTTTTCGTTTTGGTGAAAGGTGAGATGTCTCGGGCCGGCTCCGGCTTTAGTTTGCAAAAAAGGCTGCGCGGTATTTGGCGCGAGCTTTCCGGTCTGCTCGTCAAAATTGTAGATAAAAATTTTGTCAGCGCCCAAATCGCATGAATAAGCAAATTTATTATTATTGTCCAAAAGAATTGAATGCGCGTGCGCCGCTTCCTGCCGATCATGGTTGACGCTGGAACCGCGATGCTGTTCCAGCGCAACCGCCGCGCCGAGTTTTCCGTCTCTGGCAATCGGAAAAACCGCCACGTTGCCGCCGACGTAGTTGGCCGCTAACAGGAATTTACCGTTTTTGCTGAGCGAGACATAACACGGCGCGCCGCCCAAAGATGGTTGCTGGTTCAAAAACTGCAAATCGCCGTCTTTTTGATTAACGGCAAACGAACTAATCGCGCCGCTCGGCTGACCTTGAAATTCGGTTGATTCATTAACCGCATAAAGAAATTTTCGCCCGCTATCAATCACGAGAAACGATGGATCGGCAACCTTTTTCGCAATTTTGGATGGTTCAAGTTTGCCCGTTGCCGCGTCAAACTTGTAAACGTAGATTCCTTCGGATTTGGTAGCAGCGCCGGCTGCGCCCGAAGTATAAGTGCCGATGTAGAGCAGCATTTCGTTTTGTTTGGAATATTTGTTTTGCGCCGCGCTGAGTCTCGACATCGTTAAACCGGCCGCGCCTGCGCCAACGATTTTTAGGAAATCGCGCCTGTTAGAATTATTGTTTTTATTTCTCATCAGATCTTTAACAGCAAAGTTGCCTGTAAACTTTTTGAACTATTTCCAGCTTTAGTTTATTTAAACTATTTCAACTCCTGATTGTAGGAATTAACTGCCGTTTGCATACATCCCATGATTTTGTCAGCGCCTTTTTCAAACATGGTGAAACCGCCGTCCCATTCCCACCAAACATTGGGAATTTTCAGTTTGCCCGTCGCCGCGTAAACAGTTTCGGCGTGGCGGCAGCGACTCTCCGGCGTCGCCCTCAAATTATACGAACCAAATTCACCCAGCAAAATCGGCACATTTTTTTCAACCGCCCATTTCTGCGCCGCCTTTAAATCGTCAAACATTTTTTCGGGCCGCGAATCCTTTTGATAATCTTTGATTTGACTTTCGACCCATTTTCCTTTGGCCGTGTCAGGGATTTTAATTTCATGTTCTTTTGACCAGGGGAAGGGAATATCTTTCAGTTCGGGCAAACCCTCGCCCGCCCAGGTTGCGCCCTGATGCGTGAAAACAAAAGGGTCGTAATAATGAAAAGTATAAATAATGTTTGGATCGCGAAACGGCTCCGATTCAATCAGCGCTTTCCGCGAATTCCAATCGTGAAAACCGACCACAAGAGTGTGATTCGGGGCGATTTGGCGAATTGTTTTGATCAACTCTTCCGCCTGCGCCCGCCATTCACTCGGCGGCATTCCGTGCGGCTCGTTTCTTAATTCAAAGAAAACTTTTTCCGGATCGGTGGTTTTATAACGTTCGGCGACTCGTTTCCAGATGGCGGTCAAACGCTCCGTGCCGGCCGCTTCCGGGAACGATGACCCGTCAAATTCCGGGTGATGCAAATCAACGATGACGTTAAGATTGTTATCGAGCGCCCATTTGATCAGAGAATCGGCCGCCGCGATTCCTTCCGCTGATTCCCAATCGTAGGGCGCTTTCAAACTTGCCCAGGCGCTGAAACAAATCGGAATCCGAACGGTTTTAAAACCGGCCTTGGCAATATCGGCCAGCATTTTTTGCCGCTTGGCGAGCTCATCGGATTTGACAAAATCGCTGTAGTGCTTTTGTTTAGTGCCTTTCCAGTAATTATCCAAATACGACAAATTCATTCCGGCTCCGAGCCGGCCCGCGCGCAGCTTGGCCGTGTTTTGAGCGGCAGTAAATCCGCTGCCGAACAGCAACAGTAAAGCTAAAATAACCAGTCGTTTCATAAACTCTCAAAAAACTACTGAAGCGTAAATTTATCCGTCAAACCGCCGATCATGACGGTAAAATCGCCGGGTTCGACCGTCGGCTGGTTGTCCGCATTGATAAATGAAAAATCATCGCGGCCGAGTTTAAACGTGAGCGTTTGGCTTTTTCCGGGAGCGAGACTAACTTTGGCAAAACGTCTGACACGCTTTCCCGGAGGCGAAATACTGGCCACCTCGTCGCGCAAATACAGAATCGCCGTTTCCATTCCAGCCCGTTGTCCGGTGTTCGTCACTGTCACAGACGCGGTTACTTCGCCGGTTGCGGAAATGGTTTTTTGATCCAGTTTGAGGTTGCTGTAACTGAAAGTTGTGTAGCTTAAACCGGAGCCGAACTCGAACTGCGGTTTGTTAGCGACGTTGCCAAAAGCCGTATCTTCCGTTTCAAACAGCTTGTGATCGTAGGCAATTAAATTATTGGAGTTGCGCGGATAAGTAAAGGGAAGCCTGCCAGATGGATTGTAATCCCCGAAAAGCACGTCGGCCACCGCTGTTCCTCCTTCGTTGCTTGGATTGTAGGCCAGCAAAATACCCGCCGTTTTATCCACGATGCGGTTGATGACGCGCGGACGACCTTCGACCAAAACAGCCACAACCGGTTTGCCCGTGGCTTGAATTGCTTCGGCTAGTTTGAGCTGCGGTTCGGGCAGAGTCAAATCGGTGATGTTGCCGGGCGTTTCCGTGTAGGAACCTTCGCCGAGACAGAGAATCACTACATCCACGTCTTTGGCTGCGGTAACAGCCGCCGCAATATCAACTTCCTGATTGATGTCCGTCGGAGTCGAGTTGCCGGGGCTACCCGGCCGACGCATAATTTTTGTTCCGGGAACGTAAGTTATGTTCCCCTTGCCAACTTTGTCTTCAATCGCCTGCCGAATTGTCGGGCGATCTTTCGGATAGAGCGATTCTTCCGAGCCCTGCCAAACGTAGGTCCAGCCGTTGTTAAGGGAAATAAGCGAATCCGCAGTCGGGCCGGTGACTAAAACTTTGCGGTTCTTGGCAAGCGGCAAAATATTGTTATCGTTTTTGAGCAGGGTCATCGTTTCGCGAGCGGCTTCGAGACTGACTTTCCTCGAATCGTTCGAACCAAACGAAGCTTTCAGAGAATCATCCGGCATCGGATTTTCGAATAATCCCAAATCGTATTTAACTTTTAGAATGCGCCCTGTCGCTTCGTCAATCCGCGACATTGGCACTTTGCCTTCTTTGACCAGAGCCAGCAGATTATCGCTAAAGCTGTAATCATTCGGAACCATGCTCATGTCAATTCCGGCCATCACCGCCATTCTGGTCGCTTCCTTTTCATCAGCGGCAACTTTCCAGGCGGTCACGAGTTTTTTAATATCTTCCCAGTCGGAGACGACAAAACCCTGAAACCCAAGTTCTCCGTGCAGAATATCCGTCAAAATGTGTTTGTTGATGTGACCCGGCGTGCCGTTAATCTCAGCCGAATTAACCATGATCGTATGCGCGCCGGATTTGACCGCCGCTGCAAACGTCGGCAGCACGTACTCGCGCAAATAATTTTCCGGGATGAGAGCGGGCGTTCGGTCTCTGCCGCTCAAGGGCAGACTGTAACCCATATAATGTTTCAGGCTGGACGCCACATGCCGGTTTGAACTGATGTCGTCGCCTTCGAGCCCGCGCACAAAAGCGACTCCCATCACCTTTGCCAAATATGGATCTTCACCGAATGTTTCCCAAAAACGCGGCCAGAGCGGTTGTCGTCCGATATCCAAAACCGGCGAAAAACTCCAGGGAATTCCAGCCGCGCGCGTTTCCATCGCCGTAATTTCCGCCGCCTGCTGCATCAAAGCCGGATTCCACGTCGCCGCCATTCCGATTTCCTGCGGAAACAGCGTTGATCCTTGCACATAATTGGCTCCGTGAATCGAATCAATGCCGTAAATATTCGGAATTTTGAGCCGCGTTTTGAGCGAAGCCGTCTGGATTTTTCCGATAATTTCGTGCCATTTATCAACCGTCAGCGCCTGACCATTGACGTTTAAAATAGAGCCGACGCCGTATTTGTTAATGGCTTTATCGAGTTTGACCGGATCAATTTGAATGTTTTGATCCGAACCCGTCGTGACCATATCAATTGCCAGCTGCGTCATCTGCCCGACTTTCTCTTCCACCGTCATTTGTTTGAGGAGGGCTGCAACCCGCGCCGAATTATTACGCGGCGGACTTTTTACCTCAACCGCTTTCCGATAAAACGCGTCGCTGTCAACAACATCGGTACTTGGCATGTTTGAGCCGTTTGGCGCGGCGGCCAAACTTTGTTGTGGTTGTAGGCAAAAGGTTTGCAAAGAAATCGTAACCGCTAGAATCGTGGCAGTGAACTTCATCAAGATTTATTTATCCTTTGGGAATTTGAATCGAAAAAAGCTGTCCGCAGATTCTATTTCATTCTCACGTATTCTTCAAGCAAAAATTTTATCGGCATTCATAAAAGCTATCTTTAAACTCAAAGGAAACGATAATAACCACGAACAAATACGAAAGGACACGAAAAAAACTTAAGAAGATAACAATCAAGACCACAACAAAATAGATTTGCGTCTAGTTTTTCATATTTCTTGTCTTTACTTGTTTGTTCGTGGTTAAAAATAATAAAAGGTTTTCTAGAAGATTCGCTTTTCCTGAAACATTGCATAAACGGTTGGCGTCACGATCAGCGAGAAAAAGAGCGCGAAAACAAGTCCGCCGATAACGGCGATTGCAAGAGGCTGGAGCAGCTCCGAACCGGCTCCGAGAGCTAATGCGAGCGGCAGCATTCCCAAAATTGCGGCCAAGCTGGTCATCAAAACCGGGCGAAAACGCCTTCTTCCCGACCGCAGCAGCGCTTCGCGCAGATTATCGCCGGCCGCAATGTGTTCCTCGACCGCATCGAGCATCAAAATTCCGTTTTTGGCGACGATTCCGACGACCATAATCATTCCCATTAACGAAACCACGTTGAGCGTCATCCCGGTCAGATAAAGCGCGAGCAGAACTCCGCCGAGAGCCAGCACCGCGCCCATAACGATTGCTACCGGGTGCGCAAACGAGCGGAATTCAATCAGCAAAACCAGGAAAACCAGCACAATCGCCAAACCTAAAGCTATTGACAGCTCGCGAAAACTCGACTGTTGTTCGGCGTAAAGTCCTCCGTATTCAATCGTCATGCCGGCCGGAAGTTTGACGTCTTTGGCCAGCTGCGCCTGAATTGCCTTGATGGTTGTTCCTAAATCGCTGCCGGTGATGCGGGCTGTGACCGCGACCGACTGCCGCAAGCCATCACGCTTGATTTCGGTCTGTCCTTTGTCGTAACCGATGGTGGCAACCTGGTCGAGCCGGAATTGCGCGCCGGAAGTTGAACGAATCAGCAAACCTTTGAGCGCGTCAAGCGAATTGACGTCGTTTTTAGGCAGAACAACGCGGACGGTGATCAGTTTGCCCTGCTGCAAAATCGAAGAAGCTGCGTCGCCCGTCATCGCGGTTGTGACGGTGTTTGCCACATCGGTCGCCGTCACTCCGAATCTCGCGGCCTGTTCGGGATCAATTTTAAAGGTGACGGCCGCGCCGCTGACGACCACGCCGTTAAATGTATCCACTACGCCCGGAACTTTTTTGATTGATTCTTCGATTTTATCGGCAGTGTCGTGCAATGCCGTTTTATCTTCGCTAAATACTTTAATTTCGACCGGTTCGGGCGAGCTTGAAAGATCGCCAATCAAATCCGAAAGAATACCGATAAACTCGACTTCGAGAGTTGGTTCGCTCTCCTGAATCTGACCTCGCAAATCGTCAATCACCTTATCGGTCGAACGCGTTCGGTCGCTTTTCATCTTGACGGCAAAATCCCCCGTGTTTGGTTCGGTCACGCCGGCCAAACCGAGCTGCAAACCGGTTCGTCTGGAAAAGCTTTCGACTTCGGGCGTTGCTTTCAATTTGTCTTCAACGTCGCGCAGCAGGCGGTCGGTTTCTTCGAGCGACGCGCCCGCCGGAGCTTTGTAATCGAGCACGAAAGCGCCTTCGTCAAACGCGGGCAAAAACTCCGATCCGGTGTTTTGATACAAACCGTAGGCAAGCGCCAAAACAATTACGGCGACGGCTAAAACCGCCAGTCTAGTGTTAAGTGCAAAATCGAGCAGCTTTTCATAAACGCCGATAATCGCTCCCAAAATGCGTCCGTGTTCTTCTTCGTGTTCGGCGTTTGATGATTCGTCTTCGCCTTTGGTTTTTTTGCCAGGTCTCACTTTGACGAATCTTTCGGCCAAAACCGGTGTAAACGTCAGTGCCAGCACCAGGGAAGTCAGCAGCGCAACTGCCATCGTCAGCGCCAGAGAGCGAAAAAAAGTGCCGGTCACGCCCGTTAAAATCGTCAGCGGAAGAAACACGACGACCGGCGTCACGGTCGAACCGATAATCGGAGTCGTAATCTCGGAAACTGCCGCTTGAACGGCTTCGCGCCGGTTTTGTCCGCGGGCCAAATGTGTATAGATGTTTTCGACAACCACAATCGCATCATCAATGACGAGTCCGATTGCCGCCGCCACGCCGCCCAGCGTCATTAAATCAAATGACAAACCAACCAGCCACATCGCCAGAAACGTGGCCAGAATCGTTACCGGAATCACCAGAATCGCGACTATTGTTGTCCCGATGTTTCTTAAAAATGCGTAGAGAATGACGATTGACAATAATAACCCGATTAAAATAGCGTCGCGAACCGAATTAATCGAGTCTCGAACGAGCAGTGACTGGTCGTAAAAGGGAACGACTTTAATGTCTTTCGGCAGCGTTTTTTGAATGGCGGCGAGCTCCGTCTTGACTTCATCAACGACCGTCACGGTATTGGCCGCAGCCTGCCGAGTAACGTTGACTAAAACAGCTTGTTTGCCGTCCGCCGTGACGATTGTGTAATTCGGTTCTCTGCCTTCCGAAACAACTGCGATATCGCTCAGTCGAACCGGCGCATTATTTATTTTACCGACAACTATTGAGTTAAGCTCGTTTGGCGAAACTGCTTGACCGCTGACGAGAGCGAGTTCGAGATTGTGATTTTCCTCAATCAATCCGGGTGACGCGATCACGTTCGAGTTTCGCACCGCGTCGGCCACATCTTGCAGCGAGAGGCCGCGCGCCGCTAGTCTCTCCGCGTTCACAGTGACGTGGTATTCACGAACATCGCCTCCCTGAACATTGATTTCGGCCACTCCGGGCAGACGAGCCAGTCGCGGTCGAATTGTATAAGAAGCGATTTCGCGCATTTCCGAAGCAGAGCGCGTGTCTGATGTGAGGCTGTAACCCGTGACCGGAAAAACAGCGAATGTCAGACGATCAACCCGCGTAATCGTAGCGGTTGCCGGTAGTTTTAGCTGCGACACTCTGGCTTGGACAAGCTGCAGAGTCTGGTTGATATCTGCGTTCCAACCGAAAAAAAGATTAACTTCAACCGAGCCGCGCGCCGTGGTGGATTTAATGCGCTGAATACCGGGAACGCCGTTCATCGCTTCTTCAATCGGGCGCGTTACGGAAACCAGCGTTTGATCGGCTGGCGCGACACCGTTATCAACAGTAATCAGAATGCGCGGAAAATTTGTATTCGGGAAAATAGCGGTCGGCAGCTGCCAGGCCGCATACAAACCGGCGACGCATAACAAAACGACCAAAACCATGACGGCGCGAGACTGGTTGGAAATCAGTTTGGCTAAATTCATCAGAATCTAACCACAGATGAACACCAATGAACACAGATTAAAAAATAAATTACGCCTTTGCTTGATTAAAATTTATCTGTGTTCATTGATGTTCATCTGCAGTTTATTTTTCGTCTTTCTTTTCCTCATCGCCCTTATCATCGTCACCTGCTGCGGTTGCTTCGACCTTTGTTCCGTCCGCCAGAGAGTAATTACCTTCGACAATGACATCCTCATTACCATCTAAACCCGTCGTGATTTGAATTTTATCGCCGTTGCGGATACCGACTTTGACCTTTGTTTCGTGCGCCAAACCGTCAGCGCCGACAATCATCACCGTTCCTTCGTCAGCATTCGAAGCCTCAAGCGTCACGGCCGAAGCCGGAACGACCACTGTGTCTTCAGCTTCGTTTGAAGATATGACAATATTTGCCGCGCTGCCCGCCCGCAATCGTCCCGTCCCGTTGCCCAGATTTACCCAGACTTCAACGGTGCGGTTTTGCGGATCGCTTGAACGCGCGATGTTGGTCACTTTGCCGTTCATTTCCTCGCCCGCCAAATCATTCGGCAGAATTTTTACGGCGTCGCCGACCTTTAAATTACCCGCCACCGTATCGGCGAAGTTCGCTTTGATAATTACTTCGCCAATATCGGCGATGTTAACAAGTTTTGCCCCCTGCGCCGCGTATTCTCCGGCAAACTGAAACTGGTCGGTGACAACGCCTGAGAGCGGAGCGCGAACGGTTGTTAAAGCAACTTGCGCGTCAATTGTTTTAATCCGGTCAGCGGCCTGCGTGATTTTGCTTTGGGCAATCGAAACGTCGTTTGGATTGGCGGCATTAACGCGAATGCCGGAATTTTTTTGGACGAGCCGGAGGTTGTTTTCCGCGTTTGTTAATGTGAGCTGCGCGGCTTCGACATCTTTGAGCGCGATGCCGCCTTTGGCATACAAATCCTGTCGCCGCGTGGCCAGAGTTCTGGCATTGTCAACGGCGGCTTTGGCGTCAGATAAATCTTTTTCGGCCTGCGCTTGAGCGAGCGGCGCGGTAACTCGGACGACTGTCTGCCGGTTGAGTTCGGCTTCCTGCAAAGCGGCTTGCGCTTCGGCGCGCTGAGCGAGCAAATCCTGCGAATTTAAAACCGCAATCACGTCGCCCTGATGAACAAAATTGTTTTTAAGCAGGGGCATTTGCTTGATTTGCGCTCCGACGGCGGCGCTGACGGTTGATTGACGAACGGGCGAAATCGTCCCGACCGCTGAAAACTCCTGCGCCAGACTTTCGCGTGCGGCTTTGATGGTTTTAACGCTCACGGTCACGTCCGGCTCGTCCGTTTTGGCCGCTTCGTCAGCGACGGGTTTGGCGTTGCCGCGCAGGAAAAAGAAATAGACAATCACGGCTAAAACTACTACCGTGACGATGCCGATCTTGACATTGCGCCGCGCTGTTTGTGACGCGGTCGGAAGTTCTGCATCCGGCGAATCGTCATAGTCCGCAGATTCAACTTCGTCTGTCTCGACTTCATCGTGGCTTAATGTTTCCACGTCATTTTTTCTCAAATCCGGTTGTTCCTTCATTTTCCAATAGCCTGCAAGAGACGGGCTCGCGCGGTCTGATAATCAAAAATTGATTGATACAAAGCGGTTTGCTGCACAATTAAGATATTTTGCGCATCGGTGACTTCGGTAATTAATGCTTCACCCGCTTGATAACGGGCTAACGAAGCGGACAAATTACTGCGCGCGTCGTCAATACCGCTGGCGGCTAATTTGATGCGTGTGATTGCCGACAAAGCGACATCGCGGGCGGTAAAAAACGCTCCGGCATATTGTCGTTCGGCTAGTGTGCGCTGATTTTGCGTCGTTTGAATGCGAAGTCGAGCCTGGGCTTCACGCGAACGGCTCGCGCCGTGGTCAAAAATCGGAAATGAAACTCCCACCGTGGCCCGCACGCCGAGGGAATTTTTGATGCTGTTTGGCGCGAGCGAATCGGAAATAAAACCGTTTTCGAGTGAGTACACAATGTTTGGACGCCGAGTTAAGCGTTCGGCTCTGATTTCCAGTTCGGCGGCGCGCCTTTCAGCTTCAAACTGCGCGATTTCGGGGCGGTTCGCCGCTGCTGTTTGAGCGTACGACTCGATTTCGCCCGCTTGCGGTACTTCGGTTAATAAATCGGTCGTCGCGATTGGTTTACTGAATTGATAGCCGACCAGAACGCGAAGTAAATCAGCGGCAGACGATTCGTTAGACTGATTTTGAACCAGCTCGTCGCGGCGCGTGTTGGTTTGCAGCCGCGCCCGAGTTAGTTCAACCGGAGCGACTTCGCCCGCATCCAAATTCAGTTTGACGTTGTGTTCAAAGTTTTCAGCGGCTTTTAAATTTTCGTCAGACGCGCGGCGTCGGGCGGTGGCGATTTCAAGATTAAAGTAAGCGTCATTAACCGCGAAAACCAAATTTCGGCGCTCGACCTCGGTTCCCAAACGCGCGGCTTCGAGTAGTGCCTGATTGCGCCGAAGCGCCGCCCGCAATCTGCCGGAAAGATCTAATTCGCCGGACAGAGTGACCAAACCCTGATATTCGGAAATGGCATTGGCACCCAAAAACGAAGGCGGACGCGGAGTATTAGTTGAAGGATTAACGTTGCCGAGCGACGGAGTGTTGTAAATCACGGTGGGATTAACGGCTAGTCGCGGATAAAGTGCGGCTTTGGCTTGTCTGATATCCTGAGCGACAATCTGCTCGTTGATTTGTGACTGCTGAAAGGCCGAAGCCTGTTTGAGAGCAAGCCGGACGGCTTCATCGCGCGTTAGCGGAGTCGCCGCGTCCGCTGCTTGTCCGGTTCTCTCGATTGGGTTGGGGAGAGTAACGGGCAAGCTGCTATTTTCCTGAGTCGCTTCAGTTTGTAAATTATTCTGGCCTTTCGCCCCTACTGCCAAAATTAACAGCATTAGCAAGAACGCCAGGTTTCCTTTTTTCGCAAACATTAATCTTAGTGTTTATGCTTTTCCTGTCGTTCCTGCTTTTTCTCGGCGGCTTCAGCTTTGGCATTTTCTTCTTCAACACTGACTATTTCACCTGTATAAGCTTCAACTTGAACTTCGGTGATTGTTCCTTTGCTGTTGCGAATGTCGAATGAATAGATTGTTTTGCCCTTCTCATTTTCCAGTTCAGCGCCTTCAATTTTACCGGAGGCTTTGGCGAGAGCGATTGCACGCGCTTTTTTCATTCCGATTTTGGCTTTTTTCTGCGTTCTGGTTTGCGAGTTAATTGATGCGCTCTTTGCCTCCGAAGCAAATGAGTTTGCACTTCCAAAAGCCGCAACTGCAGCGGCGGCGATTGTTAAAATGATTTTCCTGTTCATTTAAATTCCTTCTTCTGTCTGTAGTATTTGACCGAAAACTTCAGTCTTTAATCACCATACAAATCTTAAGATAAACGTACGATTAACAGCCGATTTTTTTGAAAGTGGGTTATTTAACACTTTCACTTTTAGGCTTAGGAAACTGCTTTCTGAGCATCGAGTCGCTGAAGGCGACCGCAAAAACCCAGATGGCTGCTGCCGTGTAACCAGCAATGACATCGCTCGGGTAATGCACGCCGAGATAAACGCGCGATAAACCGATAAAAAAAATCAGCAAAATTGCCAACGCCCAAATGCCCGTTTGCGCCGCCCGGTTTTTGATTCGCGCCGTGATGAGCCAAGCTAAAACTCCGTAAAAACAAACCGAGAAAAGCGCGTGGCCGCTCGGAAAGCTAAACGAAGACGGCAGCGGCGTATCGAAATACGGCGCGGGGCGAATTCGATGAACGGCCGCTTTAAGCGCAAAATTCAGAGCAATCGCGCCGGCCATTGTTGTCATAAACAAGATTGCGGCGCGCCGCCAGCCGCCAAAATAAAGAATAACAGCGATGCATAAACCAAGCGCGCTTAAAAAAATAGTTGAGCCGAGAAACGTCGCAAACCGCATCAATTCGGTTGCTGCCGGAGATGCCAGGCTGTGAACAAAAAGCCGCACCGAGTCATCGAATTTGATTGTTTCGCCCTCCAGAACTTCTTCGGTCAGCCAGCCAAAGAAAAACAATCCAACAACGGCTCCGAGTAATCCGAGCAGCAAGCGCAAGCCAATAAATTTCCAGAGACGCCTAAACTGAAAAGATAAACTCGCCGAATTCTCGATCTCAGGTTTTTGGTTTTTCTGATGCATTATCGGTTGTTTGGACAGTCAACTAGGACAAACAATGAGGGCGCATTTCGCGTCAGCTTAGGTTTGCAATAGAAAGCTTTGCCAATTTATTTTACGATAGCAAAAATAAATACAGGATTAATACGAAAAATTTGACATGACCGGCAAAAAGGTCGAAAAGGTTTAATATCAGAGAATTGAAATCGTATTTTAATTTTTCTCGAAATTCAGTTTCAAAATTAATGTTTGTTGAGGTCTATATGAAATTTTTTGGCTCGCTTCTTTTTCTTTGCGCGCTCGGTTTTGGCTACGTTGTCGCAGTCAACGCGCAAAAAGGCAAATCGCAGTCGGACTTTAAGGTTGTTAAAAAAGTCACGCTCGGCGGTGAAGGCGGTTGGGATTATTTAACAGTTGATTCGGCGGCGCGGAGGCTTTATATTTCGCGCGGCACTCATGTGATGGTGGTTGACGCTGATTCTGGGCAGGTGGTCGGTGATCTGCCGGATACCGCCGGCGTCCACGGCATCGCCATCGTTTCTGAATTAAACAAAGGATTTACCAGCAACGGACGCGACAATTCGGTAACGGTTTTTGATCTCAAAACGCTCAAAACCATCAAAAAAATTCCGGTCGGGAAAAATCCTGACGCAATTATTTACGATTCGGCCTCAAAGCGTGTTTTCACCTTCAATGGCCGCAGCAGCGACGCGACCGCCATTGATGCCGCCGCCGAAACTGTCGCCGGAACGGTTGCGCTTGACGGCAAACCGGAGTTTGCCGTGTCAGACGGTAAAGGGCACATTTTCGTTAATATCGAAGACAAAAGCGAAATTACCGATATTGATTCAAACAAACTCAAAGTTCTCTCAACCTGGCCGCTCGCGCCGGGCGAAGAACCGTCGGGGCTGGCTTTCGATGCCAAACATCGCCGCCTGTTCTCGGTTTGCTCCAACAAAACAATGGTCATTGTCAATGCGGACACCGGCAAAGTTGTGGCCACCGTTCCCATTGGCAGCGGAGTTGACGCCGCCGGTTTTGACGCCGACCGCAACCTGATTTTCAGCTCTAACGGCGAAGGAACCCTGACTGTGGTGCGGGAAGATTCACCCGAAAAATTTGCGGTGGTCGAAACTGCGCCGACGCAGAGAGGAGCCAGAACGATGACTTTTGATTCCAAAACGCATCAGGTTTATCTGGTGACGGCTGATTTTGGGGAAGCTCCGGCGGCAACTACGGAAAATCCGCGCCCGCGTCCGGCCGTGAAGCCCGGCACATTTACGCTTTTAATCTTGAACCGCAACTAATAATTTCGGTTTGACCTGTTTTCTTTGCCGATGCGCTCTCTTGAGCATTTTGACCATTTCGAAACGCTCTGGGAGCGCATCTTGATTAATTTACGAAATGCGAATTTTATTGGTCGAAGATGAAGCCCGCATTGTTCGATTTATTGCCAAAGGATTGCGGGAGCAGTCATATGCGGTTGACATCGCGGCAACCGGCAGGGACGCGCTTTATCAAATTTCGCTAAACGATTACGATGTAATTATTTTGGATCTGATGATTCCGGCTCCGGACGGTTTCGAGGTCTGCAAAAGCCTCCGCGCGGACAATATAAAAACCCCGATTTTGATGTTGACCGCGCGCGACGCGACGGAAGATAAAATTAAGGGTTTGGATTTGGGCGCTGATGACTACTTAACCAAACCATTTGAATTCGGAGAACTGCTGGCGCGTCTGCGGGCGCTGTTGCGGCGCGGCAGTGAACTGCGCTCAGCCAAGATTGAGCTGGCCGATTTGGAAATAGATACGGCGGCGCAGCGCGTTTGGCGCAGCGATCAAGAGATACTGCTCACTACCAAAGAATATTCTCTGCTCGAATATCTGGGAAAAAACGTCAACCGCGTGGTCGGAAGGGCGGAAATCGCCGAACACGTTTGGGATGAAACATTTGATCCGTTTTCAAATTCGATTGAAGTGTATGTCAATCGGTTGCGCCGCAAAATTGATCGCGACGGAGATGTGCCGCTTTTCCACACCAGACGAGGAGCTGGTTATCTCCTGCAGGATTTGACCGCAGCAAAAAGGGAACAGAGCGACAATGTTTAATTCGGTCAGGACCAGGTTAACAGCTTGGTACACGGGCGTTCTCGCTTTTGTGCTGATTTTCTTTGCAGTCTTTACCTATCTTTTTTTAAATCGAACAATTGATGAGCGTACCGACCGAACTTTAACCGAAATTGCTTCGGCCTTTGAAAATACTTTTAACTCGGAAATTGCCGACGCCTTAAAATACAACGACGATGACGATGAGCATGATGAAAAACCTCCGGAAATAAAATCCGGCGACAAATTGGAACGCCGAATGATAGAGGAAACCGTTTCTGATTTAAGATTTCGCAATTACCGACTTTTTGTTTTTGATGCTGCTCAAAACCTGATAACGCAGTCCGCCGATTCGACCGGACGAGACAACTCGAGATTTGCGGGCGAAATCTTACCGGAGGCTTTACCGACACTCATCGAAAAATTTCGAAATCCGCCGGATTCTTTTTTCAAACAGAGTTTTTCCACTCTCAGCCTGGACGGCAGACAGTGGCGGGTGGCGGCGCAGATTCTCTCATTTCGAGAAAATTCTCTGATTCTCATAGTTGCGCATCCGCTTGACGAAGAAAATGAATTGCGTAGTGAAATTCAAGTTATTCTTGTGTTGGCAATTCCGCTGTCTCTGTTTGGAGCCGGCATCGGCGGATATTTTTTAGCCAGAAAAGCCCTCGCGCCAGTTGCCGCGATGAGCCGTCAAGCCGCTTTTATCACTGCTCAAAATTTGCATGAGAGATTACCAATCGGTAACAAACGCGATGAACTCGGTTCATTAGCACAAAATTTTAATGCGCTGCTTGCGCGCTTGGATGACGCTTTTGCCCAACAGCGGCGATTTATGGCCGACGCTTCGCATGAATTGCGAACGCCGATTGCGATTGTCCGGGGCGAGTCAGAAATTGCTTTGTCGAAAAAAAACAGGTCGGTTGCCGATTATCAGGAATCGCTCGAAATCGTTCACGACGAATCCCGTCGAATGTCCCGCATTGTCGAAGATTTGATGACGCTGGCGCGGATTGACGCCGGGCAGGCGCCGCTTGATAAAAAACAGTTGCGCCTCGATGAATTGATAGCGGAATGTATTCGTTCGGTGCGGGTTCTGGCTGACGAAAAACATATTACGGTTAATAACAGAACTGAGCTCGCGATGCCATTTGCGGGCGACGATGGATTGCTGCGCCGAATGCTTCTTAATCTGCTGGATAATGCCGTCAAATATAACAATCCCGGCGGACGCATTGAAGTTTCGGCGGAGAGCAAAAACAGTCATTTTATCATTACGCTGAGCGATACGGGACGGGGAATTTCCGCAGAAAATCAAGTGCGCATCTTTGAACGGTTTTTTCGCGAAGATAATGCTCGAACGCGTTCAGAAACAGTTGGCGGCAGTGGTGCCGGACTGGGTCTTGCCATTGCTCGCTGGATTGTCGAAGCCCACCATGGCTCGCTCAGCCTTCAAAGCTCCACCAGCGCAGGAACAACTTTTGTCGTCAGTTTTCCGGTTGGAAATCGTCCGGGTTAATAATTTAAAAAAATAAGTACAATCAAATACTAAAACAACTTCAATTCTTTTATGTTACAAAACGGATAATTGCCAAAACCCTTTATTTGCGGACTTTACTTGGCATGGCACATGTCTTGCCAATAGCACGGATAAGTACAAACAAGTGGTACTGAAAGCATACTGTTCCGACTGATATATAGCCGGGTCATCCAGCTTTCTAACAAATTTAAGGAGAATTGGAAATGAATTTAATATTATGGCTCGTTTTAGGAATAGTGGCCGGTTTTATTGCCAGCAAAATCGTTAACAAAACTGGTGAAGGTCTTATCCTTGATCTGGTGCTTGGCGTAGTTGGTGCTTATGTCGGCGGTTTTCTTTTTAATTTAGTTGGTCAAGCAGGAGTGACAGGTTTAAATATCTGGAGTCTTCTGGTTGCTGTCATTGGAGCAGTAGTAGTTTTGGTTTTGTACCACGCTTTAGTCCGTCGTACATAAGAGTTGTTTAATTAATAAATTGCCACTGTAGAATCTGGTTTGACACAGTTAGGCAAAGGTCGCGCGCCGGGATAAATGAATTTATTTTTCCCGACGCGCTTTTTTTATGTTTCTTTGTCGGGTGGCTAAAATTGCAAACTTCGGGGAAAAGAAGCAAAAAACGGCGGCAAATTGTCACCGTTTTTTTATTATGGGGCGGCCATTGTGACGATGTTGTTTCTCGGCCTGGTCCGAGAATCATAAAAAAACCGGGTTTTTTTCAAGGGAACGGCTTTTGCTTTGTCTGTTAACCAAAATAAATATAAAGTTTTCAAACATTTTTTTTGACTGTGAAGTATGATGCCTTAGCAGTTTTTCAAATCTAACGAACATAGCTGACTGGTTAGCTGCAAAGATTAACCACGGCAAAATCAGTTAATCGGTTGACACCTCGAACAACTCTGATGTTCTTCAAGGTCAAATTAGAATTTGACACAACCCATGTGGCGAAAACGAGATATTGACAAAAACGCCACGCTTAAGAGCAAATTGATTTTTTTTCAGCAGTTTTCCGCAGCGGAATAATTTAAAGCGAAAGAGGATTTGTTTTTCGAAAAAATATGCAAAAGCGTTTGATGTTCAAAAACGCAGTTCGTCAATTGCGGCATGGTTTTAACCGACCTTTTATGGTGATGTTTGAAACCACTCTGCACTGCAATATGAAATGCGGTTACTGCGCTATCTGGCAGAACCAACAGCCGGAGGACCGAGCGCTGCGCGAGCGCGTCTTCTCGAGAATGGATGAAGCTGCGGATTTAGGCGTTTTTGCGTGGAGCATGTCGGGCGGTGAACCCTTAATGAATCCCAACGTGCCCGATTACATTGAATACGCTGATAAAAAAGGTTTTTTTACTTCGATGCCGACCAATGGTTTGGCTCTCAAAAAATATGCCGAAGCTTGTGTCAAACTCGACCAGCTCGAAGTTTCCATTGATACTCTCGACCGCGAAAAATTTAAAGAAAGGCGCGGGATTGACGGGCTTCCGACAATTCTCGCCGCCCTCGATTACATCAAAGGCAACAAGCTCAAGCGTAACATTGTGCAAATCAACGCTGCTGTTGATGAAAGCAATCTGGAAGATTTGCCAGCCCTCGCTCGGTATTGCGAAGAACGTGGATTTTTGCTGCATACCGAAGCCGTTCACAATGTGGTCAGAACGACTTTTGAAACTGAAAACGTCGAAATGGAACGGGCTGCGCTAGACAAGATAGCCGCCTATGTTTTGCAGCTCAAAAAAGATTTTAAGTGCGTTCGCTTTTACACGGATTATTACAAGTTTTATCGCGACGGCGGTTTTACCGAAAAATTCCCTTGCCGTTCGGCTTCGCACCTGATCAATATGCGTCCAGACGGTTCGATTCAGTTTCCCTGCGCGTTTGTTTCAAAACATAGGGGAGCGCCGGAAATGCCGCTCAAAGAAATCTATGATTCGCCCGTTGTGAAAGAATTAATCAAGGAATCACCCAAAATGTGGGATTTTTGCAAAGGGTGCAAAATCGGCTGCCCTTACGAAGTTTCAGCGTATCGCAACAATCCCTGGACGGCAGTTTGGAGCGCTCTGGAATTTTTGCAAATCGCGTAAAAGATGTCCCAGTCGAAAACAAGCAATACAATCGCCGTGCGCGTTTCAAATCTCGTCAAGCATTATCAGAATGGGACGCAAGCGAATCGCGACATTAATTTTACCGCTTCAAGCGGCGAAGCTATTGCCATCTTGGGGCCAAACGGGGCGGGGAAAACAACTTTTCTGCGGCAAATTACGACCGAGCTTAAACCCACCGGCGGCACAATCGAGATTTTTGGCATTGATGCGATTGCGAACCCGGTCGCCGCCAAGCAATTGATGGGAATTACGCCGCAGGAAGCCGGAGTTTTTGAAACCTTGAGCGTCCGCCAGCATCTCGAATTATTTGGCAAGCTCAAGGGCTTGAAAAAGGTCGAAGCGCGAATGCAAACAGGAGAATTACTCGACGCGCTCGAACTTACTGAACAAGCAAACAAACCCGTCGGAGCGCTTTCCGGCGGCCAGCGCCGCCGAATTTTAATCGGGCTGGCACTGCTCGGGCGTCCGCCGCTGTTGATTTTGGACGAGCCAACCACCGGGCTTGATCCGGCTTCGCGCCGCTCGGTTTGGAAACTGCTGCAAAAAGTTATTAAAACCGGAACCACGGTTATTTTTTCCACGCACTATTTAGAAGAAGCCGAACATCTGAGTCAGCGAATCTCCTTTATTAACGCCGGCAAAATCATTGCCGACGGAAGTTTGTCGGAGTTACGCGCTCGTTTTCCGCAGCGATATAAAATCAGTTTCCTGGCGGGCGATGCAAACTTTACACATTTGAATGCTCCGAGCGTTGAATACTTCGATTCGTTTTCTGAGGCTCAGGACTACGTTGCCGAGCAAAACGTCAGCGAATATCAAATTTCGGCCGCTTCGCTCGAAGACGTTTATTTTTCCCTCGTCGGCGAACACTTAAATGGCAATGGCGACGGCGGCAACGCGCTAAAAAAATGAAAAAACGATTGTCCGACATTTTTTGCGTGTTTGAGATTCATCTGGCCAGACTGCGCGCCGAAGCCGGACCTTTTTTAATGGCCGCAATCGTTTTTCCCATCGGAATGTATCTGTTTGCCAGCGGAATCGCGGCCAATCATCGAGAGGCTGCTGACAACACTGACAAATTGCGGTTTCTGGCGGCTTCGATTGCTTTTTCTCTAAGCGCGACGGCCATCGGCTGGACGGGTTATCTATTGCTCGAAAATCGCTTTACCAATCGCCTGAAACTGTTTGCGACACTGCCGGTTGCCGCGTCTTCTTACGTCTTTGGGATTTTGATTTTCGCGGCAGCGCAAAGCGCTATCGGAACCACTGTACTGTTGATCATCGCGCGGATTCTGGGAGTCCAGCCGAGTTTCGGCGGAGCTGTCGGCTACCTTTTGCTCGCATTGATAATTTTGCTTTCGCTTCTTTCGCTCTGCGGAATCAGCGTCATCATCGCCGCCCGTGTTCGCAGCTTTAGCGCGGGTTCTTTAATGACTGACGCGCTTGGCGCCGGGATGATTCTTTTCGCTCCGGTCTATTATCCGGCAGAAACTTTGCCGTTTGCCTTGCGCTCTGTTTCGCGGCTTTTGCCAACCACTTACATTGCGAGCGCCGTCAACAAAATTTTGTCAGGCAACGACGGCATTGGAATAGAAGTGTTAATTTTGTCCGCAATGGCGGTAATCACTTTGTCAGCCGGTTTCTGGCAAATGAATTGGAGGGAAAATTAAATGAGCGATGCCCGCCGCATTTTAATTTTAACTCTCTCGTTTGGCTCCGGACATGTGGCAGCAGCCGAAGCGTTGGCGAAAAAATTCGCGCTTCAACTGCCCGAAGCCGAGGTGCGGCTCGTTGATGCTCTGGAAAATTGTCGCCTGCCGTTTCAAATTTTTTATGTTTGGACGTATTGGGCGATGATTCGCTTTGCGCCAGCATTATGGAACAAATTTTTTTCCGCCCGCATTTCTCGCCGTGACGAACAGACTGCGCCGGTTTGGGCTTTAAGTTGGGGCTTTGCCGCCGTTTTGCAGGAAATTCAAGCGTTTCAACCGGATTTGATTGTGGCCTGTGAAGTCGCCGCAGGCGAACTGGCTGTGATTGCCCGCCGCAAAAATTTGACCGAGGCTGAAATCATCAGCGTCATCACCGATTTTGAGGCCGAACCGATTTGGGTCAAACCTGAAATCACGGCTTTTGCGGTTCCGTCGGAACGCGTCGCTGAACAGTTGTCGGAATGGGGCGCAAATCCAGCCAAAATCAAAATCTGCGGGATCCCGCTTGGCGCAGGTTTTAATCTTGAACACGACGAGCATCAAACTCGGCAAAAATTTGGGTTGAATGAAAAACCGCTGGTGTTGTTGATGGGCGGGGGAATGGGGCCGACGCGGATGGACGCAGTTGCCGCAAATCTTCTTAAAAACGGTGAACATCTCCAGATTGTCGCCCTGCCGGGACGCGACGCGCGCGCGCTGCGAGCGCTAAAAAAACTAAAAAACACAGCGACAACGCAATTGCACGTTTTGAGCTGGACCGATGATGTTGCGGCATTGATGCAGACGGCGCAGATTTTAGTGACTAAACCTGGCGGCGTCACATTGGCCGAAGCTGCTGCATGTGCGCTGCCGCTCGTACTTTTTGACGCTATTCCCGGACCCGAAGAAACTAATGCAGAGCGATTTGCCGAAGCTGGGGCCGGCGTCAAGACGCGCGGCACTGAAGAGACAGCTCAAATGGTTTTAAAACTTTTAAGCGAGAGACAAGTCCTAAGTGAGATGGCCGGGAATATCAAAACGTTGGCGCAGCCGGAAGCTGCCGCAAAAATTATAGAAATGGCTATTGTCCACAGGCGCGATTCGGTCGTTTCAACCGGTGAAATGACGGTTTTAGCGAAAAGTTTTCAACAAACCGTTTGATTTTAGATGAGCACAGCGACCACACAAATTTCGATTGACAATTCAGTTCGCCTGACGCGGAGAATCAAGCCGCGTCCGGTTTTGCTCCTGACTATCAACAACGGCGCAGCGCACACCCAGGCTGCCGAAGCTATCGCCGAAGCGCTGGAAAAACACGGTTCAGAGATTTGTCCAAAGATTGTGGACGTTTCGGATTTTATGTCGCCGCTCGCGCGTTTTACTCATGTGACCGCATATCTCTGGCTGGTCAAAAACGCGCCCGCAGTTTGGGAAAAGATTGATGCTTATCAGAAAAAACAGACGCAAACAAGCCCCGCTTGGTTTTATCGCCATCATTGTAAAAAAATATTTGAACTCGCGCGGGAAATCCAGCCATCCGCGATTGTCGCCACCGAAGTCGGGTGCGGCGAAATAGCTGCCCTGATTAAAAAAGATTTAAAACTAAAAGCTCTGCTCGTTGCCGTTAACCTTGATTACGACGCTGACCGAGCCTGGCTGCAGCCCGAAGTTGATTTTTATTCGGTTGCCACTGATTTCGTCAAAACCAATCTGGTCGAACTTGGCGCGGAGCCGGAGAAAATCTCAGTTTTAGGCGCGCCTCTCAAAGAACATTTTAAAGTTTTAGAGCAGACGGCGAGAGCCGGCCAACGAGCAAAAATTTGCGCTGAGCTTGGATTTGAGACCGCTCTGCCAATTGTTTTGGTGGCCGGCGGCGGCGAAGGTTTGGGGAACATTGAGCAAATAATTAAAGTTTTATTAAAAGGGACGGCTCCATTGCAACTCGTTGTGATGACCGGAAAAAATACCGGTTTAAAAGAGCGCTGCGAGAAAATCGCGCGTCAGCCGGAGAACGCTCAGAATCATTCTCTCCGCGTCATCGGTTGGACAAACAATGTAGCCGAATTTTATCAGGTGGCGGATATTTTGATTTCCAAACTCGGTCTGACTTTTTTTGAGGCGACGGCTTGCGCTTTGCCGATTGTCGCCTTAATTCCGCCGCCCGGCGCGGAGCGCGTTCAGTATAATTTGCTCGAAAAATTAGGCGTTGGAAGAGCGGTAAAAACGGTAGAGGAAATGGCGCAGGTGGTCACCGAACTTTTGATTGATGAGCGAAAAAAGCTTGTCAAAATGCGCAGCAACGCCGAAAAATTCGGACAAACGAATGCTGCCGCTCCGCGCCTTG
Source organism: Pyrinomonadales bacterium (assembly GCA_038212235.1). GTDB lineage: Bacteria > Acidobacteriota > Blastocatellia > Pyrinomonadales > Pyrinomonadaceae > JBBQUS01. The sequence goes on from JBBQUS010000006.1 coordinate 26,060, forward strand.
CCAACTGGATTGTGGAGCAAATTTTTGCTCGAGCAGAGGTTCAAGAACAGTCTCACAACTACAAAACGAATTGAAAATGATTTGGCAGTTAATGACAATTTTGGGATTGATCGGCGTTTGCGCTCTAGGGATTTGGGCGGCAATTTACTACTGCGCCTACGCGGTTCGCTCGCAGGTATGGGGCAAAACTGTTTGGCGCGGGAGAATTGATTCTCAGGCGGTCGCGCTTACTTTTGATGATGGGCCGACGCTTGACACACTCGATTTACTTGATATTTTACAGGGCGAAAATATCAAAGCGACCTTCTTTTTGATTGGCAAACAGGTCGAAAAATATCCGGAAATCGCCAGACGGATTGCTGCCGAAAATCACGAAATAGGCAATCATTCATATTCGCATCCGATTTATCTTTTTAGTTCTGCCGGCAAAACCAAACTGGAATTGCAAAAAACGCAGGAAATTATCAAACAGGTCACCGGAGTTACTCCCAAATTTTCGCGCCCGCCCTGCGGCGTACGGACGCCGGCCTATTTTGCCGCGACGCGTGAACTCGGTCTGGCAACGATTCAGTGGAGCGATACCGGTTTTGACTGGAAGGATTTTTCGGCGCAACAAATCGCTCAAAATGTTTTGAAACGAACCAAAAGCGGTTCGATTATTCTGCTTCACGACGGCGACAGCGCAGGACTTCGCCAGCGCCGTCCGACGGTCGAAGCAATTCAGCTCATTCTAAAGGGGCTGAAAGCCGGAGGATTAGAAATCAGCACTCTTACTGAGCTTCTTTGACAGGAAAAATCTGAAGTTTTCGCAAACGACAAGGCAGCTTTAATTTAAATGTTAGCAAAGGAAAAAATGATAAATCCGAACTCAAGCCTGAACGAACTATTTTCCGAATCCAGACCGCCAATTCTTTTTATTGACTTTGACGGGACGATTTCACGCCGCGACGTGATTGACGCGATTCTCGAGGAATTTGCCGACAAGCGCTGGCTGGCGGTTGAAGAGGAATGGCTCACGGGCGAAATCGGTTCGCGTGAATGTTTGCAAAGACAATTTGCCTTTGTCCGCGCGACGCCGGATGAATTAAACGAATTTCTTGATTCGCTTGAACTTGACGAGGGTCTGGCGGCATTGTTCAATTTCTGTCAAACCTCCGGCGTTCGAGCGCATGTCATCAGCGATGGCTTCAGTTATTACATTAAGCGGCATTTGGCGCGCTATCTTCACAGCTTTCCGCTCCTTAAAAACATCAGCATTTGGGCAAACGATTTAATACCAAACGGTGAAAACAGTTGGACAACCGATTTTCCATATTTCCCGCAAATTTGTTCGGACGGCTGCGCGACCTGCAAACCGGCGGTCATGAAATTTACCAATGATTTGGCGGCTCCGAGCATATTTATCGGCGACGGTTTGTCAGATCGGTTTGCCGCCCGTTCGGCAAATGTGGTTTTTGCCAAAAAGAAATTGGTGGATTTTTGTCTCGAACAAAAGATTGAATTTACCGCCTACGAAAATCTCGCGCAAATTGCTCGTTGCCTTGACGAAGCTTACGAATCATCGGCAGTCGAATGTTACGAGCAAAGTGGAATACCGTTACTCAAAAAAGCGGCTTAGGTCTTGTTATTTAACGATTCTGGAAAGTTGCGGCGGCAAACTGCAGTACAAATTTTGCCAATTTGAATGAGAGGGAAAAGTTAAAATGAAAAAATTAATGATGTCAATTGCAACTGTTGCTTTGTGCGTCGCCGGAGGTTACGCGCAAACAAATACGAACAGCAATCAAAGCACTACAACGACTACGACAAAAACTGCGAAAACGGCGAAGCCCGCAAAGACTATGCCGACAAGTGATGCTGACATTCAGCAGTGCATTACGAGCAAACTGGCGAAAGCTCCGAAGCTTAGCAAGGACAACCTTCAATCTACCGTCGGCGGCGGCGTTGCGACCCTGACCGGTAGTGTTCCGGATGCCGGAAGCAAAGGCGGGGCGGGCAGTTTGGCCAAAAGCTGCGGCGCTAAATCTGTTGTCAACACTATTACTGTTACGGCCAAGCCGAAAATGCCCAAACCCGCTAAAGAAAAATCGAACACGCCAAACGGCGGCAAACCCGCGACTACTAATACACCACCGTCAAACTGACGGGTAAGCTGAAAACAAGCCACGTTAGCGAGCGGTTAAAAACACCTCGCTATATTGTTGAGAAACGGCTCTTAACTTTTGAGAACAGAAAAGCGGCTTTTTAAAACTGAATTAGCCGCTTTGGAGAAATAAGAATGAATCAAATTGCATCTGCTCCAGTGCCATTGACCAGAATTACCGATGAAACCGAATTGCGTGAACTGGAGCGAAAATATTGTTCTTTTGGAGATACGGTTCACTATCTCGAACCGCCAAAATTTTTTGAACGCGCCGAAGGTAATTATCTTTTTGACCGTGAAGGAACACCGTTTCTGGATTTACAAATGTGGTATTCAGCCTCCAGTTTCGGGTACGGTAACGAGCGTTTAAATAACGCGCTCAAAAATCAGATTGATCGTCTTCCGCAGCTGGCTTCGCAATATCTTCACACCGAAAAAGTCGAGTTAGCCGCGGCCATTGGACGCCTCAACGAATCAAAATTCGGTCAGACGGGACGCGTTCATTTTAACGTCGGCGGCGCGCAGGCAATCGAAGACAGCCTTAAGCTTGTTCGCAACGAATCCGGCAAAAGCCTGATGTTTGCTTTTATGGGCGGCTACCACGGGAGAACTTTGGGAGCTTCGGCAATTACCTCAAGCTATCGTTACCGCCGCCGCTTCGGACACTTTTCCGACCGTGCCAATTTTGTCCCCTTTCCGTATTGCTTTCGTTGTCCATATGACAAAAAGCGCGAAGATTGCGGAATGTACTGCGTCCAGCAATTCGCCAAAAATTTTGATACCGAGTATAACTCTTTTTGGGACGCCAAAGCGCAGGAATCCGAGTTTGCCGCTTTTTATGTCGAGGCAATTCAAGGAACGGGCGGCTATGTTATTCCGCCGCCGGAATATTTCCCCGCCCTCAAAAAAGTTTTGGACGAACGCCATATTTTGCTCGTTGACGACGAAATTCAAATGGGTTTTTACCGCGCCGGAAAATTCTGGGCGATTGAAAACTTTGGCGTTTCGCCCGACATCATTGTCTTTGGCAAAGCTCTAACTAACGGATTAAATCCGCTCTCGGGAATTTGGGCGCGGGAAGAACTGATTACCCCTGACAAGTTTCCGCCCGGTTCGACTCATTCGACATTTTCATCAAACACGCTCGGCACTGCCGTCGCGCTCGAAATGATTCGGATGACTGAAGAAATTGATTACGAAGAAATCACGCGGCGCAAGGGAGCATATTTTCTTCAGCAAATCAAAGAATTACAACGCAAATATCCAAAAGTTATCGGCGATACGGACGGAATGGGAATGGCTCTCCGAATCGAAATCTGTCAGGCGGACGGATATGAACCTGATCGCGAATTAACAGACAAAATTTTCGCCGAAGGGATGAAGGGCGATCTCAATGTGCGCGGGCGCAAAATGGGTTTGGTGCTGGACGTTGGCGGTTATTACAAAAACGTTTTCACCCTCGCTCCGTCATTTGAAATGACCGAAGAAGAGATTGACATTTCGGTTGAAATGCTGGAAATGCTGATCAAGCGCTGCGCGCCAGAACGAACATAAATCTAATGATTTCAAGAATTACCGGCCAGCTCGAAAAACTGGCATTGCGGACAAATCCCGGATTGGCAATTCGTCTGCTCGGCAAAGTTCCGGCATCGGCTTTATCGCAAATGCAGTTGTTGCGGTTTCGCCAGACTCTGCGACTTGCCGCGCAGGCTCCGTTTTACCAGGAGGAATTCAAAAAACGCAAAATTGACGCGCGCCGAATCAAACACCCATCCGAGCTTGGAGATTTTTTTACAACGGGTGACGATTTAAGCAAGCACGGAGCGGAAGCCTTTCTGGTCGGACGACCTGATACGGCTTTTGAAACGACGGGAACCGTTTCGGCTATCACTAAGCAGATTTTTTTCTCGAATCATGAATTAAATGAGATGGGACGTGTCAGCGCACTTGGGCTTTATAATCTGGGACTGCGTCGCGAAGATCGAGTTTTAAGTGCCTTTGATGTTTCATTTTGGGTTTCACCGGCCGTTGTCAGAACGGCATTTCAATATTTGGGCTGTTTTCACACTGAAGCCGGCAAAATTGCTCCGCTTGAATTTTACGAACGCGCCAGAAGATATCAACCAAATGTGATTTTCGGCGAGCCTTCGTGGATTGTTCGTCTGTCGGAAATCGCTGCCGAGCGGGGCGTTTGGAAAATGAAATTTCTCTTTGCCGGCGGCGAAAATATTGCGGAAGAAACGCGCCACGAGGTCGAGCGAATTTGGAACGCGCCCTTTTATTTAAACTATGGACAAACCGAATCTTTCGGCACTATCGGAGTCGAGTGTCGCGAACACAATGGCTACCATCGAAATGATTTAACTTTTCTTTTTGAAACGCCGGTGACCGACTCCGAAGGTTTTGGCGAACTCGTTTATACAACTTTAACCCGCGATGTCATGCCGCTGATTCGTTACCGCTCGACCGATATCACAAAACTGATAAATGAGCCGTGTCCATGCGGTCTATTTGCCAAAAGAATTGCTAAAATCGCCGGGCGCGCGGACGAGATGATTGTCTGCGGAATGGGTAATATCAGCCCCTGGGTTTTTGCCGAAATATTGCGCGGTATTTCTACCGTGAGCGATGAGTGGCAGGTGAGAATCTGGCACGAAAATCTGAGAGACATAGTTGAAATCAGAGTCGAAACTGCATTTATCGAAGATTTAAACGAGCGCGTAAAAATCGTTGAAAAAGTTAAAGAAAATTTGCGTGAACGCTTTCCGGATTTTCAGAAAAATCTCGAAATGAAGTTATATGAGTTAAGAGTTGTTCCGGTTGAACGCTTTAATTTGCGAACCTCTCGCAAGTTAAAGCGCCTAATCTCTCTTTCGGAACCGCCGCAAAAATTGCCGCACAGTCATGAATCGCCAGTAGCGGTACAACATAATTTGTCTCTTGCTCAAAACGGATTTTCGTCTCATTAAAAGTCATCAGATTATTAATGGATACGATCAAAAAGGCTCGCTGTTAACAGCGAGCCTTTTTGATTAAAAAAAGTTGTTGGAATTTAATAACCGCGACGGTTACGATTGTTGTAGTTGCCATTTCGGTTAGAACGATTATTTTGATTATAACCCTGGTCGAAGCCTTGCAGAAATGCTTGACGATAAGCTTGTTTGTATTGCTCACGATTACCGTAGCTTCGATCATATCCGTTGGTAGCGTTTCTATATGGGCTGGTGCCTTGCGGATTATATCGGTCGCCCTCACGAGCCTCTTCAGCGCCTTTGTTCAGGCCATCTTGATAACCATATTGCTGAGCCATTCGATAGACGTTATTGCCATATCCGCTGTTGCCATAATTGTCATTGTCTGAGCGGCGGTTGCGTTCGTAACGTTGATCGTTGTCGCGATCTCCGCGATTATAATTTCCGTTGTTACGGTCTCGGTCATCATCACGCCGGTCTCGGCGGTGTTCGCGTCTGTCCTGTTCGTTCTGGCTTCCTTGCGGGTTATAATTAGGATCACGATATTGAGCTTGAGTGCTCATTACCGATAACATCATGAAACCGAAAACCACAGACAAAAGCATCCCGAAGCGTCTGAAATTGCGATTAATATTGATTGAAAACATAAGATTTGATCTCCCTCGGAGAGAGGTATGGGCAATCAATGTGCCAAACATGAATCAACTCTCAAAGCTGGGAATTTACGGCGATTTGCTTCAAAGATGTATTGATATTAATACGATTTCGTTTAAATCCGTCAAATTAGTATGCCATTTGAGTGAGAATCTAATTGTCAAACTAAATCACGAGATTATTACAAACAAAAAGGCTTTGCGGCTGATTTTGAGCGGGTACGAAGCCTTTTTGAGATTGAGATTGATCATCTGCTTATGCTTCTGCAAGTTGAAATTTTAATATCTGCCGCTTTGGGGTTTATTGTTCACCGGTACTTTGTCTCTGACTTGAACTGAGATGGCACCCATTGTCTGTTCGTATTTTGGGTAATTCAAATCAGTATTATTTATCGGTTCATTAAAGTCGAGAGGCGCGACTGTTTTCCCTAAAACTTCTTGCCTCGAAGAAAAAGCTGAAGAAATTCCAAAGCCGGATAGAAAAGCTATAGCGGCAGACAGCGCGGCAGTAGAAAGACGAGAAAGACGACGCTTGAGAGCCGCAATTCCTTTCGGACAGTTTTGAGTAATAATCGTGCCGTCCGATCTGCGGTAGAAACGAACACAAAGCCGGCCTTCATTTTCGCTGATTAGTTTTTCTGCCTCGTTTCTTGTCATTGCCGAGAGATTGTAAACATTTAGTTGGCACATTGCACAGTAACGTCTTTGCTCTGTTCCGTTCATATCTTCCCAATTAGCCTGACAGGGAGCGGCGATTTGGACATTATCAAGCGGATTATTAAATTTTGGCATTGGAAATTTCCTTTCGATTTGTTCTGGAAACAGAACGCCGCGTGGTATTTTACTTGCACTCAAAATAATCAAAAGAAATTAATATGCTGCAAACTATTGATTTAGTAGCATCGTTTCTTTTATAGTAAAAATGATTTCGATTCTACTCACGCTCAAAATTTCGAAACACAATTAGCAAATTTTCTCAAAACTTTCATAAAAAGCGCTGTTCAATCTTATAAGAATCAATTTGTCATTAATTTCCCATTCTGTTTAGGAGCAACTTTCTTATGTCAACGGTTTACTCTCCTCAAATGCGAAAGCAGCTTTGTCATATTTGCCAAGCGCTTTTGATGCTTTTAGCTTTTGTTTCGCTGCCAAATCAAATTCACGCTCAATCGCTTGAATCAAAAGCATATGCGATGGAAGTGAGTGCAACAGTTCAGAGAACTCCGCCCACCGTTAATTTAACCTGGCCCCAAAATTCTCAAAACAGCGCTTCTCCAATTCAGGTTTATCGAAGAGCGATAGATGCAGCTTCATGGGGAAGCCCTGTCAGCACTCTGGCAAACACGGCAACCAATTATGCCGATACCAACGTTTCAATTGGAACGGTTTACGAATACTGGGTTCAACAAGGCGGCGCTAAGGGCTACATCGCATCCGGCATTGAAGCTCCTCTAGTTGAAAACCGCGGTAAAGTTATTCTTCTCGTTGACAACACTTATGCTTCCGATTTATCGGCCGAACTCACCATGCTCCAGCAAGATTTGACCGGCGACGGGTGGAGTGTGGTTCGCCGCGATGTCGGACGTAATGATTCCGTTCCAAGCGTCAAAGCTGCCGTCAAAGCGGTTTACGATGCTGATCCGACAAACGTCAAAGCCCTTTTTATTTTCGGACACGTTCCGGTTCCATATTCCGGCGACATTGCTCCTGATGGACACCCTGATCATATCGGGGCGTGGCCGGCTGATGTTTTTTACGGCGATATGGACGGCGTCTGGACTGATACCAGCGTCAATGACGCGGGAGCTTCGCGCGCCGAAAATCGCAATGTTCCCGGCGATGGAAAATATGATCAGAGCATCATTCCATCTGATCTAGAATTACAGGTCGGGCGAGTTGATTTAGCCAACATGCCCGCTTTTGCGCCAAAAACAGAACTTGATTTACTGCGTCAGTATTTAAACAAAGATCATAATTTCCGGCTTGGTTTATTACCGTTAGAGCGACGCGCTCTGGTTGACGATAACTTTGGCGCTTTCGGCGGCGAAGCATTTGGTTCTAGCGGCTGGCGAAACTTTTCAACATTTTTCGGCGCGTCGAATGTCGAAGCGAGAAAGTTTTTTGCCACGCTCTCAGGCAACGGTTATTTGTGGGGATACGGGTGCGGCGGCGGTTGGTACCAGGGAGCCGGCGGGGTCGGTTCGACCAATGATTTTGCCGCAACCGACACTAAAGCCGTTTTTACCTTACTCTTTGGAAGTTACTTTGGAGATTGGGATGTCAGCGACAGTTTTCTGCGCGCGCCGCTCGCCACTACAACTTACGGTTTAACCAGTGCTTGGGCGGGGCGTCCGCATTGGACTCTGCATCATATGGCGCTCGGGCAAACCATCGGTTACAGCGCCCGAGTATCTCAAAATGATAACTACGCTTATCAAAGCAACTATGGCTCGCGTTTTGTCCACGTCGCACTGATGGGAGATCCAACGCTGAGAATGCATCCGGTGCTTCCTCCGACAGCTCTGACGGCAGCCAAAACCGGTTCAAACATTGTGCTTTCCTGGACGGCTTCGCCGGATGCAAATCAGGGTTATCTGGTTTATCGCAGCGTTTCAGCTGCCGGACCTTTTACTAAATTAACCGGTTCTCCGATTACCGCTACTAACTTTACTGACCCAAATGCCGCGACAGGTAATTACACTTATCAAATTCGAGCTATTAAATTAGAAACCAGCGGCAGCGGAACATATTTCAACAGCAGTCAGGGCGCGTTTAAAAATACGCAGACGAAAAAATTATTTGACTTTGACGGGGACGGGCGTGATGATCTCTCCGTTTTCCGGCCATCAAATAATACTTGGTATTTGCAGCTTTCAAACAGCGGATTTTTCTCGAACCAGTTTGGACAAAGCGCGGATAAGCTTGTTCCGGCAGATTATGATGGCGATGGCAAGGCCGATCTGGCCGTTTTCCGCAATGGCATTTGGTATGTGCTTCAGTCATCAAATAATCAGGTTCGCATTCAGCAATTTGGTCAAGCGGGAGATGTTCCTGTGCCGGCTGATTACGATGGCGATGGACGAGTGGATATCGCTGTTTGGAGAGCTTCAGATGGCACTTGGTATCGAATTAACAGCTCGAACAATCAATTTACTGCATTCGCTTTTGGGGTTTCCAGTGATAAACCTGTTGTCGCAGATTATGATGGCGATGGCAAAGCCGACATCGCCGTTTTCCGCAACGGCACATGGTATATGCAGCAATCAACTAACGGCTTTCGGGCACTGCAATGGGGAGTGGCAACTGATAAACCAGTGGCTGCCGATTATGACGGCGTCGGACGAGCCGAGATTGCGGTTTATCGTCCGTCAACCGGAGAATGGTACATCCTGCAACCCTCAAACAATCAATTTCGCTATGCTAGATGGGGCGCGACGGCGGATATTGCCGCACCGGCTGATTATGATGGCGATGGGCAAACAGACGTGGCGGTTTTCAGACCGGCGAACGGAACTTGGTATCTGCTGCGTTCAACTGCCGGGGTTGGCATCTTCCAATTTGGAACAAACGGCGACAGTCCGATTCCAAGCGTGTTTATTCCTTAAAGAAAAATAGATTTGTTTGCCAAACGGTTAATGTTAAATAAAAGGGACGCAGTTAATCAAAGCTGCGTCCCTTTTATTAGTTTTCAATGCGAAAACGATGCTAAATCAGGAAATCATTTTCGCAATCAAGTAGGCGGCGCTGGCCGCCAGACTGCCGATTAAGGCCGTTTGGATGGAGCTTTTAAAAGGATTTGCGCCGGTGAATTTGGCTTTAACATAGCCAAAAACCAGCAGCGCCAGCAGCGTTACTCCGACCGAAATGAGTAGCGCATTGTGTGCTTCTCTCAGCAAAAAGTACGGCGCGAGCGGAATTAATCCGCCCGCGATATAAGCCCCGGCAATCGTCAGAGCGCTTTGCCAAGCGCGTTTGGGATTTGGTTCTTCGAGACCGAGTTCAAATCGCATCATAAAATCAACCCACGCTTCCGGATTTCTTTCCAGTGCGTTGATCAGAGTTTCGCTTTCATCGTTGCTGATTCCGTAATCCTCAAATATTTCCGCGACCTCCATCCGTTCGGCTTCGGGAATACGAATCACTTCCGCCTGTTCGCGTTTTCGTTCGCTCTGGTAGTGTTCGGCGTCTGACTTAGCGGCCAGATAGCCTCCGAGACCCATTGCAATAGAACCGGCGGCAACTTCGGCGAGCCCGGCGGTCACGATTAAATTTGTTTGTGAAATCGCGCCCGAAAGACCTGCGGCCAAAGCAAAGGGAACGGTCAAGCCGTCGGACATTCCGATCACAATATCGCGAACGGTTTCACCGGCAGTAAAATGTTTTTCAGTGTGCGAAGTTTGGAGCATTTATTCCTGTTTATTAAAAATTTTTCGACCATTAAAACTAAATTTCGGCAACCGCGCGCTCGACCAAACGCCGGGCGAGCGTTTGAACTCCGGTGTGCTGATAATAATCGGTTGTAACATCGAGAAATGCGCTGACGTAATCCAACCGGTCATCAGTAATGTCAATATAATTTTTCAGATTTCCGACGACGCTTTCCTGGGTCAAGCCGCGGGAGGAAACAAAACTGCTCATCCAATCCGCAACCGCTCCCCAGCTTTGATTGATAAATCCCTGTTTGCTGCTCGTGTCGCTGCCGGGAATCTCAGCTTGAATTTGACTAAAAGTGCCGTTTTGCTCAAGTTCTGATGGATTCGCGCCGCCGACGTATGATTCTACTTTCTGAATAAAATCCGGCCCGAGCGGCAAAAGTGCGTCAGCCGTCACGAGGGCCGCCATCCGCATCAGAGACTCGCCGCTGTAATCGGCCAGAGAGCCGACAAAATCGCCGATGCTGTCTCCCGGAATTCCATTAATTTTGCAGAAAGCGACCAGTTCAGCCACAAGTTTGACGCCGAGATCAATGGCTTGAGCTTTGTCAGCCTTGGGCGTTATTTTGTCGAGAAACGAAAGAAAAGAAATATTTTCGCCGATTTTATTGGCGAGTGCCGCCGCTCCCAAAACGCCGCTCCCTTTGCCGACCGTTTCATATATCCAGAGCGCCCGCTGATAACCTTGATTTGGATCATTGTAGAGAAAAATAGCGCGTTCGCCGATTTTCTGAATCATCCCCTCATCGGTTTCACCTGTGACGGTTCGAATCGTGTTGTCAAATCCGACGATGTTTTGCCACTGTCCCGGAACCACGTAATCGAGCGCCTGCAGTAATTTAACGGTTATTCCGCCGGTCGGCAGCTCGTCCACGATTTGATAAATTGGTTTGCTCATAAAATTCTCCTGTGATTATTTAAATTATAAACCGGCAATTCCCGCCAGATTGAATTTTTGCAGCCACGCTTCGCGGTCATTTTTGGTAAAAGACGGGTTACGCGATAAAACTTTGACTTGAAACCGGTTGTCCACGAGAACCGCCGTCGCCGTGCTGCCCTGTTCGACTGCCGGATAACCCGAAATGGTTCGGGCACTGCCTTGGAATTTTTGCGTCGCTTCCGGATTTGCCGCCGTATCGGAAACCGATAGCATTGCCATTTCCTTGCCGTCTTTCTTTAATTTGTATTCAGCAAATCCCCCTTTTTCCTGTGAGGCGACAGTCGTGTATCCGTCGCTGGCCGCCGGAAAAAACTTATTAAATGAACCTCCCGGCAACGGCTTGCTTGAACGCGCCGGATTACTTGAAGCGGTTTGTTGAGTTGGGAGCGTCGGTGATGGTTTTGCGCCGCTCGTGCTTTCGCGCTGAGCATTCGCCCAACGCGAATTCGACTCGTTGCTGAAACAGGCGGCAACGGTAAACATAAAAATTGCTGCGATAAAAAAAAGGATAATTGTTGACTTCGGTCGAAACATAAAAATTAACTCCTTGCTCGTCAAGCTAAAAATTCAAACGGTGCGATTTCATTTTAAACGGAAACACAGGCAAAAGTTCTGCCAGATAAAATTTTCAATAAAATCAAGGATTTGTTTGGTAAGTGAGACAGTTTTCTGTATGAATTTGGCAAGAACGATGTGCTTAATCAAGGCAGACGGGGAAAGCAATGAAAACTTACAGGATTTCAAAATTTTGCTTGCTTGAAGTTTTTCAATTAAAAATACAGGAGCGAGGCTGCTGTCTCATGCACCTGTTTTAAAATTAAATTCGACTGTATAAAATCAGTTTTTTCTTGAACCTACTTAACTATGGCGGAGACGCTGTCTTTTTTTATTTCCTGCCAGAGATTAGCGGTGATAACGTGTTCGCCCCATTTAAAAATAGCTATCTTAGTCGGTTCGGCAAAAAGGCGGAGCGCGCGCAGCGTTCCGTAGCCACTAAATTGTTTTGGGTTTATCCAGCAGCTTGAGCTGGCGTCCCACAACTTGATTTCGCCGTTGTCAATTACTATTGCGCAGCATTCATGGTAAATCAGATTTTCATTAATCCAGAAAACGGAAGTTTCCTCCGCGCGCCATCTTTCCGCCCACTGCATTGTCGCTTCTACGGAAAATTGCTGAACTAACTGCGCCTGATAACACTCAACCCCGCGCATTATAAAAACTTCGTGCGCCAGTGCCGCCTGCGCTCCGCAATCGAGCGATTTCTGGCGAACTACCTCGCACCAGTGAATTTTCCATTTGGTCGGTCCCCAGTCGTAGCGCTGACGAATCCAGCGCGGCCCGCTAAAAATGCTGCTGCCGCTGAGCTGGGAGCTATCCATCGCGTTAAACCACTCGCGGGCAATTTCACAACACATTCGGCCGTGATGTGAAATCATGGAAATCGGAAAGTTTTGCCACTTGCCAAATACTTTTTTGCTCAGCAGGCTGGAATTTCCAAAAACTTTCTGATCTAAATTATTAAATTTTTTAACCGCGCCCAAAGGCATAACTCATACTCCTATCGTAGGCTCCCGCATCGCAAAAAACGAGCAGGTCGCCCGGTTCCGCGTCCATGGGAACATTGACATTTGAAGCAACAATGTCATTCTCCATGCACAATCTGCCCAAAAGATGCGCTTTGCCCCGTCCCAGCGACTGCCACATTCCGGTGCGGGCATTCTGATAAAGAATTCGGTGCGGGTGGAGAAAGTACATCGGTAATTCCGCAATCGAACCGTCAACCACCACGTCAGTTGCCGCTCCGGAAAAATCCTGGATTTCTAAAATCCGCATTGCCAGTGCCATCGAAGGCTGCGCCAAAGCTTTTCCGGGTTCGGAAATGATTTGTTGAACGTGCGGCAGATATTCCTGAACTTTAGCAACGGCTTTGGCAAAATGCGCGTCGGAATCATCCTGCCAGTCATCAGGAAACCACCCGCCGCCAACGTCTAAAACCTGTATAATTCGCCCTGAAAGCGCCTCGATTGAACTGCACCATTTGAGCACCGATTCAAACAGATGCCACCATTTTTCAACTCCGACATTGCTGCTGGCCATATGAAAGTGAATGCCGAAACCGCATTCGCGCGGCAGTATTTCAATTGAATCAATCAACGTTTTAAAAACTTCGGGCGTGTCAATCGGAATCCCGAAACGTGAAGGAAAATTCGGAGTCCTCAGGCGAACTCCGGCAATCTCCGCTTTTAATTCGCCAATTAGCATTGAAGCGACCAGTCGCCGCAGGTCGGCAACAGAATCGCAGAAAACGGCGCGCAGCGGCTCTGCGGGCAAGAATTCCCGGCGCCACCATTTTCCCGGTCCGTTCAAAATAATTTGATTGGATTTGAATCCGGCTTTTAGCGCTTTATCAACTTCCAGCAGGCTAATAGTTTCGACCAAAAATCCAGCTTCGCGCGCAAGTTTGATTAACCGCCCGTCCGGATTGGTTTTAATACTGTAAGCATTGGTGAGTTGAATCTGGTCTGTGCTTAATTTTTTTGACAGGCGTCCGGCACGTCTAAAAAGCCGACAGGCGGTTTTTTCAAGAAACAAAAATGAAGGCGTTTGGACGTTTTGGAAGTCAACCTCGGTAATGTCTTCGACAAACGATTTCGGAACGCCGGATAAATCATTTTTGACAATTCTGCCGTGTCCATCGCAGTTATTATTTTCTGCAAAACCCGCTTCGTGAAGACGATTAGCAAAACCCAAAAGGCCGGATGGATGTTTGAGCGAATGTCCGATTCCGCCGCCAAAAGGTTCAGGCAAAGAAGGCAAAGGATAGTCATGACGTACCGGAACCTCCAAAACGACGCGGGTAAACTCGTCGCCCATCGCCGGAGACTTTTGCGCCCGCAGCCCCGTTGCTCCTTCGATCAAACCGGCGGGCAAATTGTGACCGGCGATTGTCGCGCCGTGAATCCATGCCGGATAACGCGGATTGATTTCCAGCAGCCAGAGCTGATCGTCGGCGTCACGAACCATTTCAAGCTCCGCCCCGCCCGTCCAGTTAAGCTCTTTAATCATTTGCCGCAAAGGATTGAGCAGTTCCGCCGGGACCGGCGAGATTTCACCCGCCCAGGTTTTACTGATTTCCGTCAAATCGCGTTTACGCATTTGGACAGAGCTTAAAAGCTCGCCGTTATAGGCAGATAAACTAATTGATTCTTCGTAACCGGTAACGTGAGATTGAAGAAAAAGTTTATCGGTTGACCACGCTTTCGATAACTTGACCCGCACATCCTGAAATTCCGCCCAGTTTCCGGCTCTAACCGCTTCATAATAAGGCCCTTTGAGCCAAACTTTCCAATCGTTCTGCCGACAAAAGGCGTGTAAATCCCAATCCGAAAGTTCATTCGTGACATAAACCGGAATTCCGACTGGCAACAGTTTATGAGCCGTGATAGCAGGTTTAGATACTTGACTTAAAGCATCTGAAGAAGGAGTCAGCAAATTGGCGTGCCCGTCCGGAAAAACGCTGGCGAGCCAGATAACTTCCAAATCATTAGCCGAAATCCACAGTCCGCCCGCTTCTAAAATCTTTTCAATTTCCTTGCCGTGAGATTTGAGATTCAATTCTTCCCAAGGCCTCTGCAACCAGATTTCATCAAAATCATGCCAGTGAATACCGGAACAGCGGTTAGAATATTCAACCCCAACGAGCCGGGCTTGCGGATAGGCCTGCCTGAGCGAACGTGCGATTCCAATGCCGGGTTGCGGATTTGTTCCGCTGTAAAGTCCGCTGATGTAAATTTTCATGAGTTACCTTAACTGCCAGTTTTTTCTCCGGAGAGACAAGCCCAGAAAGAAGGCGTTGATGCCAAATTAACTGCGGGAACCGGAATTCGCTTGCGAAATTCGTCAGTAAAACGGCCGTCAACTCTGATGCTGAACGATAAACCGTCAACCGGGTCGCTGCCGTGAAATTGATTTACGGTGTCAAACCAAGCCGTGTAAGATTCAATATACTTTTTCTCATTGGTCTGGTGATTGAGCATGTAAAACGGCTTTTTTAAATTTGTCCGAAACCAGACAAATTCGTGACAGAGATTGGTTTCGACGTGATCTCGATGCGGCGGAATCGGGCGCGCTACATCGTCATACATGATCATCATCCTTCCGATAGCCCGAAACGGCAGAGTTTCAATAAAATCTACTAATAAAGAATATTCGCTGGCAGCCTCGCTCAAGTGCCAGAGTTCAGTTCTGTCAAGGTCAAAATAGTTATCGGGCTGCTCTGAATATGAAAGATAAATCATTCTCGAACCTGGCAAATCAGGCGACGAATTATCCAACTTATAGGGGCCGGTATAAAATTGATAATCTTTGTTAACCTGCAATCGGCGCTTGATCTTCTGAGCGACGTAACTATCAAGCGACATCAACCGCTCAACATCAACAAAATCGTCAAATGACTTATAGCAGGGATAAATAATTCGTGAATCTGTCTGCTCTGTACTGATTGATGAATTCAACTTAGTTTTGTAAAATAGCTCCGGCTCAATTAAATTGGTTGAATTGAAGTTCTTTTATTTCTTAAAACTTGCCTGCCGATTAATCACAGATCAAACAACTCGTTCCGGATTTAATCGTAGCGGATTGTTGGGAAATAACTCGGCTCTCCCTGATCTCTTTCGATAAATTAAAATTTAACATTTTATAAATCGAGTGTTTGTTAGCTACCGAACATATTTATTTTATTTATTAACAACGCTCAAAAGTCTAAATCAAAAAATGCCCACGCCGCAAAATTCAAAAACTTTTTAGCAATCTTGAAATCCATCCGGATTAGAAGCGCGCAAAGCGACAGCCCTGAAACGGCTTCATTTCAGGGCTGTCGCAAAAATAAAAAATATAAATCAAGAAACATCTTTGCCTAAAACTAAACTCCCGAACCAAGGATTTGGCAATTTTAATTACATAATCTGGCCGCATTCCGCCGAGAGAATATTATCTTTGATCGCTGTGTAGCATTCGCAGGCCGATTCCTGAAGACCTTTTTTATTGATAACTTGAAGCTGCCCCCGAAGATAACTGATTTTTCCCTGTTCTCTCAAGTTCTGAGCAATGTGCGAGATGCTTGGGCGATTGACTCCCAAATAATTAGCTATCTGGTCTTGCGTCAACATTAAACGGTTGCTTTTATTGCGGTCGTCAAGCATTAAGAGCCAAGTGCATAAACGCTCTTCGATCAAATGATGGACGTTACAAATTGATCTTTGCGATATTTGAGCAATAAGAAAATTGACAAAACTCAGGAGCGACACCTGAATTCCCGCGCTTTGGTTAAATTCCTGCTTAAGAACATCGGTTTTTATTCGCCAGGCATTGCCGCCAACCGTGATATGAGTCCATTGAATCTGCCTCTGAAAACCAAAAATCGCGCACAACCCGATTATTCCTTCGCTTCCGATCATCGCCACCTCGCCGGTTTTTCCATCCGATAAACCGTGCAGCTGCGAGGCCACTAGATTCTCTGGAAAGTAAACATAGCGCATTGCTTCATCAGGCTGATAAACTTCATCGCCCGGCGCGAACGAAACAAATTCAAGATGCGGCATCAAGCGCGCACAATCCTTATCGCTTAACTCCAGCAAAATTTGGTTGTTCAGCGATTTTCTAAATTTAAATATTTCGGTTGAAGTCGGCTCAAAACGATTAGCGGAATTTTCAACCAAATTTTCGCCGGGGTTTGATAAGACTTTGAGGTTATAAAATTTATAGGGCGATTTTTCCCGGTCATAAACGTTTCTGGTTTTTAAATTTTTAATCATCGCTTCGCCAGTCCTTTTACCTTTTTAATAAATCTAAAGTATCGAAATCTAACGGTTATCAAGCTTGACGAATATCGGCTAAAACAAATTTCTTTCGCCCGTCGCAGCCTGCTTCACCCAAACGAACAAGCATTACTCTCAAATGTTTCTGGCTTTCACATCGAGAATCCTTGACGGTAAAGTTGTCAACCGACTGACGTCCTTCGATAAAATTTTCAAAACGTCTTCGAAACTCAGCGACATTTTCGAAATTTGCAATTTCAGTAAAGAAGTTGCGCCCCACCAAACCCGCTGACATTGTTGGCGAATCGTTTCCGGCGTTGGCTTTATAAAAAAGCACCGTTCCGTCCAACGCCAGTTCGTAAAGTCCAAATAGCTCCGGGTGTATCAACCGGGAATGACTCATCAATAAATTCCTCGGTTGATGTCTGAACTCCCATACACGCAATTTCCTGACCGGATTTGGTTTTTTTCAAGATATTTATCCAGAGTTTGTTGGAGAAATTTAAGTTCAATCGGTTTAACCAGAAAATCGTTGCCGCCAAGTTCGAGAGCTTTTGACTTGAATGACGGTTCAGCGCGACTTGACAAAAAAACAACCGGCACATTAGCAAGCGCCTCAAACTTTCGCAGCTTGCTGATAAAAGCTAAACCATCCAATCCCGGCAAAACCGTTTCTGTCAAAACCAAATCGGGTAAAAATAAATCGAGCTTGCCATCCCCAAACAGTTCCAGAAATTGCTCGCCATTTACTGCTTCGGCCACTCTGCAGCCTCGCCCTTCAAGCAACGTTTTAAGCATAGAGCGCGTGTCATCATGATTTTCAATCACAAGGACAACTGGTGACGACAGCGCATTCTGTTCATCATTTTGCGAAAGCGCCTTGGAACCATCGGCTGTTCCCTGAAAAAATTCCAGTAATAATGAATCTGCCATGACAGGGAGATAATGCGGAAAAATCATAATTTCCCTGGTGATTCCGCACATACTTCAATCTATCAATGTCTTGAACTCAAAAAAAAGTGAAAATAAAGAGCGGATTCACTATTCGGAATACGCTCCCATGTACTGGTTGACACGACGGTTATGGAGTGTCAACCACAGTTTTTAAAGATTACAAACCAATTTATAAAGCTGATAAATCGGTCGCTGAAAATCCGGTTATTTTGTGATATCTATTTATCGCATGCGGAAAGGAGACTGGAAATGAGGAAGATGGCAAATATAGCTAGGGATTATCCCTAATTGATAAGTCGAATTATTGGGGTGAATTGGTTGACGGCGGCGGAAGAGTGGTTTTGATGAGAGTTTGAATCAGCCTTCGGCCGTAAAATTAGGTTGAATCCGATTCCGGTCTGATTGGTTAGGCTGTGAACGCAAAACATCCTTTAGCCATTTCTTTAGATCGCGGTCAAGTTCAGTCCGGCAATGATCTAAACCGTGGTTGCCCGCCGGATACAAAATCAAGTCTTTTGGCTTTTGAGCCAGAGCATAAATATAAATCGAACAGGAATCGGGCAGAATCTCGTCCGCACTGCCGTGAATCAGCAACAGCGGTTTGGGCGAAAGCTGGCGAACGTTTTCAGCGCATTTAGTCTGACTGCTTAAAGCCGCAACTGCGATTACCATCGAGCTTGAAATTCCGGCCGAAATGGCGACCGCGCCGCCAAACGAATGCCCGACGAGAATGATCCGATTTTTCCCAATACTCTTTAAATATTGAACGCCTTGCAAAACGTCTTGATAACAGTCGGCGAAATAACCGGGACGCCGGTAATCGAGCTGAAGAGACGCGACGTTGAGACTCTGAAAATCATCGGCAAGACGCTCATAGACTCCGCCCGCCGGTCCGCCAAAACCGCCTCCCGCCCCGAAAATCCAAAGAATAGCTGCCTCCCCTTCAGCTGAATGATGCAAACGGCAGTTAATATTTCCATCAATTTTTGTGAAACTGAAAGCTTGAGCTTCTGGCTGAATTTTTTTAGCTTCAAGAATATTTATCATAATTTTATTCGCCATTTTGAGGAAAACTTTTCAACCCGTCACTTAAACACAAATCCGCTTTTGACGGCTTCGCTGATAATCGAAATGAATTAAATCAAAGCTGAGTGTGATTTGAGAATTTTGATTTTTTTATGAACATTTTTTGCCGGAAACGGCAAAGTTTAAGCACCCGCCCAAAAATCTCGCTATTCGCTTATTTTACTATTAGTCCTAGTAAATGTTTATCCTGTCTTTAATTTCCAACCTGGAGAAATATTCAAACTAAAACGATTATTTTAACTACCAGCATTATCTTGGTAAAAATTTATAGCATGGCAAATGGTTTTGTTATGTTTGGTAACAAACATAGAGTAGAAAGCATTAAAGCTGAGAAAAATATTAAATAGATTTAATTTAAAAAGCGACTTTAAGACAGTAAATACAACGGTCATAGTTAAAACTTAGAATTTAATTGGATGAGCCGTAAACAGGTTGCGGATGCTGATTGTGACGGGGGATTTTTTGTTAAATCGGCAACCGGAGCAAGCAATGACGAGGGGTTTTAAAAAAAATAATCAAAATTTACGGTTTATTCCGATATTACTTGCAGATATTGAGTTCTCTTGTGTTACTATGTGCCATCGGGCGCATATCTTGTGGCTGAGCCCAGAGAGACCTGATAAAATCAACATTCTAAGAAAGGATTTTAAAGATGGCAGACAACAAAAAAGCTTCGACTAAACCAGCAGCCGGGGCTGCGACAAAAAAACCTGCTAAAGGAGGCACTGCAAAAGCCTCCGGCGGACGCAAAGAAAAGTCAGTGAGCGAGCTGATTTCAGCGCTGGCCGAAACCACGGGCTTGACCAAAGCCAAAACAAAGGAATTTTTGGAGGCTCATTCGGCGCTTCTCGTCAAGGAACTTCAACAAAACGGTAGCGTTCAGCTTGCCGGAGTCGGTAAACTAAAGGTTGGCAACAGAGCCGCGCGACAGGGCAGAAACCCGTCAACCGGCGCGCCAATTACAATTAAGGCCCGCAAAACAGTTAAATTCGCGGGCGGTAAAGCTTTCAAAGATCGCTTTCAGTAAACTTAATTTGAGCCAAAAAAAGGGAGTTCTCAAAGTGTTTTGAGAACTCCCTTTTTTTATTTCTAAACCCGCTGGCGCCGCAAACGACTCGGACGAATCATCGGCACGTCAAATTGGACAATGCTTTTGAAAACCACTCGGTCGCTTTTGTTAGTAAAACCAGAACAACCTCATAGTTCCAGCGTAGATTCAAATTGACAGCCACCCTTAACGCTTGAAAAAACAGTCGTATATTTATTAAGCTGATAACTTTCAACGAACAAGGGGAATCATGAACGAAGAAAACGAAAGCGGCGTTTCGCGCCGTTAATTCTTGGCAAAAACCAGCGCGGAGGTAATTGCTCCTGGCATCGTCACTCAATCATCGGGTGAGACGACAATATTTGCCCAAAACAACCGGCAGACTTTACAAATTGACACGCAAAAGCCGATTCAACTGCCGCCATTTTCAGCTGATACCGAACGCAAAACCGAAACGCCGATGCCGCTGCCGCCCGATGAGCGAATCGGTTTTGCTGTTGTCGGACTAGGCCGTCTCTCGCTCGAACAAGTCTTACCGGCATTGGCACAATGCAAAAAAGCCAAACTCGCCGCGCTCGTTTCAGGTTCGCCCGATAAAGCTCGTCAGGTTGCCGCGCAGTACGGGATTGCTGAAAATAGTCTCTATGATTATCAAACCTATGACCGGTTAAAAGACAATCCGGCGGTGCAGGTGATTTATATCGTTTTGCCGAATGGTTTACACCGCGAATACGTCGTGCGCGGCGCGGCAGCCGGAAAACATATTTTGTGCGAAAAACCGATGGCGACTTCTTCGAGAGAGTGCGAAGAGATGATTGCCGCCTGCCGCAAAGCCGGACGCAAGCTGATGATTGCTTACCGGATTCAATATGAACCGTATAACCGTTTTGCCCGCGAGGCGATTAAAAACAAGCAGTTCGGACAGGTAAAATTGATTGAGAGCGTCAACGGTCAGCGTCAGGGAGACCCGTCGCAGTGGCGTTTGAATAAAAAACTGGCGGGCGGCGGCGCATTGCCCGATATCGGTTTGTATTGTTTGAACACTTCGCGTTATCTGCTTGGCGAAGAACCGGTTGAAGTTTCCGCGACAACTTATTCAACGCCAAATGATCCGCGTTTTCGCGAAGTCGAGGAAAATGTTTTGTTTCAGCTTCGTTTTCCGTCGGAGGCGCTCGTCAACGCGGCCTGCGGATACGATTTTCACGATTCAAAACGTTATCGCGCGCACGCGCAGCTCGGCTGGATGGAAATGAATCCGGCTTATTCTTGCGAAGGTTTGCAGCTCCAAACCTCGCGCGCCGACGGACAGCGCGAACGCACCGAACAAATCAAACTGCCAAACAAAAACCAGTTTGCCGCGGAAATGGATTATTTTGCCGATTGCGTCAAAAACGACAGGGAGCCGTTCACGCCGGGCGAAGAAGGCTTGCAGGATCACCGTTTAATGGAAGCGATTTACGAAGCGGCGCGAACCGGAAAATCAATCAAATTGCCGTCAAATGTTCAGAACCCGCAGATTCCGCGCGGCGAAGAACTCAGGTCCTAACGGACAACGAACAATGAAACCAGCAGAGGCAGTTTCTAAAGGCTGCCTTTAATTGACTACATATTTCGCATGAAGCGGGCAAAGATGCGATCATCGTTTTTCACTTTAGTGGACACGGCTCTCGCAGTACCCGGATCAGGACGGAGATGAAGGAGCGGATAATCTCGACGAAACCATTTTGCCTTACGACACACGGACAAACGGCGTTTTCGACATTCTTGACAATGAGCTTGATGGCTTGTTTGCAGAGCTTAGTCAATATACTGCAAACGTGACGTTCGTTCTCGATAGTTGTCATTCGGGAACCGCGACGCGCAGCGAGTTTGTCGCTCGCAAAGCCGACGACGACACCAGACAGCGCCCGCCGTACAAGCGGAAATTTTCGCCGACAGACGAATCGCGCGTCGGAAAATTGATCGCAATTTCAGCCGCGATGCCCAGCCAGAGAGCATTTGAAAGACCGGGAGCGCAACAGCCCGATTCTTCGGCTCAAACGAGGGAAATTCAAAGACGCTTTCCCGAACCCGCGTCAAGCCGTGCTGCCGGACGTCTGCATGAGCGAAAAGGATTTACTGCCGTCTGGCGACACCGAAATCTATTTGACGACGGTTCCGGAGTGCCGCAGTGCCGCTGCTGGGACAGTTTTTTACTGCGGAAAATAAACCTTAAAGTAGCGTTTATTTATTCCCCAAACTTGAATGTCGCCAAACCCAATTGTAACAGCCTTCGATAAAGGAAAACGTTTCGCTGGCTTTTCCCCATCCTCGTCACCGCCTTGCGGCAACAGTTCTTTTTGCCTGCGGCAATATGCAGAAGTCCCTCCTTGACTCCCAATTCACGAAAAATGCTTGCCACCGATTGCCCATCGAAATATTTCCTAAGCGCTTCTTTTTTACACTCCAAATCGGATCTTCTCATTCGCTGATTTTAGCGAGAGTTTACTGTCCTGAATAATTAACCCAGATCAGTCAAACACTCTCGCTATTCCAGCACAAAAACCGTCTGTGAGCGCGCGGTCGGAGGGCAGCAGCTTCACAATCAGTTGATACGGTCGAAGCGGTCAAGATTCATAACCTTGTTCCACGCCGCCGCAAAATCCTGGACGAACTTCTCGAGACCGTCATCACAACCGTAAACTTCAGCGATTGCCCGTAGTTCCGAGTTTGAACCGAAGATCAAATCAACCCGGGTGCCGGTCCATTTAATTTCGTCGGTCGCCCGATCACGCCCCTCAAACTCATTTTGATCATCCGAAGCCGCTTTCCACTTTGTTCCCAAGTCGAGCAGGTTGACGAAGAAATCGTTGGTCAGCATTCCCGGGCGATTAGTTAAAACGCCGTGTGGCGATTGATCAAAGTTAGTGTTGAGAACCCGCAGACCGCCAACCAGAACGGTCATCTCAGGCGCGGTCAGCGTCAACAGCTGAGCTTTATCAACCAGCATTTCCTCGGCTGACGTGGTGTGATGGCTTTTCTTGTAATTGCGGAATCCGTCAGCCTGCGGTTCGAGGTAACGAAATGAGGCGACATCGGTTTGCTCTTGTGAAGCATCGGCGCGTCCCGGCGTAAAGGGAACCGTCATCTGCTGACCGGCATCTGTCGCCGCCTTTTCGACGCCGGCACACCCGCCGAGAACAATCAGGTCAGCGAGTGAAACCATCTTGCCTCCTGTCTGCGAGTCGTTAAACTCCGTTTGAATGTTTTCGAGAACGTCGAGCACGCTTGTCAGTTGAGCCGGATTGTTGACCGCCCAATACTTTTGCGGTGAGAGACGAATTCGCGCGCCATTCGCCCCGCCGCGCATGTCGGAGCCGCGAAAGGTCGAGGCTGACGCCCAGGCAGTCGAAACTAATTGCGACACAGTCAAACCCGAATCTAGAATCTTTTCCTTGAGGGCGGCAATGTCCTGTTCGTTGACGAGTTCATGCGCAACTTCCGGGATTGGGTCCTGCCAAATCAATTCCTCTTCCGGCACTTCCGATCCGAGATAGCGGACTTTCGGGCCCATATCGCGGTGCGTCAGTTTATACCACGCCCGGGCAAAGGCGTCGGCGAATTCATCCGGGTTTTCGAGGAAACGTCTTGAAACTTTCTCATAATCAGGGTCTTCCCGCAGAGCTATGTCGGTGGTCAGCATAAACGGCGCGTGACTTTTGGAAGGATCGTGCGCGTCCGGGATCATTCCGGCACCGCCGTTGTCCTTTGGCTTCCATTGATACGCGCCGGCCGGGCTCTTGGTCAGTTCCCATTCAAAGCCAAACAAATGTTCGAAGTAGTCGTGGCTCCATTGAGCCGGTGTTTTCGTCCAGATCCCCTCGATGCCGCTGGTGATCGTGTCATTTGCTTTACCGCTCCCGAACGAATTCCTCCAACCCGTGCTTTGTTCTTCAATGCTCGAGCCGGCCGGTTCCATCCCAATATATTTCTTCGGATCGGCGGCCCCGTGAGTTTTGCCAAAGGTGTGTCCCCCAGCAATCAGGGCGACGGTTTCTTCATCGTTCATCGCCATCCGTCCAAAGGTCTGACGAATGAGATGAGCCGACCCGATTGGATCCGGATTACCGTTTGGACCCTCGGGATTAACGTAAATAAGTCCCATATGATCGGCGGCCAGCGGATTTTCGAGTTCCATAGTCTCGGAGTGACGGTCATCGCCCATCCATTGGCCTTCAGGACCCCAATAAATGTCTTCTTCAGGTTCCCAGATATCTGCGCGTCCGCCCCCGAAACCAAACGTTTTAAAACCCATTGATTCAAGTGCGCAGTTGCCTGTCAGAATCATCAAATCAGCCCATGAGAGCTTCCGGCCGTATTTCTTTTTGATGGGCCAGAGCAACAGGCGCGCCTTATCAAGGTTGGCATTGTCGGGCCAGCTGTTGAGCGGCGCAAAACGCTGGGTTCCGGTCAGACCGCCTCCGCGACCGTCCGAGACCCGGTAGGTACCGGCGCTGTGCCACGCCATCCTGATAAATAGCGGGCCGTAGTGACCAAAGTCCGCCGGCCACCAATCCTGCGAATCAGTCATTAACTCAAAGATGTCTCGCTTGACGGCAGCCAAATCGAGAGATTTGAATTCCTCCCGGTAGTTGAAATCCTCGCCCATCGGGTTGGAT
Source organism: Pyrinomonadales bacterium (assembly GCA_038212235.1). GTDB lineage: Bacteria > Acidobacteriota > Blastocatellia > Pyrinomonadales > Pyrinomonadaceae > JBBQUS01. The sequence continues at coordinate 50,763 of JBBQUS010000006.1, forward strand.
AAGGATGAATGCTGGCGAAGAATTTTCAAATCCAGCATATTGGGCCACCAATCCTCATTCGACCGGCGGGTGCTGGTCGTGAATTTCATCGCGCCGCCAGTGAATGGACATCGGGTCGAATCATTGGTTTCCCAAACTTTGTGATTATCGGGATTTGAATCATTCGATTTATTTGATTCAATCGTGCCCAAAGCATCACGGTTTGATTCGTTGGTTTCGAAAGCTTTATGATTTGACGGATTATTTTGCTCTGTATTATTTGCCATTTTTTGTTTCTTTCGTTTCTTTAAATTGTTTTTTTGGACAAATTTAGGTTAATTGACTTGCTCAGACACGGCTCGGCTGTCAATTTTTCATTTACTGCACTCAGGACATAAACCATGCAGAATCAGTTCGATTGATGCGGCTTTGAATTTCGTGCGGTCGGCTGCCGCGGCCAGTAGTCCGTCCGGAAGCGGCAGTTCCAGATCAACCAGCTTGCCGCAGTTGTTGCAGATCGCGTGGTCGTGCGGGGTTACTTTGCGGTCATAAAGGCTGGCGTCCGTGCCAAACCGAATTTCGCTGATCAAGCCCTTTCTCTTTAGATAATTGAGAGAATTATAAACGGTTGCGAACGAGATGCCAGGCAGCAACCGGCGAGCATCATCAAAGACCTGATTGGCAGTCAGATGCTTTTCCGCTTCATGAATCGTTTGGAGGACGGCCCGGCGCTGTTTCGTCAATCCTAGACTTTCGATATCTTTCATATGCGTGCTTGATCAATATATTTAGAATTAGAATAATTCTGATTTAGAAATATATCAAGCGGTTCAAAGATAAATAACCGGCTCTAATTTGCCGACGAGACTTTATGCGTATCAGGGGTTGGAAATTATCGGTGTTGGAAACAAATGACTTGTTTTACGGGGTTGACGGCCAAAATCATTAAATTTAGGTTTTGCTCTCTCGCATCCGCACCACATGTTCTTCCAATTCATCCGGCGCGTGCATTTTCACCAGATGCCAGATAAAATTCATCTCCGCATTGATTGTTTGCAGCGAGAGACGCGATTCGTAAACAAGCGTAAGGCTGCCGTAAAAAAGCAGACACGCGCCGGCAAAGCCCGAAATCACCGGCAGCCAGCTGCTGTACAAGGAGCCGGAGACCCCGACAATCACGATGGCGATACTGGTGGCGACAAACATCCCGAGCGAAATGTAAAAAACTACTACCGAACGCTGCAAAATGCGGGCTCGCGAGGTTAGTTTATCGAGTTGCAGAAACATCGTTTTGAGCCGTTCGCGGTGATGTTCCGGTTTGATTTCGCGATGCGATATTTCTTCCATTCGGTCGGAGAGAACGCGCACTCTGTCAGCTACTCGACCGAGCCTCAAAGAAGTAGATAAAATAAGGGCGGCGCACGACGAAATTAAGACGGCGGGCGTAATCATTGCCGTTAAAACCGTTGATGCGGATTGCAGTGATTCCATAAAAATCATTTTCCCAGATTATTTCTCGTCCAGGTGATTATCTCCCGTTCACTCGATTAGTTTGTTCTCGACGGCGTAGCGAATTAATTCAGCGTTGCGCGTCATCTGCATTTTCTCTAAAATTCGCATTCGATAGGTACTGACGGTTTTTTCGCTGATGACGAGTTGATCAGCGATTTCGCGCAATGTTTTGCCCGCCGCCATCATTCGCAGAACTTGAAATTCGCGGTCAGACAAACGATCGTGACGCGGTTTTTCCTGCTCGTCGCTGTAGAAAAAAGCCAGCTGTTCGGCGATGGACTGACTAATGTATTTGCCGCCCGACTGCACTTTCCGAATCGCCTTAACGAGTTCGGTTGGGGCGCTCTGTTTGGTGATATACCCGTTTGCGCCTGATTTTAAGGCGCGAATGGCAAACTGCTCTTCGGCGTGCATACTCAAAATTAAAATTTTAATCGCTGGTCGCAGTTCTTTGATTTCCGGCACTAAATCAAGTCCGCTTTTGCTGCCGGGCAGCGTGATGTCTAAAATGATGAGATTAAAGCTGGCGGCGGCGAGAAGCTGGAGGGCCTGCACTGCATTCTCGGCTTCGCCTTTCACCTGCATATCCTTTTGATCGGTGATGATTTGTTTGAGTCCCTGCCGGACAACGGCGTGGTCGTCAACAATTAAAATGTTAATCATAAGCGGCTTCGTTATTTAATCTTGGAAGCGGGAGCACTACAGTAATGCGCGTTCCGCCGCTTTCAGAAACCCGTCCGATTTCAACCGTTCCATTAATCAGGATGGCGCGTTCGCGAATTCCCAAGAGTCCGAACGACGGGGAATTGAATGCCTCCGGCTCAATAATTCCGCGGCCGTCGTCTCTAACTTCAAAGAAGATTCTCACTCCCTCGTCTCTGAGTGTAATCCACGCTCTTTTAGCACCGGCATGTTTGGCGATATTTGTCAGGCATTCCTGAAGAATGCGAAAAATGGTTGTTTTCAGATTTAAACACGCGGCTGTTTCATCAAACTCGATTTCGATTACGCATTCGATTCCGGTGCGTTTCTGAAATTCGCTTGTTTGCCATTCCATTGCCGCTGCCAGCCCCAATTCATCCAAAATTCCGGGGCGCAGCTGGGCGACGATCTTGCGGGTCGTATCCATCGCCTGGTCAACAATTGTAAGCATCGTCAGGATTTTATTTTTTGTCTCCAAGGCTGACCTTCTTTTTACTGTGCCGCCTGATTTTTCACTTAATCTCACCAGATCAATTTTTAAGGCGGTCAACGTTTGACCGAGCTCGTCGTGCAGCTCACGCGCAATATTCTTCCGCTCTTCTTCGCGCACCAGCTGCAAGTGCGCGGACAACGCGCGAAGCTGTTGCTGCGAGGCAAGCAGTTCGCTTTCGATGCGCTTGCTTTCGGTGACATCAATCGAAACTCCGATTAACCCGACTACTTCGCCTTTTTCATCAAACATCGGTGTATAACGGCTTTCATAGCATAATTCGCCGATTTCGATTGTTTTGGTAAAACTTTCCCCGCCGAGCGCCCGTTTGATGTCGCTGATGATGGTGGGAAATTCGGCGTATAACTCGAACACCGATTTTCCCACCACTTCGCCCGCCTTCAGCCCCAGAGATTCCAAACTTTTGCCTTCTGAAAGTTTGAATTTGCCGGCGCGGTCGAGCGCGAAAAGAATCACCGGAGCAGCAGTGACAACTGTTCTCAGGCGCAATTCGCTTTCCGTCAACGCGGCTTGGGCTTCTTTTTTGGCGGTAATATCTATAAATGTGCCAAGCACGCCGACAATCGCTCCGGCGCGGTCTCTGAGCGGAACTTTGTTGGTTTCGAGCCATCTTTGCTCGCCGTTCGACTGCCGGAGCGTTTCGATGATTCCCAGCTCGGCAACACCCGTCTCCATCACCCGCTGATCGCATTCGCGGTAGAAATCCGATTCTTCCTTGGTCCACGGCAAATCGTAATCCTTCAAACCGATGATCTGCTCCACCGAATCCAGTCCGGCGTGCTGCGCCACATAACGATTACAGCCGATAAAAGCGCCGTCGCGATCTTTCCACAAAACCCCTTCCGGAATCGTATTAATGACTAGCTGCAGCATTTCTTGCGATTGCCGGACGGCTTCTTCTGCCTGCTTGCGTTCGGTAATGTCACGGACTACGCCGCGATAACCGCGAAAATCGCCTTTTTCGTCATAGAGCGGAACACCGCTTGATTCCGAAACAACGCTTTTCCCGTTTTTATCAAGATAGATTAATTCCAAAGAAACGAAATTTTTGCGGTCAACGCCGAGTTGCTTAAAAAATATTGCGGCCCGCCGACCCTCTTCCGGCGACATCAGAAAGGATGGACTTTGCCCTACTACCTCGTGCGCTTCATAACCGACAAACTCTTTTATTTTCGGGCTGAGGTAGGTATAAATCGTCTGTTCATTAATTTCCCAAATTAACTCGCTGCTGACTTCGACGAGCGAGCGAAATTTTTCTTCCGACTGTCGCAGGGCGAATTCGACGCGTTCGCGCTCGGCGATCTCGTCGCGTAAAATCTTGTTGGCATTTTCTAAATCGGCGGTGCGCTCGGCGACTTTTCTTTCAAGTTCTTCGTGCGCTTTTTCGAGCGCTGCCTCGGCGCGCTTATGGTCGGTAATTTCAATGGTCGTGCCTTGAAAACCGATTATTTTGCCGGAGTCGTCGCAGACGGCAACCGCGTTTTCGCTGATCCAGATTTTTATGTTGTCGCGCCGGTAGATTTCCGATTCAAAGCCGGAAATGCTGCCGCCCGTTTCGACCAGACGCATAAATTCTTCGCGCCGGCCGGGACGGACATAAAACTTCTGATTTAGGTTTTGGGCTTGCTCGATTAATAGAGCTGCCGATTCGAAGCCAAAAATCTGCGCCAGTTTTGGATTTGCCGCCGTGTAACGCCCGTCAAGCGTGGTTTCGTAAATCCCCGTTATCGCGTCTTCAAAAATTATCCGGTACCGGCTTTCGGCGCGCCGCCGGCCAATCTCGGCGGTTATCTGCGCGTGACAGATAAAAACAGTAAAACCGGACGCCAGCCCGAAAGCAACTAAAACTATCCAATCGCTCAAAGTGTGCGGCGATTTACCAAGATAATCAAGCAAAAAAAAATTAATCAAAAGTGATAAACAGGCGACAAATGCGCCCAGACGCCAGTTACCGTAAAGCGTGCTGAAAATAATCGCCGTCAGAAAGAGAAAATACATGCCGCCGTTGCTGAGCGCGGGAACGAGGAGAGTAATTGAGGTCGCCGCCAGCACCGCCAGGAGCCCGATGCCGATGTTGCGAGAAGAATTGTTGCTATTTTTTATTTTGATATTCATCGTTCGCCAGGTTGACCAACCTGATATTCTCTCGCCGTTTAACCGTCAGCCGAATTCGTGACAAGATGAAGTGCTCAAAAACTTCATGATTTGATCTTTTTTTAACGGCTGGCTTTTTCCGCCCGATCTCAAATCGCCCGCCGGATGTAAATGCGCCAAAGCCGCCCGTTTATTCCTGATTTGAACGCGGGTTGGTCAATGCTCAAAAAATTTGCAGCGGCTGGAGTTTGATTAAATTAAGCGCGGGTTTTGTTGGCATACCGACTGAAATTAACGCGGAGCATTTTGCGGCCGCGATGCAGGCGCGACATCACTGTGCCGATTGGAATACCAAGCTGATTGGCGATTTCCCGATAAGTGTATTCTTCTACTTCCGAAAGCCATATAATTTTTTGAAATTTAGCGGGTAAATCTGACAGCGCCAGAGACAATTTTTCGCTTACAAAATCAGGCGGCAGTGTCAGAGAGCAAGCAGCAGCGGGCAAATTAGTTTCCTCAAAAGGGCAAAAACGCGAATTGGCGCGAATCCACTGCGAGCGTTTATAAAACATTATTTTACAAAGCCAGGCGCGGCAATTAGTTCCGGCTTCGTAACGGTCAAATGATTTTAAAGCCTGCACGTAAGTTTCCTGCACGAGGTCTTCCGCGTCGGTTTGATTGCGCACCAGATGCAGCGCCAGCCGCATGATGGTTGGCAAATGCGGAAGGGCTTCGGCCTCAAAATGAGCGGACTTTTTTAGGAAATAGTTTTCTACCGGTAATTTAGCGTTTGAAACTGTATTTAGTACTCCTGGCATAAAGATTCCCCTTTGAGCGATTGATGAAGTCAGGTTTGATTTTAGTTATTCTAATAATAGAGATTTGTGAGGCGGGCAAAATATCGGTAAAGTCCTGATTTTCTTGTCGGTAGAATCCTGACAGGGGCGGGTTTGGATAATAACAAAAATGGAATTTATTTCCCGCTCACTGCCATTAAACTAAGAAGCAAAGAAATTATGTTTGCGCGAAAGAATTTATTATAAAAATATGTCGCTCGGTTATTTGAAGCAGGCCGTCGAAGCGAATGACGAAGAAAAGCTGATTCGCTATGTCCGTTTGCATTTCGGCGATGGAAACGAGGAAGCCGGCAAAAAAGAAATTGATAAAGCGTGGGTCGAAGCGTTAAAACTCTTGCTTGAAGTTCCGCCGACAGAGCGCGAATTTATCGAACGAGCCGTTGCGGAAAAAGACCCGGCAACGCTCGCCCATCTTTACTTTCGACTGCATTTCTATTTTGTCGCCCGTTCCGGGCAGTGGATTCACGACGGAAAAATATAATGGCAAACTCTCCGGAAAATCAAACCAAACAACTGCGCCCGGGTTTGTGGCAAACGGTCAACGAACGCTATCCGGGTTCAATGATTACAAAAACGGATTTTATTCCGCTCGCCCGTTTAAAAAAACCTTTGGCTGAATCGCGTCTGACGTTTGTTTCGACGGCGGGAGTGCAGCCAAAAGGCAGTTTGCCGTTTGACACGGCGCATCCCATCGGGGATTACACTTTCCGGCGGGTTCCTGCGCATCTCAAACCCAAAGATTTAGAAATTCATCAATTAAAATACCCGACGGTCGGCGCGGAACGCGACTTGAACGTCATCTTTCCGATTGAAAGACTGCAGGAATTAGCAGCTCAGCAATATCTCGGCTCACTGACCGGCAGCTTTTTCTCGTTTATTGGCTATAATATGGACGCGGAAAGACTAGAAAAAACTCTGGCCGAAGAGATTGCCGGAGCGGTCGAAAATGAAAAACCGGACCTGGTTTTGCTCGCCCCGGCCTGACCGATTTGCCATCAGAGCATCGCGCTCGTGCAGCGCGCAATTGAAAAAAGAAGTATTCCGACCGTTTCCCTAACCGTCGCGCTCGACGTCACGGAGCACATTAAGCCGCCGCGCGCGCTTTTTTTGCCGTTTATGATGGGACACCATTTCGGCGTTCCGTTTCATCGAGAGTTGCAGCGCGAAATCATTTTGACGGCGCTCGCGCATATTGAAAAAGCCGAACAAAGCGGCGAAATTATCTATTTTCCGAAAACGTGGGCGGAAGCGCGAAAAGAAGGCAAAGAAATCGAAGCGAAGTTAGATTTATGAATACCAGAACTACCGTCGGAATTATTCAAGCAAGCCCTATCTTTAATAATTTGCCGGCGAGTCTCGAAAAAGCTGCCGCCCTGATCGCCGCCGCCGCCCGGCAGGGAGCGCAGCTCGCCGCCTTTGGTGAAACGTGGCTCGCGGGCTACCCGGCCTGGCTCGACCACGCCCCTGACGCCGCGCTCTGGAGTCATCACCCGACTAAAGAAGTTTTCGCTGTAATGCGGCGCAACAGCCTGGTCGTCGGAAGCAAAGACACCGCAACGCTGGAGAAGGCGGCGCGGGAAAACAAAATTGCCGTTGTAATCGGCGCCAACGAGCGCGTTGCTCAAGGCATCGGAAACGGCACTCTGTATAACGCCTTGCTCACTTTTGACGAAACCGGAAAACTCGTCAATCATCACCGCAAACTCATTCCAACTTACACTGAAAGGCTCGTGCACGGGCAGGGTGACGGCGACGGTTTAAATGCGGCGGAAACCGGCGCCGGGCGCGTCGGCGGGCTCATCTGCTGGGAACACTGGATGCCGCTGGCGAGACAAGCGATGCACAATCAGGGCGAGCAGATTCACGTCGCCGTTTTTCCGACCGTTCACGAAATGCACCAAATTGCCAGCCGCCAATATGCTTTTGAAGGCAGATGTTTCGTTCTCGCCGTCGGATTGCTGATGAAGACCGATGATTTACCGTTCGAACTTCCGCCGCGGCCCGCCGCGGCCGCGGATAACAACCCGCTGATTCTGCGAGGCGGCAGCTGCATCATCGCGCCCGACGGAAGTTACGTCGTCGAACCGATTTATGATGAAGAAAAAATTGTGCTGGCGGAACTTGATTTATCTCAAATTGACCGCGAGACGATGACGCTTGATGTTTCAGGTCATTATCAGCGTCGGGATGTTTTTAATTTTGCCGTCAATCGCCGCCTACGCTCAAACTGATTTTAAACTGACAGTTTTTCAATATTGAGCTATCGTTGAATTCGATCAAATCAGACAATTCGCCGAGAAATCAAAATGATGTTTTAAAAATTAATGTTTTCAGGCACAAGTTTCGGTTGAGGAAACGGGCAGCCATAAAACCCGAAGTTCCGAATCAGACCAAGCTAAATTTTAAAATTGAATTTCCAAATGAATTGTCTAAACAGTTTCTCTAGTTAAGGCAGTTTCGATGCCTTTGAGTTTAGCTAAAATCTCCTCGTTCATGCGGTCGGTCTTTTCGTGCAGATGAGCGATTTCCATTTCGGCCTTAATATTGACATCGTATTCGACATCCGAACGGAGATGATCTTTTTGCGCCTGCCGATTTTGCGAAATCAGCACGAAACATGAGAGAAAAATTGCTTCGAGAGAGACAATCATCGTCAACAGTCCGAACGGAAAAGGATCGAACGCGGGAATTCCGAGCGGCAGAGTGTTGACGGCGATCCAGACTGTAAACCAGATAAAAGTGATCAGGAGAAATTGCAGACTGCCGCTAAACCACGCCATCCAGTCGGTTATTCGTTCGACGCGCGACATTGTTTGATCCATCATTTCGTTGACGTTGCGCGTTATGTTCGTCTGAAGAAGTTTATCGGCGGCGCGAAGTCTGCCGCCGAGCGCGGCGATGATTCCGAGTGCGGCTTGCGGGTTATGATGAAATGTTGCGAGCAAATCCGCGCGCGCCAAAGCGAGCAGTTCGCAATCGCAAAGCGCGATTGCCGTCGCTGAACGCGGTCTGCCGTCGGAGAGCGAAACTTCTCCAAAGAAATCCCCGGTTTCAACCGTTTTCAGAGGGATTTTCTGACCGGCGTTGTCATTGATGAACAGCTCGACGCGGCCTGATTCGACGATGTAAAGCGTGCCGCCCGGCTCGCCCGTTCGAAACAAAACCTCGTTTTCGGAAAGCGCGACGCGACCGCCCGCGTCGCCAAGCAATCGGCGGGCGTTTTCATCGAGCAGTTCAAATAAACCTGCGGATTCATCAATCGAGATGTTTTCTCCCATAAAAAAGAATCTCCGTTGTTTTAAAAAAATGCAAAATTAAGAAACTCCGAAGCGAAGCAGATCAGTGTGGCTGCCTGCTGCGACCCTCAAAAAACCGTCGGTCGGCTTCGTTTTATTCCGCAGTCACTCAAATTATGAGCCTTGAAGTTTAGCAGAAAATAGTCAAAACATTTGTCGTTTACCCGCTCTGCAGCCGGCCTGTCGCGGTCAGTCAGCCCGCTTCCGGCTTCAATCAATTAAATTGGTGAATTTGCTGAATCGGAAGAGAAATGCGATTCACCACAAGCCGGCAATTTCCGCAGGTTTGATCAGCAATCGGTGATCAAGCCAAAAGAAATCTGTGCCAATCCGTGTAAATCAGCGGTCAAGCAATTTCTTTGAGTCTCTGGCGGCCTGAATTATTTGAAAGTTTTATCGGAGTTTGCGCTTTTCAGAGCGGCAATATTACGCGGCACGTTTCTTTGCCAAAAATTCATTAATGCTGGTTTGCTCGCGACGGCATTTTGAATCAGCTCAATTTCTTCGGGGGAAAAATAATCGCGTTTCTTGTCGGCAATTTTATCGGCGGGAATGTTCCGGTAAAGCCATTCGCGATAAACCTTCAGCCCGGCGCCGTAGCCACGTTTAATTGCCTCCAAATCCGCGCCGCGCTCAAAACGGGCGGTAAACGATTTTGACTCGAGAGCGACAAGGCCGCAAAGCTCGAACCTGTTGTGCCGCCGATAATAAGCGATATGCGCCAGCTCGTGCGCGATGATGGCGCGGATGGCTTCCGGCGGCGACTGGTTGCTGCCGAAAACTCGCGGATTGACAAAGATTATGTAACGCGTTTTTTGAAAAGTCAGAAACCACTTGAGGAAAAATCTTGAACGAAAGTAATCTGAAGGGCTGTCAAAAGTCTTGACGAAAATGTTGGTTTGAGCGAGTTCGGGATAAGATTTTTTGATGATTTCGGCGATGAGTTTCTCGGATTCAGTGATTGCGCTCTTTTGCTCGTCATTAGAACAGGCATACTCCCGAACGTGCTCCGTGTTAACAGGGTAATGCGGCGCGGCGAAACTCGATTTCGCCGCCGCGAGCTCAGCAAAAGCGAAAAGGATCATCAAATAGCAAATTTGAGCGGCCAATTTGTTCAATTCGAAAAAAAGAAAATATCACAAAGTTTGGAATTTTCCGGTTTTTTTTGATAAAAGGTTATTCAAATCCTAAGGAATACTCTAACCCTAAATTTTTCCGGCCACGCTCGTTTTGACTATTACCGGATTGACTTCGGCGGCGGAAGCTTTAAGCATTTCGGTTTCATTAACCGAAACGGTTGGCGCGCGCAAAGTTAAAAATTGCACCAAATCTTTCGAGAACAGCAAATCGAGCGTCCAGTCGAGCGCGACGCGCAGTTTTTTCTCAAAGCGCGGCAGTTTTGACAAATAAACAGTTCGCCACAGCCACCACGCAACAAAGCCTGAGAAATTAACTCCCATAATTTGCGCCACTCCGGTTCTTCGCCCGAGAGCGGCAAGCTGACCGATGGTATTAAAGTTAAACGATTTTTGTTTGCCGCCGCGAATCGAGGCTTTTAAGTTGTGCGCGAGAATTTTGCCTTGCCGGATCGCGTGCTGTGCGGTCGGCGGGTGAAACTTGCCGGTTTTTGCGTCGGGAATCGCGGCGCAATCGCCGATAGCCCAAACATTTTCCCAGTCCGGGAGCCGCATAAACTCGTCGGTGCACAGCCGACCGCGTTCCTTGCGGCACGGAACGCCGTCAAGACGTGGGTTCGGGGCGGTTCCGGCGGTCCAGATCAGCGTGTCAGTCAAAATTCTCTCGCCGTCGCTTAAAACGACCTCGCGCCCTTCGACCGACACAACCTTGGTCAGTAATTTAACTTCAACGCCGCGCATGGCCAGTTTTTCCTGCGCGTAAAAACCGAGTTTTTCGTTTAATTCGGGCAGAATCACTTTGCCCGGATGAACGAGAACGACGCGCAGCATTTTTCCGCTCAGATGCGGGTAAAACGGCAGCGCTTCGCGCAGAAAATCGTTGATTCCGGCGATGGTTTCGACACCGGCAAACCCGCCGCCCGCGACGACGAAGGTTAACAGCGGCTCCCGTTCTTCGGGAAAACACTCAAAATCAGCTTCTTCGAGATTGGAAATCAGATGATTCCGCAGATGAATCGCGTCGCCCAGGGATTTCATCGTCATCGCCTTGGCGGCCAGCCCGGGCAGATTAAAAAAATTTGTGATCGCGCCGAGGCCGATGACCAGATGAGTGTAATTAAGTTCGTGCGTGTGATGCTGTGAACCTTGCCCGTGCGATACGTAAACTTTTTTGTTTGGCAGATCAATGCGCTCGACATCGCCGTGAAAAAAGTCCACGCGGCGAAGGAGTTTTCGCGCCGGTGAAACGATGTGCGTGATATCCAAATCCGACGCGGCGACTTCATGAAGCATCGGCGTAAACAGAAAAAAGTTTTCACGGTTGACCAAAGTAACCGTCACATCAGAATCGCGCGCCAGAGTTTTTTCCAGATGCAGTGCGGTGTAAAGTCCGCCAAAACCTCCACCTAAAATCAAAACTCGCTTTTTCTCGCTCATAAATTATCAACTTTCCGTTTTAACCGATTAGCTTGTAATTAAATGAATCACCGAAATGGCAAAATATATTCCGTCAAATCAACTTAAGTTTTCTAACGGGAAAACGGAATATCGGCGACCACATTCGACATTAATGAATCGGAGCGGAAATAACTTTATGAACAACTTCAGATCAATCGCGATTCAACTGCCGCTCAACAATCAAATGACCGATTTGCACAAAGATAAACAGTCGCCGCAACATTTAGCCGTCGCGCCGCTGGCGGAAAGGCTCCGCGCCGATCATCGTTACGCGGGGCGCGGCGTGCGAATGGCATTTCTCGATTCGGGATTTTATCCGCACCAGGATTTGGGTGATCGAATCATTGTTTTTCACGATATTTCGGGCGAGGAGAACGCCGGGACGCTCAAAAACCTGAAAAACCCGCAGGCTCATCAGTGGCACGGCACGCAGACGACCGTAGTTGCGGCGGGCGACGGCAATTTGTCAGACGGAACTTATCGCGGCCTCGCTTCCGAAGCGGAACTCGTACTGGTCAAAGTTTCGGAAAATAATCGGATAACTGAAAAAAATATCGAGCGCGGACTGGAATGGATTCTCGCCAACCGCGAAAAGTACAACATCAAAGTATTAAACATTTCGCTCGGCGGCGATCAAGATTTATCGAGCGCGGAAAGCATCGTTGACCGACTCGCCCAAGAATGTGTCCGGCAGGGCATCGTCGTAATTGTCGCCGCCGGCAATTCGGCCTGTTCGGCGCGTCCGCATTCGATTCCGCCGGCCAACGCCCCGGCGGTTATCACTGTCGGCGGCTATGCTGACGACGACGAGAATGCGGTCGAAAATTTTACGCTCTATCATTCTAACTACGGGGCGACCAAGGACGGCACGGTCAAACCCGAACTCATTGCGCCAGCTATGAATATCGCCGCGCCGATTTTGCCTGGAACTAAAGAATACCGGGCGGCGGAAATGCTCGAGTGGATTTTTAACGCGCCGGATTATAAATTCGGGAGTATTTTGTTTGAGCACTGGCATGAAGCCGATCTGCCCGAACCGATTTTGTATCAGCGGAGCATTGCGGCGCAGCGCGAAATCATTGAAAATGAATGGTGCGAGCGGAAAATTCTGGCGACGCACTATCAGGCGGCGGACGGGACGAGTTTTGCCGCGCCGATTGTCGCTTCGGTCGTCGCGCAGATGTTCGAAGCAAATCCGGATTTGTCGCCCGCCGCCGTCAAAAATATTTTGATTTCGACCGCCGAACGTCTGGCGCATTTTACCGCCGAACGGCAGGGATTCGGAATGCTCAATGCCCGTCGCGCCGTCGCGCTTGCCGCCGCTGAAACGCATCTTTCAAATCATTGCGAGTTCAGCCCGCCGCGCGTCGAAAACGGCAAAATTTCTTTTTATTTTCATGACGACGAAGCGCGCGAAGTTGCCCTCTGCGGAAATTTCAACAACTGGCAGGCGGGCAACACTAGATTCAAAAAACAAGCGAACGGTTTTTGGAAAGCGGAGCTTCAAATGTTGCCCGCCGGTAAATATCTTTATAAATTCGTCGTTGACGACGCGCGCTGGACTGAGGACGCGAGCAACGGTTTTAAGGAAGCGGACAATTTCGGCGGATTTAACTCCATTCTGCAGATCAGTTAAAATAATTTATGAACGCGGAAGAAAAACGACTCAAAGAAGCGCGCGAACGCGTCAAACATTGGAAACGCTGGGGAACTTTTTTGAGCGAGCGCGCTTGGGGAACGGTGCGCGAAGATTATTCCGAATCCGGCTCGGCATGGGAACATCTCCCGTTTGAGCAATCTCACAAACGCTCCTATCGCTGGAACGAAGACGGCATCGCCGGATTTTGCGACCGTCACCAAATGCTCTGTTTTGCCGTCGCCTTCTGGAATGAAAAAGACGAAATTCTCAAGGAAAGGCTTTACGGCGTCACCGGAAATCAAGGCAATCACGGCGAGGACGTGAAGGAGCTGTATTTTTATCTGGATGCGACGCCGACGCATTCTTATCAGAAATTTCTCTACAAATATCCGCAGAATAAATTTCCTTACGAACTTTTGCGCGAAGAAAACGCCCGGCGCGATAAATCTCAGCCGGAATACGAATTAGCGGACACGGGAATTTTCGAGAATGATGAATATTTCGATTGCTTTGTCGAATACGCCAAAGCGGACGCGGAAGATATTTTAATCAAAATCGAAATTTTTAATCGTTCAAATGCGGCGGCGGCGATTCAAATTTTGCCCCACCTCTGGTTTCGCAATCGCTGGAGCTGGAAAAAAGGCAGAGAAAAACCAAACATGCGGCAGCTTTCGCAATCTGATAATTTAGCTGTCATTGAAGCCGATGGGCTTTATTTCGGTAAAAGATTTTTCTACTGCGAAAATGCGTCAAATGTTTTGTTTTGCGAAAATGAAACAAACAAACAAACACTTTACGGCGCGCCGAACGCCTCGGTTTACGCCAAAGACGGGATCAACGATTACGTCGTTAATCAAAACCTGTCCGCCGTCAACGGCGAAAAATCCGGCACCAAAGCCGCCGCCCATTACCGTTTTGAAATCGCCGCAAATTCTTCCGTGACAATTCGGCTGCGCCTGACCGATCAGGAATTTTCGGGCATAAAAGCGAAAAATGCTTTTGACGGTTTTGACAAAATTTTCGCGCTCAGACATAAAGAAGCCGACGAATTTTATCAGGGGATAATTCCGCCGGATTTATCGGATGACGCGCAAAACGTCATGCGGCAGGCTTTTGCCGGAATGATTTGGTCGAAGCAGTATTATCATTACGAAGTTAAAGACTGGCTTGAAGGAGATTCAAACCAGCCCGCGCCGCCTGAAGCCAGAAAAATGGGGCGCAACCGCGAATGGACGCATCTTTTTAACGCCGACGTGATTTCGATGCCCGACAAATGGGAATATCCGTGGTACGCGGCATGGGATTTGGCTTTTCACTCGATTCCGCTCGCCCTCGTTGACTCTGATTTCGCCAAAGAACAGCTTCTTCTGATGCTGCGAGAATGGTACATGCACCCGAACGGTCAGCTTCCGGCTTATGAATGGGCGTTTGGCGATGTCAATCCGCCGGTTCACGCTTGGGCTGCTTTGAGAGTTTACCAAATCGAGAAAAAACGGCGCGGAAAAGGCGACAGAAAGTTTTTAGCGCGCGCTTTTCAAAAACTGCTGCTTAATTTTACCTGGTGGGTTAATCGCAAGGACGCCGAAGGAATGAACGTTTTTCAAGGCGGATTTTTAGGACTCGATAACATCGGCGTTTTCGACCGTAATGACAAACTTCCCGGCGGCGCTCGTCTCGCCCAATCGGACGGCACAAGCTGGATGGCGATGTATTGTCTGAATATGATGGCAATCGCGCTCGAACTAGCTTCGACGGACGATGCTTATGAAGACTTGGCGAGCAAATTCTGGGAGCATTTTCTGTACATTTCCAAAGCGATGAATGAGCTCGGACACGAAGGATTCGCGCTCTGGGACGAAACAGACGGATTTTATTACGATGTCGTGCACGCACACGGCGAGGGAAATTTCCCGATCAAAGTGCGTTCGATGGTCGGCCTGATTCCGCTCTTTGCCGTGCTGACGGTTGAGCCGGAGATTCTCGATAAACTTCCGAATTTCAAACGAAGGCTGTACTGGTTTGTCGAGAATCGTCAGGATTTAACCCGTGATGTCGCCTGTATGCGAAATCCGGGAATGGGCGAGCGGCGGCTTTTAGCGATTGCCTATCGCGAACGTCTCGAAAAAATCCTCAATGTAATGCTCGACGAAAACGAATTTTTATCTCCGCATGGTATCCGTTCGCTCTCAAAATTCCACGAACAAAATCCGTATCTGCTCGAACTCGGAGGTAAAAAATACCGGGTGGATTATGAGCCGGGCGAGAGCCGGAGCGGTTTTTTCGGCGGCAATTCCAACTGGCGCGGACCAATCTGGTTTCCCGTCAATTATTTAATCATCGAATCTTTGCAGAAATTTCACCATTATTTCGGCGATGAACTCAAAGTAGAATTTCCGACCGGTTCGGGCAACTTTTTAAACCTCTGGCAAGTCGCCGAACAGCTATCCAAGCGGCTGACTGGAATATTTCTGCGCGGAGAAAACGGAAGGCGCGCCGCGTTCGACGAAACGGAAAAGTTTCAGTTAGACGCGCAGTACAAGAATTTTCTGCTCTTTCACGAATACTTTGACGGAGATTCGGGAAAGGGTCTCGGCGCGGCGCATCAAACCGGCTGGACGGGACTGGTTGCCAAATTGCTGCAGCAAAGCGGGGAATAGCTTTTTTCGAATTAATGACGTAAAGCCTCAAAGCTATTCCTGACAAATTGCAACGGCTGGATTTAGTTAAAAACCCAAACGAATTTTACTTTACAAATTTGGTTGCATCAGGCGGCTGGAATTATTTATCTTTTCGGGCTTCTTCGGCTTTGCCGGCTAATACCTGCCAGTTTTTATCGCCGTCGGCGATGTACTTCGGGGTTTCCTCAAGCCATTTTGCCTGTACGTCTTTGTTGTAATTCAAATAGAGCTTGTGATCAACAATCTGCCACGCCTGCGGGTCGCCTTTCGCAGTGTAATTATGGCCGACTGCCCACGCGCAGTAACCGCCGTATTGCGGAGCGTATTTTGCGGGGTCTTGAACGAATGAGTCACGGTTTTCGGCGGTGTAAAACTGCCATTTCGCGCCGTTGTAATCGGTCGTAAATTCGGGTTTTCCCGCGCGCGGAAGATTGTCTTTAAAATAAGCCACCGGGTCGTAGCCATCAAGCGCGAGACCGTTTGAACTTTTTGACACCGCCGCCGTCGAACTGCTCAACGAACCGATTCCGAGCAGCGAGCAACCACCCGCCAAAACGACCATTGACGCGATTAACGCCAGGCTGAAAAATTTTGTATTAAAACTCGACTGCATAAAATTTCTCCAAAAAAAGTTGATTTACAAATCTTGTTCAACTAATGCCCGCGCCGGATTAAAAAATTCCGGAGTCATCGAAAATTTTAGAAACTCGAGGATGTCAAATGCTGGTTCGGCGGATTTTTTCAAGCAATCGAGGGAGGTTTAATTTGAAAATTTTAGAAGCGGTCCGAACCTTTATCCGGGCTAAGCAGATGCAAAATAACTTGGACGAGCGTATTGCTAACACGAGCCGAATTAACCCTTGTCCCGGCTTTGAAATCTTTTTGGAAGTCTATTTTTACAATGCGCCCAAAAGCTTTTCTCCCGCGTTTTTAACCGATGTTGCTCGGAATGGGCGCCGATTAGGACATGACTGCCTGGCTGATTCCTGATTCAGCCGCGCTCGACAGAGATGACCGATTCATCGCGGTGATTTATTTTGAAAAAATCGGCAATTCCGCCCGGTCGGAGATGATTCACTGCGACAAATTCTGACTGAGCAGCAGGCGGCAGAAAATTATTTTTTTATTTTGCCGATCTGGGGAAATTAAATCCGAAAAAATAGAATTTAGGAATAATTTTCGGCTTTCGAATCATTAATTTTAACAAAATGTTTTTTGTCGGGCTGAGTAGAGATTTACTGAATGATGCGGCCGAAAGAGTTGATGAAGCAAGCTTCGGATGTCACAAATTTATTAAAGCAGAGCGTTGGCGAAGTGCTGCAGCAAGGCGTTGATTTGCTCGAAGCGATTGACGACCGTACCTACTCGCCGGGAAACGCTGACGCTTTTCACGACGGCGGCTCGGTCGGCGGCCACTTTCGGCATTGTCTCGAATTTATCAACTGTTTTTTAGAAGGCGCGGCCAGCGTCGGGTGGGTGGACTACAACCTGCGAAAACGCGATCGGCTCATCGAAACGCAGCGTGAACACGCGATTGCCGAATACTTGCGAACGATTGCCGCCCTCACAAACGTCAATCTCCCAGAAAGTAAAGCGGCCTTATCGGTCAAACCTGAAGAGATTGCCCGCGATGAAGATTTATGGTGCGCGTCAAGCGTTGCGCGCGAACTGGAATTTCTCCACAGCCACACGATTCATCATTTCGCGCTGATCGCTTTTAAATTGCGGATGCGCGGCATCGTCGTCTCAGATGAATTCGGCGTCGCGCCCTCGACTCTGAGTTTCTGGCGACAGAAAAAAGCGGCCGACGGTTAGAATTTCATTTTTTACAAAGTGTTCGAGGATAAAATTTTATGGCGATTTTAAGTTGGATTTGCCGCATTGTCGTGGCGATAATTTTGCTGCAAACCCTATTTTTCAAATTTACCGGATCGGAAGAATCGAAATATATTTTCACGACTCTGATGGGAGCCCAAAACGAATGGATCGGACGCATCGGGTCGGGCATGGTGGAACTGCTCGCCTCGATTCTGCTGCTGATTCCGCAAACGGCTTGGCTCGGCGCTTTGCTCGGCGTCGGAGTTTCGCTGGGAGCGATTTTTTCGCATCTGACCAAGCTCGGGTTCGTCGTTAAAGACGACGGCGGCCTCTTGTTTGGATTGGCCTGTACGGTTTTAATCGGCAGCTTGATTACGCTTTACCTTCATCGCAGTCAGATTCCGGTTGTCGGCGTCAGGTTGACTTAGGTTGCATAAACTTTGAAAGTGCCGAATCTTTTCAAAAAACGCCGCGGGCTCCGGCTGGTCGGCGTCTATTTACTGCTGCTGCTGGCATCATCGGCGGCGCGGTTTGAGCAGCCTAAAAAACTGTTTCCGGCGGAGAAAAAATCAATCACAGTTGCGGCGATCAACCACGATCAGCAGAGCGTGGATTTTCCGGTCAGCGTCGCTTACCGTGAATTTGCGTCGGCCAGTCAAACAAACGAACTCCCAATTCTGCTGCTTCACGGAAGCCCCGGCGACAGCGAAAGTCTGACTGGTCTGGCCGGAAATTTGAGCCGCACGCGCCGCGTGATCGTGCCTGATTTGCCCGGTTTTGGCGATTCGACCCGGAACATTCCTGATTATTCTTTTCGCGCGCACGCATTTTATCTAAAACAACTGGCCGAGAAATTAAAGTTGGAAAGGTTTCATTTGCTGGCTTTTTCGATGGGCGGCGGTACGGCTTTGAATTTGGCGGAAATCGCGCCCGAACGCATCGCTTCCATCGAGATGGTTTCGGCCATTGGAGTCCAGGAATACGAACTGTTGGGCGATTACCGGCTCAATCATGTTTTGCATGGAGCGCAGCTGGCGGCAATTTGGGCGCTCCAGAATCTAACACCGCATTTCGGTTTGCTCGATGGAGCGTTTTTCGGCACTTCATACGCGCGCAATTTTTACGATTCGGATCAAAGACCGCTCCGCTCAATTCTCAAAATAATTGAACAGCCCGTTCTCATCATCCACGGCCGGAATGATCCGCTCGTTCCGGTGCAGGCGGCGCGTGAACATCACCGACTCGTTCCGCAGAGCGAATACGTCGAGCTCGACGAAAATCACTTTATGATTTTCCAGCATCCCGATGAAATCGCCCCGATTGTCGAGGATTTTTTGAACCGAGTTGAAAATTCCGGAGCGCAGTCAAAGTCGAACGCCGACAGTGAGAAAATCGCGGCGGCCGGCGAACCGTTCGTCCGTGAAATGGTGATGGCGGACGGTTCGACCGCGCTCGTCTATTTTCTCATTCTCGCCTTGGGGACTTTTGTCAGCGAAGATTTGACGAGCATCACAGCGGGCGCGCTCGTCGGAGAAGGACAAATCAGTTTGTGGCTGGCAGTTGGGGCGTGCTTTGGCGGAATTTTGGGCGGCGATTTACTGATTTATCTGGCGGGCAGATTTTTTGGTCGCGCAGCCGTGGCGGGCCGTCCCTTCAAATGGTTTATCTCCGAATCGTCGCTTAACCGCGGCGCGGCGTGGCTCGAACGCAATGGAATGAACGCAGTTTTTTTGAGCCGCGTCACGCCGGGTTTGCGTCTGCCGGTTTATTTTGCCGCCGGAATGCTGGAAACCAATTTTCTTCGCTTCGCGGTTTATTTCGCCGTCGCTGCTGCCCTCTGGACACCGATTTTAATCATTGTGACCGCCTGGGCAAGTCGCGGAATGACGAACAATTCGCTGATGCCCGGCCATAATTTCTGGCTCGAATTTATCGGGCTGATCGGAGCCGCATTCGTTATTTTAAATTTACTGCTGCATCTGGCGACCTGGCGCGGGCGGCGACGGCTGGCGGGCAGCTGGCTGCGGCTCACTCGTTGGGAATTCTGGTCGCTGCAGATGTTTTATCTGCCGGTCATTTTTTATGTGGCTTGGCTCGGACTCAAATTTCGCAGTCTCTCGGTTTTCGCAGACGCCAATCCGGCCATCGCCGCGGGCGGATTTATCGGGGAACAGAAACAGTTGATTTATGAGGGGTTGCGCCAGTCTCCGGCAGCCACTGCTCATCTTCTGCGCTACGCGTTGATTTCGTCGGAAAATGAAACGAACGCGAGAATAATGCTCGCCGAAAACTTCATCGCAGAAAATAATTTGAATTTTACAGTTGCATTAAAGCCGAATGCGGGAGAACGCGGAAACGGAGTTTTTATCATCAAAAACGAGGACGAATTAAAAAAACGGATTGAGGCGAACAAAGCGGATTTGATCGTTCAGGAATTTGCCGCAGGGGTTGAATTCGGTGTGTTTTATTATCGTTATCCGAATGAGGAAACGGGCAAAATTTTCGCCGTCACTGAAAAAAAATTTCCGTTTGTAACGGGCGACGGCGAAGCGACGCTCGAAACTTTGATTCTGCGAGGTCGGCGCACGGTCGCTCTCGCCGATGCCTATTTCGAGCGCAACGCGGAACGCCTCGCCGATGTCCCGCGAGCGGGCGAAAAAGTTTTTTTAATTGACATCGGAACGCATTCCAAAGGAGCGATTTTTCTCGATGGCGAGTGGGCGAAAACCGATGCGCTCGAAGAAAAAATTGACCGCATCTGTCGCGGGTACAAAGGATTTTACTTCGGCAGATTCGATTTGCGCTCTCCATCAGTCGAAGATTTTAAACGAGGCGATTTCAAAATAATCGAACTCAACGGCGTGACGAGCGAAGCGACAAACATTTACGACCCGAAAAATTCGCTTCTCGGGGCCTATCGCGTACTTTTCCGGCAGTGGCGCATCGCCTTTGAGATCGGAGCGCAGAATCGGGCCCTGGGAGCGCCGCAGACGACTGTTGGAGATTTACTAAAATTGTATTATAGAAGCCGTTTCGGTCAAATAAAACAATTCAAAAGTCGGAACCCGAGTTCCGAAATCGAAAATGTGCCTGATTCTTTTCGCCTATAACGCGCATCCGCACTATCAACTTATTCTGGCCGCCAACCGCGATGAGTTTTACGCGCGCCAAACCGCGCCGGCCGAATTTTGGCCGGACGCACCGGAGCTTTGCGCAGGAAAAGATCTGGCAAGCGGCGGAACCTGGCTCGGGATTACAAAAAGCGGCCGCTTCGCCGCCGTCACCAATTACCGCGACCCGAATGCGCCGTCTGGAACAAAATCACGCGGTTGGCTAACGAGAGATTTTCTGATCGGTGAAGAAACGCCTGAATATTTTCTGCGGAAAATCGAAAGAGAAAGGTCCGATTATTCGGGCTTCAATCTACTTGTCGGTGATTTCGGAGAAGATGGAAACGAACTATTCTATTTTTCAAACCGCGGCAAAACAATCGAAAAATTAGATTCGGGAATTTATGGTTTGAGCAACGCGCTGCTCGATACAAAATGGTACAAAGTTGAGCAAAATAAGGCAAAATTCCTCAAAGTTGTGGAAAATTCCGATGAAATAATTCCCGAAGATTTATTTGGCATGCTGGCAGACAGACAGCCGGCGCCCGATGAAAAATTGCCGGAAACCGGAGTCGGAATAGAGCGCGAGCGCATTCTGTCAGCCGCCTTTATCGCAACCAACGGTTATGGGACGCGCTCAACCACTGTTCTGCTGATAAACAAAACAAACCAAAGTACATTCATTGAGAAAACCAGTGTCTCTAACGCTGTCAGAAGATGAAGCGGTCGAGAAAAAGTTGAGACCCAAAATTCTCACTGTTCCGCTGGCATTTACTCTTTACGAGAGGCGCTGTCGCTCATCTTTTAGCTGACGGCACAAATGTACAGGCCGACGGTGCAGACCGTGCCGCCGACGGAGCGATTTTGAGCGGCGTCAGGTTGTTTTGTGTGAGCAGACTGTTAAAGCTGACGAGCTCCGCGCCGAGCATCGTATTCCATGAGTTTACTGCCGCAGTCAAATCCATGCAGCCGGATTCCCAAGTCTCGACCTCGCTTTTAGTGGGCGCCATGTCAATACCATTTTGCGTGAGCGGCCCGAGCACCGTGTTGAAGACGCCGTTGATTGCATAGAACGGCAGCACACTGTTGGAAATCCGTTGACGGTATCATTATTTTCAAAACTACACCAGAAATTGCCCTCGTTCGAAACATTTTTTGCTGGAGTTTTTCTTGACCGTCACATTCTGGTCTGAGACCGTCACCCGCTGACTCGAAACTAAAATGGGTTGTCGCGTTATCTAACCGGCAAATAATCCCTAATATCAACGATTTTGGATTTGCTTGGATAATGCGGTTTGGCGTTTCCTTCTGGCCGTCAGAAATATTACAAACCCGATGATATTTGTCGCTGCAATCAATCCGATAATTTTAATCGCAAACATTATTCGACTTTCCACCTGAATAATAGGCGTAATTGAAAGCGCGACATACAAAACCGTCATTAAAAATCCTGAAAGCGAGGCTATTTTCAGCCAAAGAGGCGGCCGCGGAGTTACTTTTCTCAAGCCGCTCAACGGGAGAGCAAACATCACCAGATAAGTCAGCGCATAAAACACTCCCGATGCATTCCACAACAATTGAAAAGCTTCTTGTTTACCGACGCCGATTAGTCCTACCATTGCTAACACAAGTGTCGCAGCTCCAACAAATAAAATCGAATTGACCGGAGTCCTGTATTTGATGTGTAATCTGGTGAACCAGTCGGGCAATAGATGATCCCAGCCTGCTACCATCGGGAGCCTGGTGTTTCCTGAAAACATCACACTAGATTGCGCCAAACGAATGCTCAGCAAAGCCATGATTGCAATCGGCGCGACGGCGGCGGCCAAACCGAGCGGGCGAAAACCTACGCTTAACACTTGGGGAACTGGAGCAATCAAATCAATCTGGTCCGGCGGAATCAGGGCGAGCAGCGAACTCGTCCCGAGGATGAACATTAACGCGATGAGAGGCGCAGCGATAAACACCGAGCGGGTGATTGAACGCACCGGATCGCGGCATTCTCCGGCGTGAATCGCGACATACTCAAATCCGCCAAGAGCGCCAAAACCCATCTTCCCGAACAAGTTTAAAGTCATCAGGGATAATACCGGCATTTCAATCTGAAGCGGGTGATATTCAGCCAGTGCGCCATTTGCTCTATTTAGCAAAGGAAGCGCCACAATCACGGCGAACGTGATGAGCATCAGTCCGGCGCCTATCTTATGAATCCACTTCCCGACACCCAACCCAATACTTGCGAGCAACACCAGCGCGCTGATAATTACAACATTAACGAGGCCGATAAACAGTTTGCTCCCCGTCAGCCACTCACTGCCCGGTCCGATGACGTAAACCAGATACTGAGTTATCTGCAGTCCGGCCTCTGACGTGTTCAAAATAGCCATCAGCCACAAATTCCAGGCGACAAGAAATCCCGTCAGTTCACCAAAACCGAGTTTCGCCCACTGATAGAGACCGCCCTCGAGAGGCATCAGACGGTTGAGATAAATCACAACCAGAGCCGACGGCAGATAAAATAACAGCATCGCCGCCAGCCATAAAACTATGTGCGAGGGCCCTTGTTTGGCGGCGACGCCAACCCACGGGAGTCCGACGATAAATAGAATTTGTGTCAGCACCAAATCGGTCACCCCGAGTTCTTTTTTGAAGCCCAGACTATGGTCTTGAGCGCTCAGTTCTGGACGCCGGTCATCTGCTGGCAGATTGAGGTTTTGATTACCTGTCATAAAACTAATTTATGACAATCAGGGCGATGCCGCAAAGTACCTGCGTCAACCAATCGAGTCGGCACGGCCTGTTTGCAAAGAGGAAATTAAAGCTCAAAATTTTCCCGAATCAGACTCTCCAAGAATTTAGTGAGCATTCTGACCAATTAATTAATCGAACGGGCTGACAATTTATCGGTTGCCGATAGTTTTGCCTGGAACTGAACCGGATTGAAATGCTGTGGGAGCGAATCAAAGACGATTGGCTCTTGTGGAAGGCGTCCAAATCGAAGAAGAATTTGCGGGATGAATTAAACAAAGTGCTGTCGCAAATCGGGTCAAAATACCATGTGAATTTTTTTTAGCTGCTTATAAATTTTGGCGGCATTGATATCAAGTTTCCGATTTATTCGATTCGCGGCAGTTACAAGAAATATCAACGCACGGCGATTTTTCCTGACAAGCTGAACCCGAACCGCAACTTCATTTCATGCGACTCGCCGAAGGCAACTGGCGCGTTGTATGAAGAAATCAGGTTTCGGTGAATGGCGCTGTCTGCTCGTGGACATTCACAAGGCGCTCATCGAAACAACATTCGGCGTCCTCTTGGATGGCTTTCGTGATTGTGTTAGTGGATATTTGTCGAACTCTTGAAATATCACTGATGCCGGAACGGTTGAGCGTGATCGATGCAAATTGACGACAAACTGCCGTACAAGAGCCTTGATCTTGATAATTGGTAACAAATTATTGGCGGCACCATTGGCAGTAATTTTTTTGCTTTTTATTTTGTGTTTTGCGATTCTTTTTGAGGTTGAAAGAAGAACAAGGCGGACGATTGATTTTTTCCTAACACACATCCATTTGCAGACAGTCAGCATCCTTTTTTTTCAACCAGCAAAAGTCTGAGAAATTGCCAATAAATTAAAAGCGAAAGGAAACAAAATAGTTGTCCCGCCGCTCATTTGTTAATTAAATATTATGAAAATTAAAATCAAACAAATTTCCGGCGCGTTAATGGCGTTTGCCTGGTTGTGCATCGCGCTCTTCGTCGCACCAGTGTTTTCTGAGGCTCAGATAACGGGCGGCTACAGCGAAATTTCCAAAACTGATGAAACCGTGGTCGCGGCGGCGAGTTTTGCCGTCAAGACGCAAGCCCGGAAAATGGCTTCGCTAAAGCTCGTCTCAATCATTGGAGCGAAAAGACAAATCGTTGCCGGCTCGAATTATCAAGTGTGTCTGCTGGTCAATTCGACAAACAAGCAGCAGGAAGTCGTCGCTGTGATCTATCAAAATTTGCAAAACGAATTCAAATTGACCGGCTGGACGCCGGGCCACTGCTCCGCCGCTGATTCCGGCAGCAATTCTAAACAATCGGCTAAACCAACTGCGGCGGCAAATAGTCAAACCGCCGCACCCGACCGGATCGTTAAAAATCTGTATGCGGCGCAAAAAGCCGGAACGGGTCCGTTTTTTCAACACCGTAGTCGCCGGGCGGTTGACAGATTTTTCACCGGCAGTTTCGCTGATTTGATTTGGAAAGACACAAAGGTGGCGAGGGGAGAGGTCGGGACGATTGATTTCGATCCGCTCTTTAACGCTCAAGACGAACGAATTACCGCTTTTAAAATCGGTGCGCCCGAATATGGCGAGGGTAACGCGGAAGTCGCCGATGTTCCGGTCACCTTCAAAAATATGGGCAAAGCCGAAACCGTTCTTTTTCGACTTGAACGAAGCGCGGAAAAGGGGTGGAAAATCAGCGATATCTATTATCCATCAAATCCGGAATACGCTCCGTCGCTCAAAAAGATTTTATCGCCATAAAAAGCTTGCCGTGCGGCTGCAAAAGTTCGCTCTCAAAGCGAGAGGGCATTGCAAACGGAAAATGATGGAGGCGAAAGACAGTTTTTTGTCTAAAAAAACTTGACCATCATCCACTCGAAGCGGCTCGGACAGAGTGGAACAGACAGGACGAATCGGTTCGGGCGGAGAAACCCCGAGAGCTTTAAATACAAGGTAATTTAGATGACAGAGTACTCAGCAGGAAATATATCAAATGTTTTATGATTCGTTTTCTCGGCGCGTTGATTCATCACTTTGTCCTGACACTTTTAGACTGGTGGCGGGTAACAATGCTTGAGCGTAAATATGAGACTGACTGTGTAGGCGAAACTTGTATTTCACTGGTTATGCTTGAAAGCATCGGGTATTTTTTCAGCACTAAAAACGTGAGCTTTCGGTTGAGAATTTCCCAATAATCAACCTTGTTCGGATAATTGTTGAGAAAAGCTTCAATATCTTTAGCGATTGCGCGAAAATCCGGATATTTGCTCTCTAAGATGCCTTTTTCATAGCCGTATCGAATTTTAATGTTGAGATTGTTAATTTCAGATTGATGATTCATTTTGAAATCTTGAATCAAGAAGGAAAACTCTTCTGTCAGAGTGTCAAAATTTTCATCTTTAGAAATTGCTGCCTGTTTCGCGATTATCACTTTTGGAAGGGCGTAACTCGCTGCCTCTAAATCAAAAAACACTCTGTTATCTTTTGCCAAATAAGTTACTCCGCGCTTGAGGCTCGCATCAGCTGGCTTTGCTTTTATCGAGTTACTGTGTTGGTGAATGAGACAATCAACCTTCTTAATTGGGCAGACGGATTTTTGCGCCCAAACTGAGCTTATCAACAAAGTTGAGATAGTTGCTAAAAAAAGGATTTGTTTCATATTGGCAAGATACCTCAAAAGTTTCTCAAAAACGACCGGATACCATTCTGCATATAAAAGAGCTGAGCCTGGCAGCTTTTCCATACAATCCAAATTCATCCGGGCAAGCTTAAATAACTTTAGAGAATTTGACCGAAGATTGTTAAATCGTGAGGGTTTAACTATTTATTGTTAAATTGTCTTAAAGGTAGCATTTGGGAAGAGAGCGAGCTTCCTTATTTGCATATCACACATTTTGCTGGAGCCGGCGAAACTTCCAGCGGCCCATACCTTGCAGAATTATTCCGAACAACATTAACAAGCCAATCGGAGCGATTAAACTCAAGGGACGCTTTTCAATAAACTGGTATAAAAGCGAGTGCGCGATTACTAACAGTCCAAGCGCATAATTCCACCGCTGAAGCGATTTCCATCGCCTGGCCTGCAATTTTCGCAAAGAATAATCGTTTGACAGGACGAGCAGCAACGCCACAATCAAGATGGCCAGCAAGCCTAAGTCATTGGCGAGACCAAAAATATCAAAACGAACGGCCCAGTCTTCGGTAAAAAAATACTCATAACGATTTTTCATATGAACATTCCACCCGGCAATAAAATGCGCCAGTGAAATCAGCGCACACCAAATACCGATGTCGCGCCGCCAATCGGTCGAAATCAGAGTACGTTTGTTCCGCAGGACATTAAAGGCTCCGATTGAGAGTGTAATCACCAGTAAAATGAGCGCAACGTAACCGGTCGCCAGACTCAGCCGAAAATAAAAACGCTGGGGAGCATCAGCCTGGAGCCACCATCCAAGCCACCAGTCAAGCAGCCAAATGGCTGAAAAACTGCCCGCCAGCAGCGGCAGATGATGTTTGACAACACGCCTGACAAATCTGTTTCCTGTCAATAGGCTCATTACTTCCATCTCTTCAATAAAGGCCGCGTCACAACGGGATGTTTGGCTTTTCGAAAATATTTTTGAGATTATATCTCTTTGAGTGAGACTTCAACTCGTAAAGGGGAAGGGGAATATCTCGCCCCGGCTGCCCGGTAATGAGCGGCGGTGTCGAACCGCTCATTACCGGGCTCCGGTGCTGAATTTAAGATGATAAAAGATCAAATTCGGGCGGCGCAAATTGTTCTCCCGTGCGCTGAACTCAATCAGACGATGGGATTTTTTACCGAACAGCTTGGTTTTCTGGTCGAGATGATTTACCCTGCCGATGCACCTCAAGTTGCAGTAATTTCCGGTTACGGCGTAACTCTCCGGCTCGAAACGTCGGCCGCAAAACTGCCGCTCGTCTTGCGACTGTCCGGCGGTTTTTCAGCTCATCCTTCTGACATGCCGAGCGAAATTTATTCGCCAGACGGCGTGCGGATAATTTTTGCCGCAGAGCAATCAGCCATCGCAATGCCGCCACCCGTTCAGGAATTGATAGTCACCAGAGGGAGCGAAAATTCTTGGAGCGCCGGACGCGCCGGGATGCAGTACCGGGATTTGATTCCGGGCCGCCTCGGCGAAAGATTCGTCGCCTCAAATATTTCGATTCCGGAAGGCGGCGAAATTCCCGATTACGTGCATTTCCACAAAATTCGCTTTCAAATGATTTATTGTCTCCGCGGGTGGGCCAAACTGGTTTACCAGAATCAGGGTGAACCTTTTCTGATGAACGCCGGAGACTGTCTTCTGCAGCCGCCAGAAATTCGACATCGAGTTTTAGAGTCGAGCCCAAAATTTGAAGTTTTGGAAATCGGTTCTCCAGCGATTCACGAAACTTTCGCCGACCACGCCCTTGCTCTGCCGAATGAATTGTTCGCGCCTGATACAACCTTTGGCGGCGGTCAGCGTTTTCTCCGTCATATTGCTGCGCAAGCCGTTTGGTGTGGTGGGCAGCGACCCGGCATCGAAACGCGCGACACGGGCATTGCTGCCGCCAGCGGCGGAGTGGCCGATGTGCGGCTGATCCGGGCGACGGCCGACGCTCAGCTGCCAGTCAATCATGGAGGGGAGTTTTTATTCTTTTATCTTATCAAAGGCAGCCTGCGGCTCGGCGGTGAAACAATAACCGACTATGACCTCAACGCAAATGATTGTTTGGTACTGCCGAGCGGGGCGCGGTATTTGATCGAACTTAAGAAAGGGCTGGAAATGCTGCGAGTAACTCTGCCGGCGAATAATTTTTAAGCTCCATGCTCGCCGTTTTATAAGTTCTAACCAATTTATCGGTATCAACTACTAGGGGTGATTGCTTGATAAAAGAAATGAGCCGGATGGCGTGATTTGTTCGCCGATAAGCTGCGTCGAACTGGAACTGCTGGGCGCGATTTCGCACAATGTAGTCGGAGCCCCATTCTCTAAAAAAAGAACCACGCCCGCGGGAAACAAAAGCAGTAGTGCATCAGTTAGATAGACGCTCGCTCTCTGGCGGCGATGGAAAATGTTTTGAGCATTGATAGTTTGCCGCTGGAGGAAAAGCGTCCGGTGATTTGTCCGGATGAAATGCCGGCGCAGCTCTCGGGCGAGATGATTGTCGGAGCGGCGATTTTGGACTCTGTCTGATTATCTAGATAAGAATTTTGTCAAAACATGGAAAGTCCAGGCTTCTGCTTTATTTTATCGGAGTCTAAATTAAAGTCGGGCCTCCAACCAAATAAATAAATTAAGCAGCTATTTTTTTGGCAACTATGTTATTTTGCCCGCGAGAGAGTGGGGTATCTTCGAGTTATTGGCAAAATTCTCCGGTCGGACATTGAGCGTCGAAACTGCCTCGCTGCAATGGGCGCATTCGAGATGCAAAGTCAGCTCGTGACCGCACTTTTCGTGGATCAGCCGCACGGGCGTTTCCGATTTAACCGGCAGCCAGCGATTGCCCCAAGCGGTCAAAATTCCCAACACCGGAAGTAGTTCGCGCCCCTTCGCGCTCAAATGATACTCGTATCTAACGGGCTTTTCCTGATACTGCTTCTTTTCCAAAATTCCGCTTGCGACCATCGCCTGCAAACGGTCGGTCAGGACGTTGCGCGAGATTCCCAAATCCGCTAATAGTTCGTCAAACCGCCTGATTCCGCCAAACACGTCGCGCACAATCAACAGCATCCACCATTCGCCGACCGCATCGAGCGAGCGTGCAATCGGACAGGGAGCATTCTTAAAACTCGTTCTTTTCATAAATTTAATTTTATCAGTTGCATAAAGAAACTGTCTATGCTAAAAATTAGTTAGTTGCTTAAAAGGACTGACTATTTTGATGCAGGAGAGTCAAATTTGAGCCGATTTCAATAAATTTAGTTTGGGATTCATAACGAAATGAAAGAGAAAATTTTGATTACATTAGCCACAGGCACAACCGGTTATGCGACAACGGGGCAACTTTTGAAAGATGGTTATCCCGTGAGAATTTACGTTCGTTCCAGAAATCGCAGAGCGCTGGAGTTGGAAAAGCTCGGAGCGGAAATCGCCATCGGAGAATTTAATAATTACCGGCAGTTAAAAAACGCTCTGAATGGAGTTGAGAGAATTTATTATTGCTATCCGATGATGAAAGGTATGCCCGAAAACGTGAGACTTTTCATCAAAGCGGCGAAGGAGTCCAACATCGAAGCCGTTGTGTTTATGGGGCAATGGTTGGCGGAGTTTGACGACCAAAAAAGTCTTCTGACGAACAACATCAAAGAGTCTTACCGCCTGTTTGAAGAATCCGGCTTGAACGTCGTTTATTATAATCCGGGGTTTTTTGCCGATAACGTCATTTCTTTTTCGCAAAGCGTCGCGCAGCTTGGTTTGATGCCTTCGCCGTTCGGGAAGGGAATCTGCCCTTGGATTTCAAGCCGGGATTTGGGCGGTGTTGCGGCGGTGTTGCTCGAAAATCCCGCGCCTTATTACGGTCAAAAAGTTCACCCGACCGGTTCAAAATCCATTACCGCAAAAGAAATGGCGCAGGCTTATTCAAAAGTAACAGGCAGAAAAGTTCGCGTCATGCCCGTACCGGATTGGCTGTTCAAGAAAGCCGTCATCGCCGCCGCCGAAGAATTCGGATACGACGCTTTCGTTGCCAGTCAAACCGTTTTTTATATGCAGGAACTTAGAAAAGACAGATTTGCCGTCGGCGGACCGACCGATGTCGTCAAACGTTTGACCGGCAAAGAACCCGACGACTTTGAAACTATCGTCAGAGATTTCATCGAAAATTCGCCGTACAAAAAACGCACTTTTTCAAATTGGCTGGCGGCGCTGAAAAAAATGATGGAGTTACCCTTTACACACATACCGAGCAAGAAAGAACTAGAAGCATTGAACAGATAAAAACGTCAGGAGCAAATCACGATGTCGAAAGAAACAGTTGATAGCCCGCAAGTAATAGCATTTCCGCCCGCAATGTATATCGGAACTTTGATGGCGGGTTTGATAGTCCATTATATTTTTCCGATTGATTTTGTGCCGCGCCCGATTGCAACCATTTCAGGCATCGCGGCGATATTTGTCGCGGCCATAATCATCATTTCGGCAATCCGCACGATGCGCCGCGCAAGCACGGCAGTCAATCCTTCGTTGCCGACGACGGCGATTGTATCCGACGGCGTTTTCGGTCACAGCCGTAACCCGATTTACTTATCATTCACGCTTGCTTACCTCGGAATCGCTTTGCTTTTCAACGCTTTAATAGCTGTTTTGCTTTTGTTGCCGCTGCTTGTCATCGTGCAAATCGGCGTTATCCGGCGGGAAGAAGTCTATTTAGAGCGCAAGTTTGGGGACAAATACTTAGACTACAAAACGCGCGTGCGTCGCTGGGTCTAAATGAACAAGATTCGTTTTTTGGAGATTTAGTATGAAGTCATTACGGGAGCATCCGACAGTTAAAAAATTTCACCAATTAAACCGGCAAAAACAGATCGAAGCTGAAAAAACGCTTGAAGCAGACAGCTTCCGCGAATTTTGTCTGGCGTGCGGCGCAGATGATGTCGGTTTCGTCGAACTCGAACGCGCAGAAATTGCCGACGAGAAAGCGGATATTTTAGCAGCTTTCCCAAAAGCTAAAACGCTTATCAGTTTCGTCTGCCGAATGAACCGCGCGCCGGTTCGCAGTCCGGCGCGGTCGGTGGCAAATCTCGAATTTCATCACGCGCACGATAAAACCAACGAGGTCGCTCACAAAATTGTCGCCGAATTAGAAAAGCGGAACATTCGCGCCATCAATCCTTCAATGGGTTTTCCGATGGAGATGAGCAAATTTCCGGGTAAGATTTGGGTTGTGTCGCATAAGCCGGTCGCGGTCGCTGCTGGTTTGGGACAGATGGGAATTCACCGCAACGTGATTCATCCGATCTTCGGCAATTTTATTCTTTTGGGAACGATTATTACCGAAGCGGAAATCACTCGACACACCGTGCCGATTGATTATAACCCATGTCTCGAATGCAAATTATGCGTCGCCGCGTGTCCGGTCGGAGCGATTGGCGCAGGGGGGGATTTCAGTTTCTCGGCATGCGCGACGCACAATTACCGCGAATTTTTAGGCGGTTTTACCGATTGGGTGGAGACGATTGCCGCCAGTAAATCGGCGATTGATTATCGAAAAAAAGTAACCGACGCGGAATCGGCTTCGATGTGGCAGAGCCTGTCCTACGGCGCAAATTACAAAGCGGCGTATTGTATGGCGGTCTGTCCGGCGGGTGAAGAGGTCATCGCGCCTTTTCTCGAAAACCGCCAGGAATTTCTTCAGGATGTTTTGAAACCATTACAGGAAAAGCAGGAAACAATCTACGTCATTAAAAATTCCGATGCCGAACGGCACGTCGTCAAACGCTTTCCGCATAAAACCGTCAAACAAATCAGCAACGGCATTCACCCGCGTTCGATTAAAGTTTTCTTAGCCCGGATGTCCGATTCGTTTGAGCGGAGTCAAGCGAGCGGCTTAGACGCCGTTTATCATTTCGTTTTCACCGGCGACGAATCAGCCGAAGCGACCGTGACGATAAAAAACCAACAAATCAAAGTCGAAAACGGATTTGTCGGCGCTGCAAATCTAAAAATTACCGCCGATTCGGAAACGTGGCTCGGTTTTCTGGCAAAAGAAAAAAATTTTCTGTGGGCGATTTTGACCGGAAAAATTCGTTTCAAAGGTTCGCCGAGATTGCTGCTTGCTTTTGGAAAATGTTTCCCGTCATAAAAACTGACAACAGCTCGCTATGAGTTGAAGGATAAAAAATTACGAAACCGAAAACGGAGCGGGCGGTAAAGTTCGACCTGACTAATGCGTAAGGCCGTCTGGCAAATACCGGCTTTGAACGATAAGGGCTGCTTAAAACCGCTTTTCTCAACTCAGGCAAAAAGCTTTGTCGGGCGGCGTTGATTGTTCCGCGCGAATGAGCCGGATATCAATTTCACGGCTCACATATTTCCATTCTACCGTTTCGCGTAAAACGGCGACGAGTTCTTCAAACTTCAGAGCGTCGGCGGGCGCGTATTCAAACCACGTCAGGAAATCGAACGGTTCCCCCGCGATATCGCGCGCATGATGCAGTCTGCGCGCAATCGCTGGCAAATACTTTAAACCGATGGCAATGTGTCTGGATTCGGTTTCTAAAATAGCGCGTCGCTCATCCGCCGCAAGATTCCACCAGACGGCAGATTTGCAAATCGGAATCAGCGCGGCGCATGTCGCAGCGGGGCGGTTTAAGGGCGGTTGAATCACCGCGAGCGCGTCCTTTTCGGCGCGGGTCGCGTACCGCTCGTAACTCGCCGCGCCGCGCAAAATCCATTGTCGAGCGGCGGGCAAATCATCGGAATCACCCTCAACAATTTCGATTGCTTCAACCGATTCGAGCGACGCGCCAACGACGGTTTCCATTTTTAAGACACGCCACGCGCCCGCACCGCCGCCGATAAAATTGAATAAACGACTGGCCATAAATTTTCAGCGAAATTCTAGTTTCAAACCGCCGCTAAACAATCGCGGCTGTCCGAAATGCGTGCCTTCAAAAGGGCTGCCGAAGTTGTAAGCAAAACGACGGTCGGTGAAATTCTGCATCTCGAACCGCAGTTTAAGGGAAATTCTTTCTTTTCGCAGCAAATCCGCGCCGACGGCGAAATCGAAAATCGTCCACGGTTTGATGCGGCGGCGTTCAAAATTAACCAAATCCGCGCCCGCCGCCGTTTGCAGTTCTTCAAAACGGTCATCGGCAACTTCGATCGGCACGCCCGATTCGTGTCGGCCGCCGACGGAACCCCAGATACCGCTTTTACGGTGATTGTAAATTATCCCGAATGCGCCCGTGTTGCGCTGATCATGATCGGGTATAAAGCGAGTCCCGTCCCCAATTTCGATGAATTCGTTGGTCAAAAATAACCCGCCGTTAATCGGTCCGAACTGGATGACGCGCGAATTCGTGTAACTCAAAAAGCCGGCAAAACCTTTGACTTCCGGGACATCAACGCGCACATCCAAACCATTGGCAAATCCGCGCTCAACGCTGTTCGGGAAAATCACGGTCGTGTTGAAAAACGTATTCGGGTCGCCGAAATTTCTAAAAGTGCGCCGCCAGTAGGCCGCATCAAAACGCACGCGGTCGCAAAAATTTTGCGTCAAACCGACTTCAAAAGCTGAAACTCGTTCAGGTTCAATGTTTTTGCCGCCGCCAGTCGCTAAAGCGAACGGTGACAACGCCCGAGCCTGCGCGGAATTGCCGAGCAGCAGATTTTCAATTTGAGGCGGCTGGTAGAGCCGGTTGAAAGACGCGCGAACGGCTGTTTTGGTCTGCTCGATATAATATGTCGCTCCTGTGCGGGGGCTGAATTGGCGTGATGCTCCGGGCAGGCTGGAATAATCGAAACGCACTCCCCAACTGATGCTGAGATTTTTAACGGGCGAAAAACTATCTTGAACGTATCCGGCAGCATAAACTCCGGTGCGCCGGTTGTTAAAAACAAACGGATTACCGGGCGTAAACGCCTGTACTTCCGCGGACACTTCGCGCTCTGCGGCAAGTTCTTCGTTGGTGACGAAAAAAGAAAAGGCTTCGTGCGGCGTGAGGTGATGAATCTCAAAACCCGCTTTGAAAGTGTGTTCTTTGAATATTTGCGTGACGCTGCCGATAATTCCCGTCCGCGCGTGCCGCCGATTTTGCGCGGCGGAAATCGGCGTATCAAACTCGCTCGACAGAAGTTCCGAAAAATAGTTGCGCCGAAAAAAGGCGAGATTCGTCACCGTCTTCGACGCCCAAATCCGTTCCCAGCCGATTGATTGATTGTCGTCGCGCACTTTTTGTCGTTCGTTTTGTCGGTTTGTCTGCTGAATCAAATCGTTTGGAACCTGAAAGTTCGCGCCGTTCGCGCCGAAGTTGAAAATAAAAATGTCGCGCGTCGTCGGCTGCCAGTCGGCGCGAAAATTAAAGTTAAGCCGCAGCCCGCGATTGTTGAAATCGCGCTCGTCAACCGGGTCGAGAAACCGGCTCGAACGGCTCCATGCGCCAGAAGTGTAAACGCCGAATTTGTTTTTCAGACTGCCGCCGAAACTGCCCGCCGCGTCGTTTGTCAGAAAGTTGCCGTGATTCGTTGAGAAGCTGCCGGATAATGGTTCGTTGATGCCGGATTTCGGCTGAATTTGAATGATTGTGCCGTTGCGTCCGCCGAATTCCGCCGGAAAATTTCCGGTAATCGCATTAAACGAGCGAATGTCGTCGGTGTCGAACGAACTTGCCGAAACCTGGTCCACGCGGTCAGCCGTCGGCACGCCGTCAACGACGTAAAGAATTCCGTTGTCAACGCCGCGAATATGAATCAACCCGTTATTTTGCGTCGCCGCGCCCGGAACGGACGCGACTAATCGCTGCAAACCGTTGCCGCGCATAGTGTTGGCGGTGCGCTCAATTCGGCTTTCGTCAATCCGGGTTTCAGTTGAGGTTGAAAGTTTGTCCACAATTTCACCGTTTTCCGCTACCTTAACCGCGGCGCCCGTCCCGGCGACGCGTAGCGTGACGCTGACGGAAAACGGAATATTCGAGCGTACTGCGGCTGATATATTTTCCGTCTGAAAACCGCTGGCGGCGACGATGAGCGAATAACTGCCGAGCGGCAAATTATTAAAAACGAATTCGCCGTTTTCGTTCGTGTTTGCCCGGCTCACAAAACCGCTGACCGCATTCGTAACGCGCACGTCCGCGTTGCCGACTGCCGCGCCGTTTTGGTCATAGACCGCGCCGCGAATCGTTCCGATTTGAATTTGCGACGCCGCGAAAATCGGAAATAAAACAACGACAACAAAAATGATGACTGAAAATTTAGCACCAAAACCTTTCATCTTTCAAAAAGCGGGCTTTGATTAAATCAAAGCCCGCCGTTTCCCTTTTTAATTTTTCTTTTTCATATCGTCGGTCGGTGTGAAATCCTCGGGAATCTCCGACATCTGGGTTAAAGCAGTGCCGCTTTCGTTTTTTAAACCCATTTTCTTTGCTTGCGTCGGGGTGTAAAACTCTTTTTCCTTTTCGTCAACATACATCTTGCTCAGATCGTCGGTCTGCGCATAGCCGGCGGGCGCGGCTTTGACCTTTTTGAGCTTTTTGCCCGCTTCGTTGCGGTATTGCATCATTTTCGCTTGCCGCGGCGTGTAAATTTCCTGTTCCTGCGCGTCAATAAAGACGAAGACGACTGCCGGTTCTCCTTGCTGTTGCGCCGCCGCGGGTTTCGCCGAGACGATCAAAACAAACGCCGCAACCGCCATGATTGCCAGTAATTTTTTCATTTTTAGTTCTCCTTGAATTTTTGTTTTTTAGAAGGCGAATCCGGCGTGCGCCGCAAACGCGATTGAGCCGAATCGGTCCTGATAAGGGCGATAATTCGAGCGAATCGGGAAATCGGCTTCGATAAAAAAGCCGACTTTATCGTTGATTTTGAAGCCGCGCGAGATAAGGGGCGTCAAACCGTAACTGCCCGCGCCCGCATCATACGCGGCGCGAACGCCGACGGCGTATTTTTTGGCGAAACCGTAAATTATTCCCGGATGAATCGTTAAAACGAAATCTCTGCCCGTGTTAAAAGTCGGGATAAATTCAAAATCAATGGCGATGTGTTTTTTGGTTTTGACGGTTAACCCAACCGGAAAACCGAACACAAAACGGTCAGTCAAATTGGTTGTCGAACCGTTTCCGCGAGCGACAATGGGAACGACGAAACCCAGGTGACCGCCGATTTTAAAGTTGTCCGCTTCCTTGCCCATAACGCCCATCATCGTGTCATCGTCAGGAGTCTGCGACGACTGTTTGTTGGCGGTTTTAGACTCGGAAAAAGACTTCTCGAACTGTTGATTTTCCGGTTTTAAAGGTTCGGCGAAACCACTATTGCTCGCCGCAGTCGTTCTCAGGTCGGATGTGTTGGCAGAAGATTTTTCGGCAGCCGCGGCTATCTGTTTGTCGGTCACATCGTTTGCCTGCGTCGTCACTTGGCTTTTTTCCGCTTCGTTATGTTGCGTTTGCTCTGTCTGCGCAAAAGTCTGCGTTGAGCAGGTAAAGACGAAAAAATAAATCAGTGCGAGAACAAAAACGGCTTGACGCGGATGCTTTATGAATCCAAAATAGTTCATAGCTTTACTCCTTTTTGTTAAATAATTGCGTAGGGCTGTCAGTCTCGCTTTCCATCTTTTAGCCGCTAAACTGAACGGATGAAAAGCGAGATTTTTAGTTTTTTTTACAGCAGGCGTTTGACGACCGGGCAGTTAACAATAATGCCGGTCGAGCCGTATTGCTTGTTTTTCGGGTCGGGTCCGACGAGATGGCCTTCCTGCACGAGCCTGAGAATCGAGAATTCTTCGGTCATTCTTGCGTCGTAATGACTTTTCAGAGCTTCGTCCGTCCACGTCCATAAATTTAAATCCCACATTGGCGAATAATCTCCGGCGATGGTCGGAACGCCGCCAAAAACATTAAGCGGGCCGCCGCCGTCCGTAATCGCGCTGTTTAAACCTTGTCTTTGCGGACTTTTTTTGCCGGTCGGACCGTTGGTAAAGACAAATAATCTTTCGACCGCGCTAAACGCGCCGTCGTCGCCGCCGACCTTAATATCGTCCATTCCCGGCGCGAGTGTTGATTCTTCCAAAGTTGCCGCGAGCGGATTGTTCGAGTCAAAACTCAGATACATGACCGGCCGACCGAAACTGAATCCGGCGGTTAATTTGAATGTCACTTGTGATCTTGCCGGATCAATTCGGACAACTTTATCGTGGAGAATTTTGTGGTCAACATTGCCGTTCGGAAATGAAATTCTGGAGGCGTCAACATTAAATGCGATAATCGGCGCATTATAAATATGCCCGCCCGCATTAACAATTCGGACGAGCGGCGTGTAATCTTTGTCGCCGACCGAACCGGGCGTGAAGGCTTTCGGCGGAAACGCCTGCGGCGCGCCCGGCGTCAAAGTCATCTCCGGGCTGAAATCAACCGTGCCCGAATCGAAAATCAAAGTTCCCTTTTCTATGCGCGCCGTACGAACGGCGCGCCCGCCGTCGGCGTAAACCAATTTCGCCGAAAAATTCAATCCGAGCGCGCGGGCGTTGCCCTCATCGCTCGTGTCGGTCAAGACATACCAGACTTTGCGCCCGTCTTTGAGTCTGCCTTCGTACAGCGGCAGGGTAACTTCGTTGTTGCCTTCGTTGACGATTCCGGCTTTTAGAAGCTGGTAGGGTCCGACGAGTTCGCGCTGCGTCTCGGACGGAAACGGACCGTTGTAAAGCCCGGTGATGCCCGTGCCGATGTTGCCGGGGACGGGTGTCGTTTCTTCCTGCGCCGCCGTCTGTCCTGCGCTGAAGCCGAGCAGGATGCCGCATAAAATAAACGGCAAAATGTTTTTCGTACACTGTTGGCTGATTCTTTTTGTGTAGTTCTTCATTTTAAATTCCTCTTGATTTTTTTTATAATTTGTTCCGCCCGGCTGTGCGAGCGGAGGTTTCGGGGGTAGTTGTTCCCGGGCAAAGAACTTTCATCCAAACCGAGTCAGAATTTCCGACCAAATTTGCCTTTATTTTCAGTGCGATTTGAACAACGACACAAATAAACCATGTGGGTTCGGGTATAAAAGATTTTTGTTGGGGAATCTATTCCATTCTGCCGATTAAAAAGCTAATTATTTTTTGAGGCGTGAGCGAGGCTTTGTCTGCCCGAAAAATTAGAAACGTCAGAACAGAAAAAAGCGCTAGGCGTGCGCTTCGTCGGCGAGGTTCCGCCGTCCACATTCCTTGGCGAGGATAAAAGGCTGCTTAAAGCTGATTATTAAAAATGAGGTGAATGCGGTTGCCCATTCCGCTTTTCAAATCTGTCATCGGTTTGTTACTTTTGAAATTCCCGGTGAGTTCGAGTTTAAATTTGACTGTCGAGCCGGCGACAATCGCCTTCTGCTTTCGGTTCAGCGATAAAATTTTTGTTGTTTTCATACTGATTCATTGCAGTTGATTTCTTATATCACCTCAGCGCTTTATTTTTGGAGAATAAATTTCTCCATCGCCACTGCAAAACCGTCTTCGGTATTGGCGAGAGTCGTCACGTTGGCCGCCTGTTTGACCTCATCGGCGGCTTGTCCCATCGCAATCGAAAAACCGGCTCGCTCAAACATCAAAACGTCGTTCAGACCGTCGCCGATCACCGCAATCTCCGCAGTTGGGATGCCCAGCACTCCGGCGAGCTGTG
Organism: Pyrinomonadales bacterium; assembly: GCA_038212235.1. Taxonomy (GTDB): domain Bacteria; phylum Acidobacteriota; class Blastocatellia; order Pyrinomonadales; family Pyrinomonadaceae; genus JBBQUS01. Next base: position 89,634 of record JBBQUS010000006.1, read on the forward strand.
AGACGACCGTTCCTTTGTGTGCTTGTTTGTCGGTGATGTCTAAAAAACGCGGTTTCGATTTAGTCGCTGAAACTTCCGCGCCGAATTCAGCGAGCGCGGCGGGTTCGGCGCGAGCGACAATCGCCGGATCGCCGACGATTACAAGTTTTGAGGCCATCCCGAACGCATCGCGCAAATCGTTTTCGACGGTTGCTTTAAAACCGATAGTGTTTTGTTCGCGCTCGACAAACGGCGTAACGCGTCCGACGTGCCATTCGTGGTCGCAATAAACCCACAATTCAATGCCGAATTTTTCAGTTACCGCAAAAGCCGATGCGCAAATTTCCCGGCTTAAATTATGCCGCAGCAAAGTTTTTCCGTCAGGACGCTGGATGACCGCACCGTTAAAGGCAGCGTAAGGTTCTGTCAGAGAAAGCTGTCCGGCAAATTTTTGCAAGCCGCGCGGCGGGCGCGAGCTTGCAACCGTAAAACCAATTCCCATTGCCCTTAAATTAAGAACCGCTTTTTCGGTGCGCGGCGTAATCCGGTGGTCGGGCGTGATCAAGGTGGCATCAATATCGGAGATGACGAGCGAGATTTTCATAAATTTTCATGTCAATCCGGTGGCGAATCGGTTTCACCGGCGCGTTTGTTCGGATTTTGAATAGGGTTAAAGATGCAGCCGCAGAAAATCGCCGGCGAAGTCCGATTTCACTTGTCCATTTCATAAAAGGCGTAATGCGCCGCGCCGAGCAGAGCCGCTTTATCGTTTAGCACAACGCGCACCGGAATTTTTTCGAGCAGCGAACGCATTCTGCCCTTCGCCCGGAAAGATTCGATGAACTTGCCGCTTTTGAGTTGCGGCAAAATCTTCGGCGCGATGCCGCCGCCCAAAAAGATGCCGCCCGTCGCCAGCATCTTGAGCGCAAGATTTCCGGCTGTTGCGCCGTAAGCCGATGCGAACATCTCGAGCGCAAGCCCGCAGATTTCCGATTTTCCCGAGACGGCATTTTTTGAAACGACCGCCGCCGCGTCCGTTGCTTCCGCAATTTCTTCTCTCAGCCAAGCCGGTTCTTCCGCTCTTTTTGTGTCGCGCAAAAACCCGTAGATGTTCTCTAGGCCTTGCCCGGATACGACGCGCTCGACGCTGACGCGCCCATATTTCTCGCGCAGGAATTTTAAGAGTTCGATTTCCGAATCGTCGCGCGGCGCAAAATCGGCGTGTCCGCCTTCGGAGGCGAACGGGCGCAGAGTTTTCATTTCCTCTTCAAAATGCAGTCCGGCTTCGCCCAAACCAGTGCCGGCGGAAATTATTGCGGCGTTGCCAGTCCTGTTTCTCTCGCCCTCGCTCAAAACGGCGAAATCTTCGGGCGCCAGCTCGCTCAAACCATAAGCGTTGGCTTCCAAATCATTAATCAAACCGACTTCCGCGCCGTCCCCCAAAAGATGTTTGACCGCTCGCGCATCCACCGTCCAGGGCAAGTTTGCCAGCTTGACGATTTCGCCGGCGACCGGTCCCGGCACACCAAACCCGGCGCGTTCGACGTGTGCCGATTTGCCGCTCAAAAACTTTTCGATAATCGCGTCGAGACCGGAAAAAGCCGCGCTCCGGTATTTTTCTTCCGCGATTATTTCAAAACCTTCCCCGCTTTCCTCGCACAAAGCCAGCCGCGTGTTCGTTCCGCCGATGTCGCCCGCTAAAATCATTTTTTATGAAATCCTGTTTTTATTTATTTCGCTCTTCGGTATTCGGTCGTCAACATTCCGGCGTAACCCCAATTTTCCGGCTCAATTTCGTCAATGACGATGTGAATGTGTTCCGGCTTTTTACCAAGCACAACAACCAATGTTTGCGTGATTTCCTCCACTATTTGCTTTTTCTGGGCGGTCGTCACTCCGTCTTTGGTGATTTTGAGATTAACGTATGGCATTTTTTTTGTAATTATTTTTCAATCAATTATATTCAAACATTATTTTTATTGCTCAATCACGTTGCGCCAGTTGCGCCCATCGCGTTCCAACAAGTCGCCCGATTCTTTTGGTCCCCAAGTTCCCGCCGCGTATTTCGGAATCTCGTTTGCTTCGTCATTTGCCCAATAATCCAAAATCGGCGTGACGGTTTTCCAGCTTTCTTCGACCATATCGGCGCGCATGAAGAGCGTTGCGTCGCCGGTCATACAATCGTATAAAAGCCGCTCGTAGCCAGTCGAAGGCTGGTCGCCGAAATAATCCTTGTAGTTAAAACTCATCTCAACAGGCGATGTATTAATCACCGGCCCCGGTGTTTTCGCCGCGAATTCCTGTGTGATGCCTTCATCCGGCTGAATATGAATGACGATGCGGTTAGCCGTCATCCGCTCAACCGGCGTGTTGCGAAAGAGAACGAACGGCGGGCGTTTAAACTGAATGACGATTTCCGAATGTCTGGTTGCCAGAGATTTTCCGGTGCGAATGTAAAACGGCACGTCCGCCCAGCGCCAGTTGTCAATTTCGATTTTCAAGGCGGCGAAAGTATCGGTTTTTGAATTTTCCGCCACCCCGTTTTCCTGGTTGTAATCGCTCACCAATTCACCGTCAATTTTTCCCGCCGAGTATTGCCCGCGCACAACTTTTTCCGCGACATCAGAAGGCGCGAAAGGTTTTATCGCGTGGAGAATCTTGAATTGCTCGTCTCTGACGGCATCGGCTTCAAACGACACGGGCGGTTCCATCGCGGTCAAGGTGATCAGTTGAAAAATATGATTCGGAATCATATCGCGCAGTGCTCCGGCGGTGTCATAGTAGCCGCCGCGCCCTTCGACTCCGAGTTTTTCCGCCACCGTAATCTGCACGCTGTCAATGTGCGTTCGATTCCAGATGGGTTCGTAAATTCCATTGGCGAAACGAAAAACCAAGATATTTTGGACTGTTTCCTTGCCGAGATAATGGTCAATCCGGTAAATCTGATGTTCCTTGACGGTTTCAAGCAGTTCGCGGTTGAGCTTTTTCGCCGATTCCAGGTCGCGCCCGAACGGTTTTTCGTAAATAAATCGGCGCCACGCTCCTGCTTCCTCAAGGCTCAAATTTACCCGCTCAAGTTCCTCTGTCACGGGCGCGAAGAGCTGCGGCGGCGTGGCGAGATAAAAGAAAATATTTCCGCCGGTTTGATGTTTCTCACCAATTTCGGCGAGCCTGATTTTAAGCTTTTCAAATGTCGCCTGGTCGTCGTAATTGCCCGCGACGTAAAAGCTGCGTTCGGCAAACCATTCGATTTTGTCGTCCTCGATGTCGCCCGCGACGTATTCGCGCAGATCGGCGGTGACTTTCGCCCGGAATTCAGCGTCGCTCATTTCTTTCCGCCCGACACCGACAATCGCAAAATCCTCCGGCAGATAATTCTGATGCGACAAATTGTAAAGCGCTGGCAGCAGTTTGCGTTTCGTCAAATCGCCGGTCGCGCCGAAAATCACCATCACGCAAGCATTTGCGGGCCGCTTTTCTGTTGCTGGAAGGTCTGTCTCATTCATAAAATTTTATTGAAACGGCTTGATTAAAATCACGTCTTCATCGTCCGCCGACGGACCATATGCCGCCGGAACCGGAACATTCAATTGCCTCAAATATGTGCCGAGCTGTGAACGGTGATGAACCAAATGATTCATACAAAATATCCTCAAAACCTGTTTTTTCGGTAATGTCAAAAGAACCGCGTCGCCGTGCGTCATAGACCAATCTTTGTCTAATTCATCATCTGTCACTTTCGACAACGCTTTTTTCGCTTCGCTCAATAGACCGTCGAAATACTCTAAAAGTTCTTCAGTTGATTTGATTTCTTTTTGCTTGAAATCAACGAAATTCAATTCGTAATTCTTGATGCACTCTTTCCACCACGCGATAATTTCCGCGACGTGAATAGCCAAATGCCCCAACTGTTCCGATTTTTCGTGCGGCTTGAATTCCGCTTTGTCGAACGGGACTCTCTCCAAAAATCGTCTGGTCACTTCGGCTTCGAGCGTCAGTTCTTGAAGTAATTCTTGTCCCTGCGTCATAAATTTTTGTTCAAAATGCTTCCGATTTTCATTCGCCCGCTTTCGCTTTACGTTTTTATTTCGCCGCTCATCAACATCGCTTCGCCGACTTTGGCGTGGCTCGTCGCTTTCGGCGGCTCAAGATGCCCGCCGAATTGTTTTCGCATCGCCGAGATGATCTTTTCGGCGAATGTGTGGTCTTTCCGCGAGCGAAAACGCGCGAAAAGCGAAGCCGCTAAAACGTCCGCCGAAACTTCTTCTTCGATTGCCGCTTCAATCGTCCAGCGGCCTTCGCCAGAATCCTGTACAAAGCCGGAATAGCTCGACAAATCCGGGTTTTCAGCCAGTGAAATTGCCGTTAAATCAAGCAGCCAAGAGGAGACGACGCTGCCGCGCCGCCAGAGTTCGGTGATGTCGGCGAGGTTCAAATCGTAACGGCGGGCTTCGGGCAGTTTCTCGAAAGCGGCGTTTTTCAGGATGTCGAAACCTTCGGCGTAAGCGTGCATCAGCCCGTATTCGATGCCGTTGTGAACCATTTTGACGAAATGCCCCGCGCCCGCTTTGCCGCAATACAAATAGCCTTCCGGTGCGGTTGATTCGAGATTTTCGCGCCCCTTGGATTCCGCGATGCCGCTCGTTCCCGGCGCGAGTGTTTTAAAAATCGGTTCGGTGTGTTTGAACGCCGTCTCGTCGCCGCCGATCATCAGACAATACCCGCGTTCCGCGCCCCAGACGCCGCCGCTCGTTCCGACATCGAGATAGCGAATGCCTTGTTCCTGCAAAACAGTCGCGCGGCGAATGTCGTCTTTGAAATGCGAATTGCCGCCGTCAATGATAATATCGCCGGGCTCTAAAAGTTCGGCGATTTGATTAACCGTGGTTTCCGTCGCCTCACCAGCTGGAACCATTATCCAGACTGCCCGCGGTCTTTGCAATTGACCGACTAAATCCGCCAGATTTTTCGATGGGATGGCGCCGTCGCCCGCAAACTGGGCGACAGTTTCCGCATTCAAATCCGAGACAATCAGCTCGTGTTCGTGCTTTATCAGCCGCCGCACCATATTTCCGCCCATTCTGCCCAAACCGACCATGCCAAGCTGCATTTTTTATGTCCTCTTTTTTTTACACGATACTCTACAAAATCTTTTTCAGCGCCCGCAGCGTCGGCGCTCAAATCAAGCGCGCAAAGCACCGGTTTTTCTATCAACTACCACTGCGGAATCGCCGCGCGCCGCATTTTTCTGCAAAATCGCCGCCCCGATTTTTGCAGCATAATTAAGGTTAATCCACCGGCGTTTCGCTGTCTGTTCCAATCGTTCATCAACTGAAAATTCCGCTCTTTTAAAAACTCGACAATCTTTTGTTTGAACGCGTAACCGGCGCTGTCAGAGGCAGCCGCGCTTATCATAAGCTATTTGCCTGCCAGCCGCCGCGCTTCGGAGACGATTGATTCGGGTGTAAAACCGAATTTTTTTTGCAGTTCCTTGAGCGGAGCGGACGCGCCGAAAGTTTTCATCCCCACGCGCGTTCCCCGCAAACCAGTGTAACGCGACCAGCCGAAAGTCGAAGACTGTTCGACTGAAATGCGCGCCGTGATGTCGGGCGGCAAAACGCTCGCCTGATATGCAGTTGTCTGCTGCTCGAAAATTTCCCACGACGGCATCGAAACGACGCGCGTTTTTATTCCTTCGGTTTTTAACTGTTCGTAAGCCTCTACGCAAAGTCCGACTTCCGTCCCGGTGCCGATTAAAATCACTTCCGGTTTGCCCTCTTCGGCATCCGCCAAAACGTATGCGCCCTGGTGCAAACCTTCCGCCGATTTGAAAATTGTGCGGTCGAGCGTCGGCATCGCCTGACGCGATAAAACGAGCGCAACGGGTTGACGCCGCAGATTCATAATCAATTTCCATGCTTGCGCGATTTCGTTCGCGTCGCCGGGACGCAAAGTTATCAGTCCGGGAATTGAGCGCAGACCGGCAAGCTGTTCAATCGGCTGATGCGTCGGACCGTCTTCGCCGACGCCGATAGAATCGTGAGTAAAAATATGAACGACGGGTAATTCCATCAGCGCGCTCAATCTAATCGAAGGGCGGGCGTAATCACTGAAAATAAAAAAGCCCGAACCAAACGCCCGGATTTTCGATAATGCAAGCCCGTTTAGAGCCGCCGCCATCAGGTGTTCGCGGATGCCGAAGTGAAAATTTCTGCCCGCGTAATCGTTCGCCGAAAAATCGCCCGCACCGTCGAAGGTCAGCCGCGTTTTGGTCGAAGGCGCGAGATCCGCCGAACCGCCGATTAAGTACGGGTGATTTTTCGCAATCTGGTTTAAGACTTGCGCCGAAGCGTCGCGCCCCGAAATGCCTTTTGGGTCGGCGGGAAATTGGGGCAAATCAGCGTTCCAATTTTCCGGCGATTCGCGCCTTTGCATTTTTTCGATGTGGCCGGCTTTTTCGGGAAACTGCTTTTTATACTCGGCAAATTGTTTGTTCCACAGATGGTTTAATTCCGCGCCGCGCCGGCCGATCCCCTGCCGAAAATTTTCGCGAACTTCTTCCGGCACCCAAAACTTCTCCTCATAATTCCAGCCGTAAGCCTTTTTCGTTAAAAGAATTTCGTCTTCGCCGAGCGGTTCACCGTGCGCGCCGTGCGTATCCTGCTTGTTCGGCGAACCGTAACCGATGTGGCTGTCCACGATAATTAGTGTCGGGCGGTCACTGGTTTGATGGAAAGTGTGAAAAGCGTTTTCCAATCTTTCGAGGTCGTTGGCATCGCCGACGCGCAGAACATTCCAGCCGTAACCTAAAAACCTCGTCGCCACGTCTTCGCTAAACGCGAGACTGGTATTGCCTTCAATCGTGATGTGATTGTTGTCATATATCCAGCACAAATTCGAGAGTTTTAGATGTCCGGCGAGACTCGCCGCTTCGTGTGAGATGCCTTCCATCAAACAGCCGTCGCCGCAAACGGCGTAAATGTTGTAATCGAAAATTTGAAAATCTGGTGTGTTGTAGGTCGCCGCCAGCCACTTTTCGGCAATCGCCATTCCGACGCTCGTCGCCACGCCCTGCCCCAGAGGTCCGGTTGTCGTTTCCACGCCGGAAGTCCACCGATACTCGGGGTGTCCGGGACATTTTGAATCGAGCTGCCGGAACTTTTTGATGTCGTCGAGCGAAACCGACACGGTTCCGACTTGCTCGTATTCTTCGTTGACGGCTTTGACTTCCGCCAGATGCAGAACCGAATAGAGCAGCATCGAAGCGTGTCCGGCTGAAAGCACAAATCTGTCGCGGTTCGCCCAGATCGGATTCTCGGGATTAAAGCGCAAAATCCGCTGCCACAAACAATAAGCGACGGGTGCGAGAGCCATCGGCGTTCCCGGATGACCTGAATTTGCCGCCTGCACCGCGTCCATTGCCAGGGTTCTGATCGTATTAACCGAAAGTTTGTCCAAGTCGTTTTGCATTGACATCCCCGAAGTTCAAGCTGAAGATAATTCTTTAAAAATTTATAAATTGTAAATGCCGCGTTCGCCAATAAAACACACAAGCGCGTTGTTCTATTCCATATTCCTATTCCTTAGAAAACATTTTTTGCGGTTGTTTGGAATTTTCCCCGCTGGCGTCGGCATTAAAAGCAGATGAAAAGAATTTTGTTGAAATCACTCGGCGGCATTCTCGTTTTGCTAACCGTCGCCGTCGCCGACTACTTTGTCAATGTCGAAGTGCAAAGCTATTACGGACGACAGGCTTTATTCCAGGCCGCGCTTGAAAACCACACTTTGGAAGGAGCACCGAAGAAAGCGCGGGATGAAAACTAAATATTTTCCAAAAAAGCGTCCGATTAAATGCCTCTAGAGATGCGCGCATTTATTACCGGCGAATATGTAAAAGGCCACCCGCCGCTGCAAAAGAAGGTTGTCGCACTGATGTAGGCGAAAAGCTGGACGGAAAAAGACTGGCTCGCCAAATCGTTGCGGGTGAAAGTTTTTCGGAAATGTCATAGGCTGGAAGATTTAAACATTCAGCTCAAATTTCTACAGGCGAAAAAATGATCATGAATGACGAACCATTGTCAAAAAAATATTTATTGTCGAACGCACAAAAACTCAGTTTTGCAGAAAACGGACATATCCTGCTGCCGGGTGTGTTAATCCCGCAGGAAACTGCCGCTTATCAGCCGGTTATCAATCACACAAGTTACCTGTATTCGACCGAAAAACGCCGGCTCGAAGAACGCGACACTTACGGCAAAGCCTTTTTGCAGATTATGAATCTCTGGCGGCACCACGAACAGGTTAAAAAGTTTGTATTCGCCAAAAGGTTCGCGCAAATTGCGGCTGATTTGTTAGGAGTTGAAAAAGTGCGGCTGTATCACGATCAGGCGTTGTTTAAAGAGCCGCGCAGTGGACACACGCCGTGGCATCAAGACCAGTATTACTGGGCTTTGGACACAGATAAAACAATTACGATGTGGATGCCGCTGATTGATATTGAAGAGCCGATGGGAATGCTCGCATTCGCTTCCGGTTCGCATAAATTCGGGGCCATCGGCAGCATCGAAATCTCCGACGAAAGCGAGGCAGCTTATGATAAATATATCGCCCAACACGATTTTCCTATCGTCAAAGCCGAAAAAATGAACGCGGGGGACGCGACATTTCACGCGGGCTGGACGATTCACTCGGCTGGCGGAAATCAATCGCCGACGACCACCCGCGAAGTGATGACAATTATTTATTTCGCCGATGGCGCGAGAATTACGTCGCCGCAAAACCAGAATCAAGCCGATGATATTGCCGCTTGGATGGGCGGCAAACAAGTCGGTGAGATTGCCGATTCTGATTTGAATCCGGTTTTAAACGGTGAACCGCTCTGATTTTTATGAGGAATTTTACGAAAATAATTCCAGGCTTGATAATCAGTATTTTGTTTGTTGATTTTTCTTTTGCCCAAAGTTCCGAAGATACTGCAAACCGTAAAGAATTAATTAGATATTTGAAAAACAACGGCGAAAATCCGAGCGATTATCTGATTGAAAAATTTAAAAAAACAGCGTTGTTTTGCTTGGAGAAGATCACGCCGTCAAACAAAATCTGCAGTTTGTGCAGAGTTTGATTCCCGAATTATACTAAGCCGGAATTTACAACTTGGGAATGGAATTCGGGACGCGCTGAAGATCAGCAAACGCTTGATAAATTGATTGCTTCGGAGAAATTTGATCAATCTACTGCCAGACGGATCATGTTTAATTACAACACTGTCTGGAGTTGGAAGGAATATCGCGAAATATATCAAAAAGCCTGGGAATTTGATAAAATGCTGCCTCCGAAGGCGAGAAAATTCAGAATACTGAACCTCAGCTATCAATACGATTGGAATAATTTTTCGGGGCAAAAAACGCCGGACAATATGGCGAAAGTTTTCTATCAAGGAACGCTCGATAAATTTCGCCGGGAAATTATTGAAAATGAGGTGTTAAAGAAAGGCGAAAAACTGTTGGCGCTCGTCGGCACTCCGCACGCTTTTACAAAGTAATCATTACTCGGAAAACTATCCGATACAAGCGGTTATAGCGTTTGCTATCAAAATTTTACACTAGGCCAGCTGTTTGACGGGTACATTTTTTTGACTCCGTTTAGCGAAATCAAACCGGCGACGATAGACGAAAATTTTGTGACGGAAGAAAATATCAAGAAGGCCATCGAACACTTTCCCGACCCGGATTGGCACGGCAAACCTCAGGATCTGGCTGATATTAAACACCAAATCAAGCAAATGTCCGACGAAATAGACGAAATAATAGAGAAATACAGTTTTCCGAACTAGAATTTGAGAAAAAAGATGAAGCGAACAATTATTTGGGCGTTATGCCTGTTGACTTTTAATACGGCGATGTTTGCACAAGTTCCGAAAGTTTCAAACGGCACTGTCAAACGGCTCGAAAAATTTGCGTCAAAATATGTTGATGCGCGAAATGTTGATGTTTGGCTGCCCGACGGTTATTCGCCGAAAATGAAATATGCCGTTTTGTATATACACGACGGACAGATGCTCTTTGATGGGGCGACGACTTGGAACAAGCAGGAATGGAGCGTTGATGAAACCGTCGGAAGACTGATCAAAGAAGATAAAATTAAGGAAACGATTGTCGTCGGCGTGTGGAATAACGGCGATTATCGGCACACGGAATATTATCCGCAGAAAACTTTGGCTGATTTGCCGATGGACACACGCGATTTTATCATCAAAAACAGCTTGAAGGATAAACCGCAAGCCGACAACTATTTAAAGTTTTTAGTCGAGGAATTGAAACCCTATATTGATCAGAATTTTTCAACCAAAAAAGATGTCAAGAATACCTTTATCATGGGTTCGAGTATGGGCGGTTTGATTTCGCTTTACGCGCTTTGCGAATATCCGAATGTTTTCGGCGGGGCGGCGGGACTTTCGACGCATTGGCCGATGGTGACGGACGCGAAAACTCCGCGCATTGAAACCGTTCCGGCTTCGTTGCGCAATTATCTGGACAAAAATCTGCCAAAAGCCGGTTCGCGAAAAATTTACTTCGATCACGGCGATCAGACTTTGGACGCTTCTTACGCGCCGCTGCAGAAACAGGTGGACGCTCTGATGAAGGCGAAAGGCTGGACGGAGAAAGACTGGATCACGCGGATTTTTCCGGGCGAAAGCCATTCGGAAACATCGTGGGCGAAAAGATTAGACATTCCGCTCGAATTTTTATTGGCAAAAAAGTAAGGCCGGAATTTTTAACGGGGAGAGGTTATGAATTGCCGTGATTTCATTTGGACAATTTCAGTTTCATCAAATGAAAGCCTGATATCTCAGCTCAAAAACTTTTCATCCGTCGGCCGTCCTTCGCTCGATGCGACCCGTCTGCCGGCTCTGGCGACAGTGCGCCGCGCGACGGTTGACTCTCCGGCGCGCGGGCTAGATTAAAGCGGCATTTTTTCATTGAAGCTCTTACCAGCCAATTCCGACCAGCAATCAGAACCGCTCCGGCAAAATTTATTAAGCGTGAGCGGCAGCCACGCCAATGGCAGTGCGCGCGCTGCCGAGTGATTCAACCAGAGCCGCGTCGCCTTTAGAAGTATTGTTGATGTGAATAAATTCAATGTCTGTGATGCCGATAAAGCCGAAAGCGGTTCGCAGATAGGGATCTTGAAAATTTAGGCTTTCCATCGCTTCGCCCGCTGCATAACCGCCTCCGCCGCGGCTCGTAACGATAAACATTTTTTTGCCAGCCGCCAGTCCGGCATAAACACTCGTGCCGTCAGCTTTCCATTCGGCAATCCAAGTTCGACCGAAACGGGATATTTGGTCAATCCACGCTTTGAGGGTCGAGGTAATTGTAAAATTGTACATCGGCGCGCCGATCACAATGACATCGGCCGCCAGCACTTCGTCAACCAGTTCGTCAGACGTTTGCAGCGCCGCCTGTTGTTCCGGCGTTAGTTGATCAAACGGCAGATAGGCCGCCTGGGTCCACGCGTCGTCAACGTGCGGCGGCGGATTGTGCCCGAGATCGCGGTAAGTCACGACTGAATTTTGATTTGATTGGGTAAGCGATTTGACGAGCTCCTCAGTGATTTGTCTCGAATGTGATGCCGCTCCGCGCGGACTGCTGTCAATGTGTAAAATTCGCAATGCCATAAATTTTTGTTTCCTTTTTTTAATTAAATTTTGTTCAAAAGGGCTGTTGTAACTCGAGTTACATTCGTATCCCGCCGCTCACCTCGATTATCTGTCCGGTAATCCAGCCGGCTTCGTCGGAAGCCAGCAAAGCGGCGGCGTTTGAGATATCGAGCGGTTTTCCCGCCCGTCCGAGCGCGGTGTGACTCACCATAAACGCGATTGCTTCCGGCGGCATTCCAAGTTCGGTTGCGCCTTCGGTTTCGGTAAATCCGGGCGAGAGGGAATTGACCTGAATATTTTTCGGGCCGAGTTCAATCGCGAGCGCGCGCGTGATTGTGTCAACCGCGCCTTTAGTGGCGCTGTAAACAACACTATTGGGGGGCGGCATTTGAGCGACGACGGAGCTGATGTTGATGATTCTGCCGCCCGCCTCGCCAAAGGCGCTGACCGCGCTCTGGGTCACAAACAAGAGCCCTTTAACGTTGGTATTAAAGTGTTTGTCAAAATTTTCCGCGGTAATTTCGGCGAGCGGCGCAAAATCGAAGACGCCGGCGTTATTCACCAAAATATCGAGTTTACCGAACTCGCCCACTGTTCGCTCGACCAAATGCTGCGCGTCGTTGGCGTTCCCGACGTTGGCTTGAACGGCAAAGGCTTTGCCGCCGCCGCCCGTCGCCTGGATGCGGTCAACAACCGCCTGCGCTCCGCGTTCATCGCTGTTGTAATTAACGACCACGTTGGCGCCTTCAAAGGCAAACTTTTCGGCGATGCTGGCACCAATGCCTTTGCTGGCTCCGGTGATAATCGCGACTTTGCCTGCTAAACGTTTTGAATCTCCTGAACTCATAATTTTTCCTTAATTTTCTTTTCAGCTAAACTAATTTGTTTCAAATAGATGGCCTTATTCGGCTGGTTATTTGTCGCCCGCCTGGGCAGCGGCAATTTTGAGTTGATGCGAGTGGTGTGTCAGATGCCTGGCCGCGCCGCTTAAGACCCGATAAACGGGCGAAGTTTCTGCCAGTTCAGCGGGTAATTCTTCGCTTGAGCGCCGAATTTGAACCGAAACCGTTTCGTATTCCCGCCGAATGTCTGCGAACGACTTTGCGCGGCTGTCCAAAACAGTTTCTCGATTGTGCTGATGAACTTTTTCCATTTCCATCGGCTGTGGCTGCCACGCATCGGTTTCAATGCGCTCTAGTTCAGCCCAGTTTTTGGCCAGCCAAACGGTTAAATGCGCGAGCACATCCTTAATTGACCATTCGGCATTCACCATAATCTGCTGCGATTCCGCTTCAGTTAATTCTTTGATGGCGCCGGCAATCTCGGTTTGCGCCGTGCGAATTCGACTGCTTAAAATTTCTGTTTCCATTTTTCCACTGACCTGCATCAAAATAAATAACGTTCGTTATTGATATTTTTGAAGATTATAATAACGCTCGTTATTTTGTCAATCATCATTTTAAGCTACACTAAAATTAGAGACTGGCAAGCGAACGGTGAATAAGGAGTGAACAGGATGCCCAAGCAATTTGAATGTCGTGATTCGGCCAAAAAAATGATCATCGCCGCTACCGGGAAACGACTGCGCGAAAAGGGTTTTGACGGAATTGGAGTTGATGCCTTGATGCGCGAAGCTGGCTTAACGTCGGGCGCTTTCTATACGCAGTTTGAGTCAAAAAAAGATTTGCTGCTCGAGGTTCTGGGGGACGGGCTCGGCCAGCTCAAAGAGCGCATCGGAGAATGGAAGAAAAATTACGGAGACGCCTGGCTGGCGAAAGGGTTTGAAGAGTATTTCAGCAAAGGTCACCGCGCCTGTTCGAGTTCGGGCTGCGTCCTGCCGAGTCTGGCCATTGAAGTTGCGCGAGATGCGGGCGGCTGCGCCGCTAAGAAAATGTTTGAGGAGGGGTTAAACGACATTGTTAAGGAAATGGCGGCCGAGGTTGGAGACTGCGCAAACACGGAGGCGCGCCAGAGAGCCTGGACCGCACTGGCTTTAATGACGGGCGGAATCATCTTGGCGCGGGCAGTGGCCGATGACGAGACCGCAAATGAAATTTTAGCGGCCTGTCAGGAAACTGTTAGAGATTGTCAAGCTGACGTTGAAACTCTTGAAACGCCCATCTGAGTCTGATAATCAATTGGTTTTCACAGATTTGGGGTTGCGATAGCAATCGGACAGAAAACAACGATCTTCGCTTAAACTGCTTAAGCTATCTCGCTATCTTCTTTCCTTTTAATAGTTTGATTTGCGCGATGAAAACTTTATCAAACGAATTTGAAGAAACAGACACTGTGGTAATCAACTGCTCAGCAAAAGAATTTCCACAATTTACTTTTTGAGTGAAACTTTCAAAGTCGGCCCTACCGTGTCACATTTATTGGCATCGCCGTTGTGAAATGTGCCGCTGTGATACCAGAGGACGACATTGCCTTTCCCATCGCTAATCGGCTCGCCATTGAGATATTTGCTCATTTGCGGCTGATCTCCAAAGCGTCCTCTAATCGCTCCGCCGTCATCCAATTCATCTTCGTGAAAAGCAAGCGCCCACAAATCCGCGACGGCAAAATTGTCAGCGGCAACTTCGCTTGCGCCTGGTGTGAGTTTAAGCGTGGCGTTTGTTCTGGTGTCTCTGACGCGCCAGATGCGATTGGTCGCTGGATTCCTGAGCTTGGCTGATTCACCGAGCGGCGTCCACTGCCCGTCGTTTGATTCTTCGACCAGATCGTTTTCCGCATCTCCCATGTCGACGTCAAAACGCCAGAAGGCGTGATGAGTGTGCGGATTGGTGGTGCAGAAATAATCAACCGCGCTAAAACCGATTCGCGGCTCGATTGTTCCGTCGGCGTAGAAAATCCATTTGATAATATAGCGGTACCATGCGCTTTTTAACTGTGAAGTGAGAACAAGGCGGTCTGCAAGTTTTTCAACCGCGACGCCTTTGAAATCTCCCGTATCATGTCCCGGCAATTCGCAGACGGTGACCGGCGAAGCGGGCGGTTCGGCGTAACCGGGCAAGAGGACATTGTTAGCTTGAAAGAACTGCGGATCACCGAGCCAGTCGCGGTAGGTAAAATACTCGCCGCCGCAGCCGCCTCTTTTGTATTTGACGCTCAAGACCGGAATGTGTCCGCGATTGAGAATTAATTGATTTTTGTAGCGGACGTTTCTGATTTCGAGGCCTGAGGCATTGAGACCTGAGCTATTCCTCGGATCAACCCAACACAGTTTCCAGACCGGGTTTTTAGTCGGCCATTCGACGAGGTTGGGATGCGAACAGGTGTTTGATTGAGCCTCTGCTGCGCCGCCAGCCGCGGACAATAAACAAAGGCAGAGAATGAAAAGATTGAGAAAATTAACAAACGCTAATTCGAGCTGATTTCCAAACTTACTGCCGTGCTTTACGCGGATACTGAAGCGACTACTCATTTGGAGACAACCGTATCGGTGGATAAATCCACAATCACAACCTTTTTGGTGCTGTGCTGGTCAGCGGTGACAATTCTCATTTGCATGTAGCGATGGTCTTCAGGAGTTTTGGCGGGGCCGTCAACGATAAAGCCGCCGGTGATCTTGGCATTGTTTTGGAGAAAACTTGAGAAAGCGGGATCGGCTTTGACGATCTCTCCGGCAGCATCAATCTCTTCCTGCGAGGGCTGCGGTCGGCCGTAGAGGGTGTGCGCTCGTAACACTTTGCCCGTGCTGCCGTCAACAATAAAAAAGAGAGTTTTATTAATGGTGTAATCGAAGACGGTGAGTGAAATCGGCGGTTTATTTTGCAAATGAGTGTTGCTTTGATTATCGGCATCATCGGGATTGCCTTCGGAGATGGCTCTTAAGACTCTCAGTTTGTGAGCCGAATATTTGGCGGAAACAATCGGATTGTTTGACAACACGCCGGTCATCAACTGCTGATATTCCTGAGTGTTGTCGGCTTTGTCGTAGTTTTGCGGAATGGGACATTGAAGGCGTTGCTTTTCAGCTTCGCTCTGAGAATTTGCAATTGTGCCTTGAGCATGAATGGAAATACTCGATACGACAATATTTGAAAAGCAGAATAAAAAAATTAAAGAAATTTTCGCTTGAGAAATACTAAACATAATTCTAATTCCTTCGTTAAAATATATAACTTGAATTCAAGTTGTAAGTGCAATTTCTGTTTCTTTGAAAAATAATTCGTTCGGCGTTCGATAACCAAGCGTCTTTCGTGGACGATTGTTCAGTGTGTCTTCGACCATCTGAATTTGCTCATCGGTAATTGTCGCAAACGCCATTTTCTTGGGAAAGTATTGTCTCACTAAACCGTTAGTGTTTTCATTCAATCCGCGCTCCCATGAATGATACGGATTGGCAAAAAAGAAGTCGGCTTCCAAGCGGGCAGTGATTTGTTCGTGATTGGCGAACTCACGTCCGTTGTCAGAAGTGATGGTGTGAACTTTTCCGGCGTGTCCGGCAAGTTTCTGGCAGGCGGCTTGTTCAACCAAATCCGCCGTTTTGCGCAAAACCTTTGCCAGCAGACAGTATTTGGTTTGTCTTTCCACGAGCGAGACGATTGCTTGTTGATGATTTTTGCCGATAATAGTGTCGGCTTCCCAATCGCCAATGCGAGTTTTCTCGGCGACCACAGAGGGACGCAGCGCAATCATTCGGCGATTCGGAATTTGCCCGCGCTTTGAGTGTTTGCCGTAGCGTTGGCGCCGCTTCTTTTGGCAACGTAGGTGCAGATACAGACTGCCGCCCGCTCGTTGGTCGGCGTAAATGTGTTGATAAATCCGCTCATCACTGATCATTCCCAAGTGATGGAGTTTGAGATAACCGGAAATTTGTTCGGGCGACCACTGTTGCTCGACCAGATAAGTTTCCACTAACGCCCAGGTTGTCGGCAAGATGCGTTTCCGGATTCTCTTTTAGTTTCCGTTCCTGGGCTTTTTGATGAGCCTGTTTCGGACGATAACCACGTTCTCCCTGATTGCGCCGCAACTCGCGTGAGACAGTTGAGCGATGAACGAAGATTTCAGCGGCGATTTGAGTTTGTTTAAAGCCAGCTTTGTTCATGGCGTAAATCTGGTATCGTTGTTCTTGAGTAAGCTGTTTATACTTCATCAATGCTCCTTTTGACGTGGTGGTTAAAAGTGCTTTGATATTAACAACAGCTTACTTTCAATCACCAAGTCGAAAAGTTGCACTTACTACTTGGATTCAAGTAATTACTTTTGCAAAAACTATTTAATAAGTAATTTAGTATAGCCAGAGCTTATTTGACCTTCCCAACCATTAGGAATAGAGGATGTTTTATCACCAGATGAATAAGTGGTTACTAACCAATACTCACCCGGTAAAATCGTTTTATCATCAATCTGTTTTGGTTTTTCACCTATTGGAATTCTACTAGGTGTAATTTCGTTCCCAGTCAGCTCAACGGTATAACTCTTGCCGGGCAACAATTCTACATAATCCTCTTTTGTTGGAATTCTAATTTCTCCTTTTGGTTGATAATTAATTTGCCATGTTCTTAAATGATCTTGCGATGCATTACCACTTCCATCTGTTAATTCGGCTTCGTTTCTGCTCTTTATTCCTCCAAAAAAATTGAAATTTGATTTTGTGTTAATAGAAATAATTTTAGAACTGTCATTCTTGAAAGTTACACAAACTACTAAGGGATTTACTCTATCCCAAGTTTTTGTTTTTGGCCTAACGAACAGTTTAAATTCCGCATGGGAGGGGGAATCAGTCTCAGTGGTTTCTAAAACCTCTTCGCATGAAGTGACCTTAGAAGAGTTATCTTGTGATTGACCTTGAAGCGTTATATTTTCTTTTGGACTTTCGTAGCATGAAGAAACGGCTACCAAAAACCAACATATTGAAATTGTTAGAAGTTTAAACATCATGATCATTCCTTAACATTCCTTTCATTCTAATTCCAATGAATTCGGATACAACTTCATCTATGAAGTTCTTATAATCAAACTGCTATTTTGCTGTTAATAAGGTGAAAACGGAACTTTACGAGTTACAGTTTTAATCTGATTTTTGAAGATGGAATGTATCGCAAAATCTACCGTCTATTTTTATTAATATCAAATATTCTTTGGGCGATGCCTGAAACATTTAAAAACGTAATATCAATCATAGTGTCATTATTGAAAGAAGGATAACTGGACTCACGTCCACTTGCGCTGCTATATGCAGACGCTAATTTCATTGCCAATTGGTATTGTGTGACTTTTCCAACACCGTGTCCCCAGTACGTTCTTGTTTCACTTGGATTAGATATTAAAATTGAATTTTCGGCTTGCCAAGTATAATCATAACCGGCATATTTTGAATAGTCGTCGTAGTTAGGTATATTGCCCATATCGCCTTTTAACATATCGCCAACCTTACCATTCTTATTCGCGAATAGATAAATAGATGAATCTAATTTGTCGTAAAGACTGTTATTTTTGAGGAAGTTTTTCAGTGCATTTTTAAGAACAATTTCTCCGCCCGCGCGACATCCTGCCCATGGATGCTCGTTACCAAAAAATCTGTCAACCTGTTGAGAAGGTGTTAAACCAACCATGACTTCTACATCAGGAAGCCTTGGCTGTCCTTCAGAATCTGTATCTAATTCACCATTGTCCTTTCTAATGTAATCGTCAGGTGCAGTAGGAAATCTACCTCCAAAGAACTGACTTTGCTCAGCAGTTTCTTCGCGAAGACTAATTTCCATATATTCTAGCAACTTTCGAACATCCACCCTTTTCCCTTCACTAATATCTGGACCTTTTATTCCCAGTTTTTTCCAGTCCTCACCATTCCCTGTGATCATCTCGGCTAGTTTAGGTAAACAATCGCCTTTTTCAGAAATTGCGAGAGCATTATAGTTTTTCCAGTTGCCTGTCCAGCGCCCGAATCGCTTCCATAAGCCCAAGTAATCAGTTGCATTGATGCTGTCATTATTGAGAAATCCGTATAAATTAATTCCGCCTGCTTCCTCGCTCGGATCACGGCCAAGCCATCTAGCAGTTTGCGAATTGTAATATCTGTAACCGTAATAAATCAGATTTGTTTCCGCATCCCAATATTTGCTCGAAAAGCGAAATGGATTCTTCGTAGCGTAATCGCCAGTGGCTTGAATTGTTTGCCCGAATGAATCGTATTCGTAATTGGCTGACACTTGCCCTATGCTTGCCTTAACCAATGATGTGACATTCTCGTTACCGTCGTAACCGGCGTAGTATGAGTTGCTTCCTTCCTTGACGAGCAGCAGTTGCCCACCGCTCCAAACGTAACTTTTAACTAAAGTGTTATTAGCATCAAGTTCGGCGACTGAATTCCACCCGTCGTTGATAAATTTTGTGACGCTGGCGAGTTGATACGAACTATTGCCTGCATTCCAGTTATAAATCTTCTTTTGGATTCTTCGACTGACAAAATCATAAGCAAACTCTAATCGTTTCTTGGCCGCAATGGGCGCTGCCGTAATCGCCGTCATGCTTATCAACCGATTCTCTGCATCCCAACCATATTGCCATCGCCCATCTGAGAGAAGATTGCCATCCAAATCATAAGCGTAAGTTTCGGTTGCCGCCGGCACATAAACATTCCCCGTCTGATCCGATACCGTATCCTCGCCGTTGATTCCCGAAGCTGTCTTCGCACCAACTGCCATAATCTGCTGATAAATGGGTGCAGATGCGTTATTGACACTCAAAGCTAACTGAAAATAATTGCCTTTGCGATAGACCGCCTGATTATTAACCGTCACAGTCGCACCCGTGGCCGCAGTTCCCGTGACATCTACGGCTCCGGGATTGGTTCTTGAAGCGTATTGATTCAAGTTGTTTGGCGTATAAGTAGCTGAACGCTGGTTAGCTCCAGCCGAGTCACCGCCCGCTTTAGTCGAGGTTCTATTGCCTAAGTTGTCATAAACATATTCATTCTGTTGTCCGGCCACGAGCGTTGCGTCAGACCAATATTTTTTGCCCGACGTTAATTCGCCCCGGTCGTTGTATAGATATGACCAATAGCTGCCGTCCTCACGCGTCGTTTTGATCCGCTGGTTGAGATTGTTATAGGTGTAAGTAAAGCTCGTCGCCCCGCCGCCTGACGGAGTGTTGGTAATTGCCTGCAAGCGCCCGAGCGAATCATAAGCGCGGGCCGTGTTCGTTCCGCCGGTAAAGGTCGTCGTGTTGAGCTGTCCCGTCGTCGGATAATAGGCGTAGGTGGCGGTTTGTGCACCGCTCATCACGGTCTGCAATCTGCCCGACGTGTCATAACCATAAGTCTGGCTGGTCAAAGCCGTCGCATTATAAAAAGTTTGCAGCGAGTTGCGCCGCCAGAGCGTGTCGTAACCGGGCTGGACTTTAACGCCGTCGAGAATGCCGCTCGTCATCTGATCACTCAGCATCTCTCCTGCGTCATTAAAAGTGCGGGCATGAACTCCGGCCGCATCGCTCGCAGCGGTCTGCCGTCCGCCGCGGTCATAACCGAAGGTGACATCGGGCGTGGTATCGGAGTAATCAATCCCGGTCATTTCACCAGTCTTGGCGTCGTAAGCATATGTGGCCGTCAAAGCCGCGCCGTTAAAGAGTCTGGCCCAGGTGCGCCTGGCAACTCGTCCCAGTTCATCGTAGGTGTAGATTGCCCCTTTGAGCGCGGCGTCCTGTTTCTGCGTCAAAAGACCGGTTTTATCCTGATAAGTCCATTTGGTAATATCCGCCGTTCCGGTCGAAGCCGTCGGCCATGATGTTCCCGTCCAGCCCGACCCCAAGCGGAAAGTATGCAGTTCGGTTTGCTGCCCGTAAGTGTCGTAAACATACTCTAAAGGATAAGTCGCATCGCCCCAGGTTTGCAGCAGATGCCCCAATAAATCGTAATTAAAATAAACTTTCTTGCTGTTCGGGTTGGTTTGCACGCTTAATCTGCCGGCGCTCGGACTCGACGACGAATAATAAGCATAGCTCGTCGTATTAGACCCCTGGCTCTCCGAGGTTAACTGCCCGGTTGTTGCGTCATAGTTTTTCGTCATTGTCCCCGCGCTCGGGCTGACGACAGTTTTCTGGCGTCCTAACGAATCATATGTGAAGGTCGTGGCCGTTTGCGGCGTGCTCGGTGCTGATGACTGCGGCAGGCTGTTGACGCTGATGCTGACGGCGTTGGTGGCGGAATCGGGCGTGTCGGTGGTATTTGTTGTTTTCTTAGCCGCACGATCAATGGTTGATTTAGCGCCCGTTTGATTGCCGACGGAATCAATCGAGAGCGTCTCGGAGATGGTTTGATCCGATCCAACCAGGGGGAAATTGTTCAGTCTCGTTTTACTGGTCGAGACGGTCGCAGCGGCACTGGAATCAATCAAATAGGTTTTGCTGATGCTGGTGCCAAACCAGTCGCTCCCAATCTTCTCGAAGTAGGAATCGCTTTCTGAAATGCGGTCAGTTGACGTCAACGCCAGATTGCCGCTCCCGTCAACATCGAGACCCGATCTGACCTGCCGCCCGAGATTGTCATATTCGTAAAGCTTGTCAGCCGTTAATTTGGTTGAACCGTACCCGACGCTCTCCGAGATTAATTGACCTTTATCATTGTAAACGGAGGATTGCGCCAGGATATTACTCGTAAATGTCGGCTTTTCGACTTTGATGGTCTGACCCATCCAATCAACGGCGGTTTTCGTCCAGCGCGGCGACGTCAAACCCAACGGCCCGACAAACTCGGTTGTCCAGCGGGTTCCGTCGCTGTTAACCCCATAATCGTAGTTAACCGGGATCGGTGCAGTTCCGGTGAGGCTCTTTTGCCCTCCGTCCAGATACGAATCCGTAATCTGCGTCGCTCCGCCCGGCATCGTGACCGTGGTCGTTCTTCCACCGTTAGTGTAGCCATAGCCGGTGATTAGTCCGGCCGCATCGGTCTGACTGCTCACTCGCCCCGCCACATCATAACTTTTCGACGTCGTCAGGCTCAAAGCGCCGCCCGTCACCACCTGGCTTTTAATTCGCCCCGCGGTGTCATAATTATTGGTGGTGACAATATCCGCTTGAGCCGGAAAACTCCCGTTCGCCGCCACTCCCTTTTTGGTCACGGTTTTGACCCGGTTATAAACGTCGTAGGTATAATCGGTCTGAACGCCAGCTTCGTCCGTTTCTGATGTTTTCTGATCGCCCGTCCAGACCGTTGTGCTGGTGGTTCCGTTTGAGCGCTTGGTCTGCGTTAACTGCCCGCGGTCGTTATAAGTCATCGCTGACCAGCTCACCCGGTCATAGCTGCTGCCCGTATAAACATAACTTTCCTGATAAACGCTTCTCCCGTACTGATCGGTAACCGAAACGTCTTTGGTGGTTTTATTAATCACTCCGTCAGGGGAATTGGTAGTTCCGTGAATCACGGTCTGCCGCTCGGCCAGTCCCAGATCGTTCTGGGTGAACTGGCTCAATGACGGATCGGCGTTGACGACAAAGTTGCCCTTTTCATATGTATAAGTATCCTGCCTCCCGTCCGGATACTGGACCGAAGCTACCCGGTTGGCGAGCCAGGCCAGCTCCGCCGGTTCGAGCGGATCGTATGTAGTGGTAATGGTCGTTGCGCCCAAGGATGAAGCCGAGGAATACACCGTTTCCTGTTCCGCCACCGCGTAAGGAATTGTTGAAGCGCCGTTAATCGAATCATCCACCGTTCTCTTTTGGACGATTCTGCGTTCCACCAATTGCCCGTTGATTCGCTCTTCGGTCGAAGTGGCATACTCGTAGCCGTGCGTTTCGTTCAGATGATAGGTATAGAGATAAGTGGTCCAGTAGTTGGTCGTCCGGCTCGTCCAGTAATCGGCCGTCGCCATGTCCTTGTCTTTCCATGGGCGCATCACCTGCGTCAGATAGCCTTGGTAGCCATAATCGTACTTCTCCCACGACCCGTCCGGCATCGTCTTCGATTGGAGCGACCCGTATTTATCCGGTTCCGCCGAATTCTGGTAATAAGCGTAAGTCGTTGTGAGCGCCGCCCCGTCCGGATCCGTCACTTCTTTGATGACGCTCTCGCCCCACGGAAAGAGGTGATAAGTCTGGGCGGTTTTGGCAGAGACTACACTGAGATTGTCCTTGACGACTTTGGTCTCGGTCCGGTCACCCGTGACGCCGTCAATGGTCGTCGTTTTGGTTTCCACCCAGGCTCCGCCGTTTTTGGAGAGCGTCCAGGTGCTGGTCGCCCCATCCCAGGTGTAGGTGCTCGTGTCGGTGGTTCCGTTCTGAGTTTTGGAAACCTGCAATTGGTTGGTTGAGGGCGGATTCGGATTTTTAAACTTCCAGGTCAGATATGGCAAACCCGTCACCGGGTACAGCCCGCCGGTTTTAGCTCCGACGTTAGCCGGAGAGTAAAACTTAATGTCGTATTCATTAGCGCTGATGACGACAATGTCGGCGAGAGTTTCCGGCGCCTTGATCTGGCGCAAGCCCTGGCTGTGGTCAGCCGGATTGAGGTAAATGACGTCTACTTCGTTGGTAAAGCCCGGCGGCGAATAAACAAGGGCGGCCGGTGTATAAACGCGCGCGGTCAGATATTTCTCTCTAATACTGAGGGGATCGGAGAGGCGGCCGTCTGAGATTTTACCCAAACCGGCTTCCCAGATGACGCTCCCAGTTTTGACGCCGCTGTTGTCACCGCCGGGATTGGCCAGATTTCCTTCGCAGTTGCAGCCCCGTTCGACTCTAATATTCCAGGTGGTGGACGGTTGACCGTTAGTATCAATCTGAGTGGTTTGAATGTCGTTGACGTAGATTTTGTAGCCGGGCATCCTCGTCCCGAGCGAGATATGAATCGAGCAGATGCCCGGGCCGACCGTCATCTGGTAGGTTTGATGAACCATTAATCTGGTTCCGGTTTTGAGCAGTTCGGGAATCGATTGGCAGCTGACCGCGCCGGGCCCGTTAACCGAAGTGCCGTTGAGCGTGACGGTAAACGGGGAATTCGAGCCCCCCTTCAAGACCTGATAATAAAGATCCACTCCTTCGGCGTCCTCCGTGCCGTCACCGTCGGCATTCTGCGCCGCCACCTGAAGCGCGCTTGAGGCAAGCAAGACCAGCACGATCAGCAAAAGCCGGCTGACGAAAGCAATTTTAAATTTTCTCACCTTGGTCAGAGAGAGACCGGCAACTGTTTGGGTAATGCAAGATGCTTGGGTGTGTGGCATAGCTCAGGTTTTTCCTTGGGACAAATGTTTCTCAGCGAGAATTGCTCTCTAAAACTTTGGTTGATAACGGTTTCTTGATTCGGCCTCGGCTCAAATCGTTCTAGGTCTCGAGACCGACGGCTCGCTCTCCGGCTGCTATTGCAAATTATCAAGCGGCGTAAAGACTTTGAGATTGACGACATTTCCGGTGTCGAAGATTCCGCCGCGCGTCGGATTCCGCCCCTGCTGGTATTCCTGCAGATTGGTAATTCCGTCGCCGTCAAAATCTCCAGCCGCCGTTTGCGTCAAATCTCCGAAATACATCCGCTCCCAACTGTCGCCCAGCCCGTCCGCATCCGCGTCGGTTTCCAAGGCTGCCACGGTAAAGATCATCCCGTTGCTGGCCACGCCTCCAACCGTCACGACCACCGACCCGGTGGCAGCTCCAGAGGGAACCGGAACGACAATGACATTTGCGCTCCAGGTCGTTTGAGTCGCCGTCACTCCATTGAAAGTAATTGTGCTGGTTCCTTTGGTCGCGCCGAAGTTCTGACCGTTGATCGTCACTGCGGTTGCGGCCAGACCGAACGAGGGGGCGAAATTGATGATTCTGGGAGCAGTGCTGACGGGCGGCGTAATGACCAGCTGCGGGCGGTTGCTCGCCGCCTCCTTTGAGTTGATTGAAAGATTGGCGGCAGTGACGGCCGGGTTATGGAGGACGAGACTGACCACGTTGCGCCCGGCCGTTTTCTCGGCTTTGACATAATTGGTGACGTCAAGTTCGTACCAGGTCAAGGTTGTTCCGTTGAGCGTCGCCGACGAAAGCGCCGTCCCCCCGGCCACCGGTTTGTTGCTCCAGGTCAGGCTCCCCGCTCCCGACTCAATCCAGGTTGTCGTGGCGACCGAGTAAACCGAAGCGCCGACTGCGCCCGCGGCGGAAGAGGCGGCGTAAATTTGCAGCTTAACGCTTCCCGTGTTGGCTAAAGTGACAGCCGTGGTATCGAATTTTAAATAAGCGTCGCGGTTGTTGCCGCTGTTTACTACTCCGTCCGATCTGGTTTCCAGCGTAGTGGCTGTCCCATAGTTCGTCGAGGCGTTGCTCCCGTCGCGCACCAGTGCGTCGGCCGTCGCGGTGAGAGTCGCCGTGCCGAGAGCGGCGTTGACCGTGACCTGCACCTGATCGGTGGCCGCGAGCAGCCCGTCGCTCGCCTGCAGTTGCAAGACGTAGACGCCGGGAATGATAAAGCCGGCCGTTGTATCGAGCGAGATCGGCGCGGCAAAGGTGACCGGGCCGGGGCCGCTGATTGTCGTCCAGGAATAGGTTAGTCCGCTCAGGGTTGGCGTGTCGTCAAACGCCTGGGCATTTAAAGTGACGGCATTAGGCAGTGAAAGCGTCTGATCCGGGCCGGCATTGACGGTCGGTGCGGTATTGACGACTGCCTCGGGCGAGATCAAAAGCTCCGGTTTGTTAGCGGTTGATTCGCGCGAGTTGATTTTGAGATTAATGGTCGAAGCCGTCTGGTCATGCAGGGCGAGACTAATCAATTTCCGGTTGGCCGCCAGTTCCGATTTAACGTAATTCGTGACATCAAACTCGTACCAGGCGTTAGTCGTTGAATTAACCGTCGATGAATTAATCAGCGTGCCGAGCGCCGGTTTGCTCGTCCATTTGAGGGTAGTTTCAACCCATGTGGTATTTGAGACCGGATAAACGGTGGTCGCCACGGATCCGGCAGCCGAAAGGCTGGCAAAGATGCGGAGCTTGACTGTGCCGACATTGCCGTTAAGTTGACTCAGATCAAACCGCAGATAATCGTCGCGGTTGTTGCCGTCATTGACTACGCCGCTGCTCATCACTTCCATCGGATTTATTGTGCCGAAGTTAATTGCAGCCGAGGCCCCGTCTCTGACATGGGCGTCTGCCACCGGGTTAACAATCACCGACCCCAAAGAACCGGAGACAAAGTTTACGGTTTGATTGGCTGAGAGAGCTGCAACATAACCCGATGAAGGATTAAAGCCGATCCCGGATTTGAACGGCGTGATCCAGTAATTGCCGCCCGTTGTCAAACCGGCAAAAGAGTAATTGCCTCCCGCATCGGTTGAGGTTGTCAGGTCTTGCGCTCCCGACAAGCTGACGGTCACCGCGCTGAGGCCTGTCCCGTTATCATCGGCGATCCTTCCGCTGATCGTATAAGCCGCCGAACCGGTAAAATAAGCGGTCGTAATGGCTGTTAAATTGTTGATCGCCTGGGACGCCGGCGTAAAGATGAAATTAGTTTTTGAAACGGTGACAAGATAATTCCCGCCGCCGAGCAGATTGGTAAAAGTGTATCTCCCGGTCGCGTCCGTGGTGGTTGTCGCCGCGCTGCTTCCGCCGAGCGTGACGGTTGCCCCGGCAATCGCTGCTCCGCCGCCGTCGGTCACCCGGCCCGTGATCTGATAAACCCGGATGGCGGAAAAGTTAGCGATCCGGTCGGTTTGAAGATTATTCGTACTGATGCTGGCGGGGAAAAAGAGGTAATTCGGCGAAACGGGAGTGACGGTGTAATTCCCGCCGTGCGGCAAAGTGTTAAAGGAGTAACGTCCGGCCACGAGGGTCGGCCACTGATAAATCTCGGTTGTGGTCGAAGCCGTTTGCGAGCCGGTCAAATTAAGCTGGATCAAGGGAACGCCGTTGCCGCTCGCGTCCAGGATAATGCCTTTGATGACGCTGCTCCGAGAACCGGTAAAAGAAGCCGTTTGATTGGCAGACAAATAAGTGAAACTGCGGCTGCCCGGCAAATATCCGTAGCCGTCGAGCGAAGAAGCGGCCAAAGTGTAATCGCCGCCGGCCGGAACGCTGGCGAACGAATAATTACCGCTCGGATCGGTAAAGACGGATCTCGATTGTGAGCCTGAAAGAGCGATGAAAACGTTGCTTAAGGGTGCGCCGAGATCGCTCAGCACCTGCCCGCTCAAAGTATAGGAGGCCGCCGTCCCGACAAAATTCTGCGCCGTCTGGGTAACGGTGACATTGGAAAAACTTTTGCTGGCCGGGGCGAACAAGTAACCGAGTTTGGTCGGGGTGACGGTGTAGCTGCCGCCGGGCGCGACGTTAATCGAATAATTACCGCTCGCATCGGTTAGCAATGTGGCCGTTTGGCTGCCGCTCAGTCGAACCTGAACATTGCTGAGGGCGACGCTGCCGCTGTCTTTGATGTTGCCCTGGATAAAACAGCTGGAGGCATTAACCGTGATATTAACCGCGGTTGACACGGTGGCGGCGGTTTGGTTATCGGTGGCCTTGGCCGTCAGCGCATAGCTGCCGATTGGGACGTTGTTCCAGAGCAGACTGTACGGCGAGGTTGAGCTTTCGCCGATTTTGGTGGCTCCCTGAAAGAACTCGACTTTGGAGACGGTTCCGTCCGCATCCGCCGCCGTCGCGGTGATGGTGATGTTGGCTCCGTTAACAAACGTCGCGTTGTTGGCGGGAGCGGTCAGGCTGACGGTGGGCTTTTGATTGACTTTGGGAAACCAGAGCGGCTTAACGTTATCCATCGCTTCCTGACTGATTCTGACGAGACTGGTGCCGTCGGCATTCATCACATAAAGATCTGACGAAACATTGGCTGAAACCTGGTAGGAATATGCGATCTGAGCACCGTCCGCTGACCACGCAAGATTACGAATTTTGTCTCCGCCGAGGTGTGTCAAAGAAGTTAATTTGGTGGGCGTGCCGCCGCTGGCCGGAACTGTATAGACGTCATCCCCCCAGTCATTCGTAAAACTGTTGCCGCTGTAAGCTATCTTAGTCGAATCGGGCGACCAGCAGACTCCGCCCTGGGTATTAAAAGGCAGAGCTAAAGTGCGCAGGTTGCTGCCATCGGAGTTGATTATAAATAACTCGCCCGTGTACCAGCCTGTCCAGGCTAGGGATTGTCCGTCCGGCGACCAGGCCAGATAAGACGGCTGGTAACTGCCCGTCCATAACAAGGTTTCATTCGTCCCGTCCGGATAAATCGTATAAACGCTGTTACCTCTGATAAATGCGATTTTGCTGCCATCTGGCGACCAGGTCATCCAGTCTTCGTGGTCAGAACTGTCGGTCACGCGTGAGAAATTAGTGCCGTCGGCATTAATCACGAATAAATCTGGAGTGCTGGTCCATTGTTTCAGAACAATTCGACTGCTATCGGGCGACCATGAAGGATCATCTGCATACCAGACAGAATAGTTAAAGACATTGAGATTAACTTGATTGCTGCCGTCCGCGTTCATCACCCAGAGACCGTTTCTTCCGAAAGCTATTTTAGTTCCGTCCGGAGACCAGGCCAGATCGGTGTCATCGGTGGTTGAACTGTTGGAAAGATTAGTTTTACCGGTTCCGTCAGATTTGATGGAATAGATTTGCTTTTTGCCGCTGACGGTATCAATGCTCGAATAGATGAGTTTGCTCGGAGTCGGGGTCGGCAGCGGGTTCATTGCTGGACTCGGCAATCTGTTCACTGCTGAATTTGGCAGGTGAATTGGCGGCAGGTCAGTTCCGGCTGAAGATGGTTTAAAATCAATTGGAAAACCGGAAAACAGACGCGGACGATAATAATTATCAAAGTTCAATGAGGCTTCAGCTTCGGCAATTAAATTGTCCGCACCAATCGGCGAAACTGGTTTCTGTTGCGCCCGGACGCTCGTCCCGGCCGAAGTCATCAATAGTATGGCGAGCGAAACAACGGCGACAACGAACCGGGTGACCGGGGAGCGCCCAGCAGCATGACGGTGATAATCAGCAGCAAATGATGCCATAAGATTTTTGACTCCTTGAGTGACTAGAGCAGAAACAGGTTAAACCAGAGAAATGACCAGGCAGCAGCCGGGTCCTGGGACACAATCAGCTTGCGAAAAATTAAGCCGCGGATTGTTTGAAGTTCTTAATTTTAAATTCAGTCTGAACAGATCCGGCCGTCCAATCGGCATAGTTCCAGGCAGAATTTTTTGATTTAGTTTTTTTGAAAATTGCGCCCGCTGGAAACGTCGGAATAAGGTGACTTGGCTCCGAGGGCTGATCAGCTGTTCGTCAAAACTTTAAACTTAAATTCAAACTTAAATTTCGCGAGAATAATCCGTTTCGCCAATGATGAGCGAGAAACCTCAAAAGGGGGGCGAGGCCGCAGCTCATTAATAGAAAGTAAGAGAAGTCCACAACTGCTTGATGAGTTGAGTGAACTCTACTTGAAGAAATATCCAATGTCAATCTATTTAACAAAGTTTACTGGAATTTAACAAAGCCGATTGATTGAGCCCGGTTTATTTAGCACTTGTCACAAATCTGAATTTTCATGTTTCTTAATGCATCGGCCATAAACTTGTTTTGGATTCAGAAGCTGCTCTTTATTTTTGCAAGGATTGGAATTGAAGAGTGATTTCTAAAATCAAAGAATCACCCCGCTATTCGGAATAGCTGAGGAAATTAACCGCATTCTGCTCCAGATTCTCCCGTCCGTGGTCGTACTTCATCACCGTCTTCGGGTCTTTGTGCCCGGTCATCATTTGCACCTGCCGGTAACTCAAACCTTGATCCAAAGCCCTTGTAATGGCCGTTCGCCGAAGATCGTGCGGCGAGAGCTTTCCAACAGCGGAATATTCTCCCCACCGTCTCACAATGTTAAAAATCATCATTCGCGAAATCGGTTTATCAAACACGAGGGTGCGGTAATTGGTGATTGGTTGAAAGATGTGACTTTCCAGATTGTTGCTTTTGAGAGTTTGACGGCGGCTTTTGTCTAATTGCAGATATTCATCGACTGCCGTTTTAACGTCCTGGGGGAGCGGGATGGTGCGCTCTCTGCCGCCCTTAACTTTAAACTTTAGTGTCCACCTGCCGTGACTCCATTTGATTGATGAGTGCTTAAGCGCCGAAATTTCGCTGACCCGGAGGCTCGTGTGCAGCATCAGCAGGAGCAGCGCGTAATCTCTAGCTCCGACTGTTTGTCGCCGGTCAGGACCCGACAAAAGATACCCGACTTCTTTAATGGTCAACGCCCGACCGCTCAAAGATTCGTTTAAGGCTGGCGGCGGAACAAGTTTGGTTAAAGCCGGATTAGAGCCGATGACGCCGGCAATCTTCAGATAATCAAACATTGATCTGACGACTGAGAGCTTAAAAGAAACTGTCGCCGGGCTTTTCTTATTTGCGGTTAAATGATCGCGCCAGCGCTGAACATCCGAAACGGTAATCTCAATCGGATGCTTCCCATCGAAGAATTTGAAAAACTCGGTTCCCACTCTCCTGTACGCTCTTCTGGTTTCATCTGAAACCGAACGCTCGTAAAACGGAGCGACAAGGCGCGCATCAAACTTCTCAAAAGCCATTGCTCCGGCGGGCGAAGCGGGCATCAATTCTGTTTCGATCACCTGATTTCTCATAAAAATCCTCGGGCATCAAGAGAGAAAACTTAACCGGCCCAAAAAAGGAAGCCGCAAAAAATGAAATACCCGCAAAAAAGGGCGATAAATACTGCCCTATTTTGCTCTTCGAGACCTGAAAAGTCAAAAAAGTATTTTACATAAGGACGATTACCTAAAATGACGTGGTGAAAGAAGTGAAATCGAAAAGTGAGATTTCAGATGAGCGATTTTTAGGTAACGTGGAAAGGCGAGATCAAATCTTCGGAAATTACAATAACTTGGCACAAGG
>JBBQUS010000007.1:0-109293 GCA_038212235.1 Pyrinomonadales bacterium
GAAAGGAGTAAAAGGGCAACAGGCTTCAGGCAGGAAGGCTGGTAATGAAAGATTGAAAAGATGAAAAAGCTGCCCACGATCAGAGCGAAACACCGCCCACGATGATGCCGGACTGACTGCCCATCTTCACCGAAATACGCAGATGAAAAATGCACACAATGAATTTAGAGCTTTAACAGATCCGCTAACGGTTTGGCTCAATAATAATTGCGTTTTTCAACTCGACGGTATTTTTGAAAACGCTGGCGCAGAATTGAAAGTTCGTAAAGACGAACTATTAGCTAAATATAATGAAGATTGTCGAAAAAACAGAAGACCGGAGATTAGGATAAACGCCTTAACGACTAGCTTAAAACACTCGCATCCAGAGGTCACAATTGCAGAGCGCGTATATGGATTGCTGAAGCCGCGCTGTTTCATCGGTATGGGATTGAAGAAATAAAAGTTGCGATTGTTGCGACCAAGTTGCGACCAAGTTGCGACGAAAATTCGTTGATTCCACAGAAGTTAGGTGCTATATCGCAACAATCGCAACTTTTATTTACGAGTTGTAATATAAACATTTTGTGGTTGGTTAGTTGATTATGGCAGGTAGTACAAAAAAAACTTGATATTGCGAGTAGAGGAAAAAAGTTGCGATTGTTGCGATTCTTCAAAAAAACATACTTAACTATTGTGGAATCAACATTAAAAAATCGCGACTTAGTCGCAACTTAGTCGCAACTTTTAAAAAGAGAGTTACGACAAAAACTAACTACTGTGGATACATCGTTTATCTCAATAAAAAGTTGCGATTGTTAAAGTTTACCCACAAAAAGAGAGGAAAATTTATGAATTACGAATCACAGAAAACATATATCGCACCGGAACAACTCGAATCGAAAATGAAGTCGCTCGCCGCCAATTCCAAAGCTAGATTTGGAGTGAAAATGAAAGGTAATAAAGCCCAACACCTCCTACAAAACACGGATTTACAAGATTTTCCAGCGAACGCGACCAAAGCTTTACTCGCACTCCTTGAATTCGGCAGCGTCAGGATTGCGAGCAAGCACTGCAAAGTATCTGAAGCGCAGATATATCGTTACTTGAACCAGCCGGATTTCAAGCAACGTCTGCGCGAGTTGAGACGAATAAATTTCGAGGAAGCGGCGTTAATCCTTCAACGCTTTGCGAAACAAGCTGCTTTAACTTATGTAGAAGTCATGCAAGATACGGACGCGCCTCAGTTCGTTAGATTGAACGCTGCTCGATTGATTCTCGAAGCCGGACAAAATTCTTTAGAAATGGCTGAACTTCAAGCCGAGCTTGATGAACTAAAACAGCTTGTTTATGCAAAAAGCGTATCACCAAATTTAAGGCTACTCGGATAATGAATTTAAACCAATTCAGAAAAGAAATAGCAGAGTTAAGAGCGATGCTTGCGCCGATGTCGCATGGCTGCGTGTGTAAATACATCGAGCAATTTCAAGACGAATTGCAGTCTGCGGAAACTTTACTAATCATTGAATCAAATCAAAGATGCCGATTGCACGATGACAGAAACCACGTCGGTTTTAGCGCAATTTCAATTGCTTCGATAAACGACATTAATATTTAACAGTAGAGACAACGTATTCATGGGGGTAGAATCGATGTTGTTGTAACCAAAGGACTTAACTATATCGCCAAGTGAATTGAAAATCGAATTCACACATTAAGCTGCTCGTTATGCCATTTTAAAAACCGATTCATCGTAGAGATGTTCAACCGTCTTGGTGCATCAACAGGTAATTTTAATTCTGTACGAATCTTCTTAGCAAAGTCTCTATGCGCTACCGGATATAATTGATATTTGAATATAAGAGCAAAACCACCAGCATCAACTAAATCATTAATCCAAGCTCTAGGTAACATACGAACGGCAAAAACCGGACGAATCCCTAAGTGCTGACAAAGCTCAATCTTAATATCAAACTCAACTTTATCCATGTAAGACAATGTATTCTTTACTTCGACGCCGTAAGAGATGCCATCACGTTCATAAATGAAGTCAAGGTTATGTTCGGTTTCAGTCCAAGTCTTGCCGTTATAAGTGCGCGTTTCAGTGCCCATCTGTATAAACTGACAACCCGCAAAGCCAGATTGAATCATCAATTCACCTTGTATGCCAATAGATTCTCCGAAGTCCTTATCTGAATAAGTTTCAACCAAAGCGACAATATTATTTGCGCTGCGTTTATAATATCGAAATCCCTTGTGATAATAGAGCTTAATATCTCCACCAGTTTTCATCTTTCGCTTATCGCTCTTAACATATCCTTCATTCTCTAAATCACGAATAGCACGGTTAGTAATCCAGTGAAAATACTTATCTTCGTATTGCACCTCAAGCTGCCTTGAAAAGAAAACCTGCTCTTGGTCAGCTTCAATAAGTATCATCAAATCTTCTCTGGCGCGTTCTTCAGCAGGATCAAGCGGGCGCTCATCGCCCTCATCGGAGCCGATAGAGTCAATGAAAGAAAATTCATCAATCATTTGCTTTTTATAAGTGGAGTCGTTGTTGTTAAGACTTGTATTTAGGTTGATGAAGAATGATTCAAATTTAATTCAACAGGATTGCTGATAAATTGCAGAAACGACTGTCCTAGCATTGTAATTTCTATATCAGTAATATCAATTAGGTTACGCGCTCGCAATTTTTCTTGATAGATAAGCTTTCTTTCGAGTTGTTCTTCAGCTGATTCTCCAAAAGGTTGACTTGGTAAAAGCTGATGAGTGGTATAATAAGAATCAACTTTTTCGCGTAATAAACCTACATTAGATAAATCTTCTACCGTCCAATAAAGCGCATAGCGATTGCCTTTAAAGTCTGGAAATGCTTCGTCGAAATTCTCTATCCAGCCGTCCTTCATGTACATTCCTTCAGCGTTTCTCTCTTTCATCCATTCAAAAGGATTGTCGAAATATTTCAATATTGATATATGAGATGGCGTCACTCTATCAACCAAATGAAGAAGCATAAACTTCATGTCTTCTTGGACAGAATTTGAGAGAGCTATGTTAATAACAGCATTCGCTAACGCTTCTAATTTCTCTTTTTTGTGATTGCGTAATGCTATGCTCGTTGCTTGTTGTGCGGCGCTTATGAAGCTGTCATTGTTAGATAAATCTTCAATATTGAAATTTTCAACTTTACTTTTTACTTCAACGATTTTTCGAGCAAGCAACTCCATCCATTCAACCATACGTTTTGCTAGTGGCGCAGGTACAAATGTTGTCCAAAAATCAGCTAATGGCACTGAAATCGGTACACCTGTGGCTAAAATAGCTCCTAAACTTGCCAAGCCACTTACCGCACTCAAAGCTATCTTTACAACTTGATGAGCTGCATCCCACGCGTTCGGTTTCGGTGCTTTCGTAATATCGTCTTCAATTATATCTTTACTTGTTGGTAATTCAGTGTTCATTTCGTGTTTCTCTAACAATTAGCTCGCAAGGCTAGCACTCGAATACTTCGCAAAGCGTGATACAAGTCGTTCCGGTTGAAAGCAGCTTCGTTGAATAGTAACGTGTATTCTTAAAGACTTAATCTAACGCTTTTGCCAAATAATTCTTTGATTTAGCAATAAACGGTGAAATTGCTTTCTCTAAGTTAATCATCGCAGTAATCATTTCTAATTGAATTGTTTGCCAGCTAGATTCGTCATCTCTATAACCGCCACTAGTTATATAATAAGCAATTCGACACGCCCGTTTAGTATCTAATCTTTCCCAAGATAATGAATTACCAAAAACTTGCTCGATCTCCGCTTTGTGGGATAAAAAATCATCAAAAATTCTTTTGTTAAGCTCTGCGTCTCCGCGATCAATATAAAGCTCTGCTGTTCCTTCATGCTGGTTAATGACATAATTATAATTTATTCCAGATATTCCTGACCTAGTGCTGATGAAACCATGATCTGAAGGCGAGATATTAGCATGAAGATTGGTTTTTAATTTTGCTAAAGCTAGAAGACCTTCCCAAAACTTTCGACGCAACGGATAACGCCCCTTCTAGGGCTTTCTCATCGGCAGAAATTCCGCATAACTCGCAACGAAATCTTGCTCTTTTGAGAACTTCATATCTGATAGTTCCGCTAATGTAACCTGATGATTTGCGGCGATGCTGAAAGATATTTTTCCCTCTTTTATCTAAATACTGCTCTAGTTTTTGCTCACACAGACGAATCAATTGATCAATCTGTTCAGTTGTTAAAGAATCAAATCCATTGAGAGAATAAGTTTTTGTCTTTGGGTCTCTCGTTACCAAATCATGGTTTCTCAAAACCTTCCCAACCATGTTGTTGGTAATATCGGTGTAATACTCGATTTGTGATTGGTCGTGAGAAAGAATTGCTTTAGCTATTTCTCGTTCGCTGGAGATACCGTCTCTGCGAAGCAAGGTAATCAACATTGCTGGCTGATAAATATGCGCCATTCTCATTCTGTTTTGAATGCAATCCAATAGGTCATTAAAAATCATGGAGGGGAAAATATTTAACTAGATTTTAAAGTTTTTAGCCTTTATATCTTCTGATGTTACCTTGGCTTGTATTTCTCTCCTTACTAATTCTAATTTTTCTTCTTTACTTTGAATTCTAAGTCTTGCCATGTAATTACGATTTTGCTGTTGGGGTAGGACATTTGCAAATACATCAAAATAACGTGTTGAAATATATTTCGTGCTTCCTGCCCACAGGTTCCATTTTGGGGGTAAATTTAGCTGCTCTGATAGTTTTATTGTAAGTGCCTCTGTTCCGTTGAATTTGATTGAATTATCAAAATCATAAATGATTTCATACATATATTCGTCCAAAAACATAAGGGTAATTTCTTTATACCCCACATACCCTTTGAGTACGGATTGATTAAGCTCTATAGATTTAGTAACTACTTGTGCTGAATCATACGTGAATATTGAAGGGGAAGGTGTTTCCAAAGAACCAACAAGTAGTCTCAAAACTACGTTTTGACAACCAAACTTATCAGGATGTCTAGGTAGTTCAATATGAAATTGTTGTTTTAATTCTATGAACGACATCCCAAGTTTAAACCCGCGTATTTCTGGTGAGTGCAAATAAACCGTAGGACGAGATTGAAGGAGACTATAGCTACTACGGTTAGCTGAATTGTTAGAATTTGGTTGCGAGAAAGATGCGTTATCTTTATTGATATTCTGAAAATTTTGTTTCTGAATTAAAGACTCGACCTGTTCTTGATGTTTGGGAATTGCTGATGCGCCTTCTTGTGATATGCCTATTGTTTTTGGGGTCGCCGTTGATTGCTGAAATGATACATGAAAGTCTTTCCGGAAATCTTTGATTGTTTGATAACGAAGGTTTGGTTTTAAGGAAATTGATTTGTAAATAACCGCAGCTAATGAATTAGAAACTTGTGTGTTCAGGGATGAAACATGGATTAATGGATCTGGTAAATCATCAAAAACTGCAACGGCTCGCTTTAGAGCATCTATCGGAGGTTTACCAGTTAAGACGGCATATATAGTTGCACCAAGAGAATAAATGTCACTTCTAGCATCTGTCCTTTCACCTTGTATTTGTTCTAATGAAGCAAAATACGGTGAATACCCAAAAACGCTTCGATTTGTTGTTACTGTAAATGTAGATGTAATGCTTGTCTTTGCTAATCCAAAATCAAGTAAAAATAACTGATTTTTGTTATTGATATTAATATTTGCGGGCTTAATATCCCGATGGATGATAGCAGGAGTTTGAGAATGTAGATATTCTAAAACATCAAACAAAGTATCTGTCCAAATAACAATTTGATTCAAGTCAAAATAGTTTCTATTTTGTTTTAAGTACTCAATCAACGTTTGACCATCTATATAATCCATTACCAAAAATTGGCTTTCTGCTTCTTTAAAATGGTCAATTACGCGTGGTAATGACGGATGATGCAAATTAGCCAGTAAAAGGGCTTCGCGCTCAAATGCTTTCTGTAGTTCAGGCTCATTTAAGAATGTTTGTTTTAACGCAACTGTTTTTTTTAGTCTATTATCAATAGCTTTATAAACAGCGCCCATTCCACCTTCACCAATTTTCTCTTGTATTTCATACCTACCTTGGAGAATTACGCCTGTATTCATACATTATCGCTAAGTTTATAGACTTTTACTTAATAAATCCCCTTATTTAACAAACTAATAAAAATAGTTTCTCCAAGAATTTAGAAAACCAAAAGTTGAGCATTAGGTTGATCCGGCATACAACTATATTCATTAATGTGTGTTATGGCTCAATTATTTAGCTTCTTGTTCTTAAACAATCAACGCACAAGGTTTACCCTCAAACACATCACATAGCCTCTAAAGCACTAGAAATGACACACCATCAGTTTTATTTTTAGCAATCTTATGCACTGTGGAATATGGCAAGTCAGTAAAGAGAATAGTTGCGAAATGAAAAATATCATTTTATATAATGTGAAATTTTTCGCTTACTAAGTTGAAATTCCTATCGGTTTTGGATGATCTGCCATCACTAATATATTTCTTTAGGAGCTAGTTTTACCCGAAGAACCTTTAGTTGTAACACCGCCTATTTTCTTTGCTGTTGTCTCTATTTTTTTCCTCCCGATTTCTTTGCTGCTTTTTTTTGAGAAAGTGCGCTTCCAGCAGCGGTTTTTGAATCGCTACTGGTTCGTCCGTCATTCAACACATCTGAAGCTGAATCTGCGGAGGATTCGGATGTTGTTTTATTTTTTGCTTTAGTCTGTGAAAGTGCACTGCCAGCAGCAGTTTTCGATTTCGCACCTGTTGACGTGCTTGTTAATGTTTTAGAAGCGGCTTTAGGGCTTGTTGTTTTACTTTTTGCTATGATGTTCTCCTATCGTAAATAATCAGAAATCTAAGCTGGGCTTTAACCTATCAGAATCAAGTGAATGCTGAAAGCATTGTGTATGCTTTAACTCTAACGATTAGCTCGCACGGTACGTACAAGAGCGCATTAGCGCGTTTAGCTCAATCTTTGTGGTTTCAATAAACGTTGAAAGTGGTAGCGAAAGTTTGAATGAGTACGAAAGCTAGTAATCTTATTGATGCTGAATAAAAGCTTAATCTGTAAGATTAAGTTTTACCGTGACATCTTAGTGTTCCAAGAAAATCTTCAAAGAGTTTATGAGAATCTCCTTGTCTAAGTATAAATTTTTCGTTTGCAAGAATTTCTTTGTATTCGGCATCGTTTACATCATAAACGAGAATATCGAATTCAGTAATCATTGGGTCTGATGTATCAACTTGATAGACAACTCGACAACTTCCGATGACTTTCTCAAATTTTTCTTTTTCTTCTTCCATATTTAGTTAAGGCTGTTAGTTTCCCTCACTTTGATTGACCTGTTCTCTAACGATTATATCACGAGATTCGTACTCCAAAGCATTGCAAAATTTATCAAGCAACACACAGCTAATAATATTGTTTATTTTATGCTTAGCGAGCTTCTAAACGCTCTATGAGCGAGACTAACATTCAAAACCATAACTAAGATTATCTAATCTTATGCTGCACATGCAAAGCAAGCAGGTTAGACGAAAAACTGCTAGCGATTCGCAAACATCTTGAGCTACATCAAAACAGCAGGATTCGTTTTCTTGACTTTACAAATGAGCTAACGCAAGCAGAAATTTCAGCGTTCGAGCGCGGCGTTCGTATTCCGTCTTTGATTATTTTACTGCGTTATGCACGTTTTATCGGTATCAATGTTGAAGTACTGATTGATGATGAGCTTGAACTAAATGAAAAGCTTGCAAAAACCTTTAAATGATTGAACCGTGACTAATACAACTAAGTGATTGTTATTGCGGTTCCTACGATGTTAGTCTTTCATTACGTTGCTCAAAATAACATTCATTCTCTTTAGAATCATAGCGAGAGTTAGCATAAAATTGATAATTAAATAATAGATTGTTGACCAAACAATAACCTGTAATCTTGGGTGATCTTTCAGTTGCACAAAGTAAGGAATCATTAAAAAGCAGATTGCAACGAGCGCCACCAGCGTAGCGTAAGCAATATTCGAGTAGGTTTCTTTAAGCAATTTCAATAAGATATTGTCTTTTACATCTGACTCTTTTTGCTTGCGAATCGTATCAAGGGTTAATAAAAGTAAGTTGAACAATAATGCAGCGAAAACCGATAAAGAAGTAATTAAAACGTTAGCCAGAGCTTCGCTTGGCGCGAAATATATTGCCAGCAAAATTCCAAGCAAAGGCAAAACATAAAACAAGGAAATATCCCACAAAAGCACTTGCCCCGTGTTATGGCTTCTTAGCGTTTGCAAATGCTCTTTGATTATTTCCAAACAGTTTATTTTGCTAAACATTACCTTACGTTTCCCTCATAATATTCCAACGCTATATCTTCTAAAACCTTTTGGGCAACGCTATCAATGCTGTCGAATTCAGGGAAATTGTCTGCACCCAACTTCACATCGTCGGTTATGTCAAATAATGAGCGTAAATCAACATTGTCGCTGTAAGTTATCGTGCGAATTTTCCCGTTGTATTCTAATTTGACGCTCACTGCATCAGGTTCGATGTAATCCAATTCCACAACTTGATTGGGCGGTAGTTGTCCGCTAAACATCTTTTTGATTCGCTCTCTTACACCTAAGCTACCTCTGTAACCGGCTGTAATCGAAACGACTAATTTGCCTTTTTGCTCGTTAGAGTTGCTTCCAACGCTGTTTGCAATATCATCAGGCCATTCGTGCCTTATCAAACTAATTTCTTTAACGCGCGAATTATCAAGTATTTTGTTCAACAAATTCGTGTTGCTCATTTGTAAATGGTCAAGTCGGAATCGGTTTTCATACCCACCTTTGAAACACAGATTGAGCCATTCTGCTAGTGCGCCATATACCCCATGTTGTCTGAAAGTTTGAAGAACTAAAATCCCTTTGTGCTTATCTTTAGGCAAATGAAATAAAAAATAAAATGGAACTAGCAGGGCGTCATCGGTTTTCGTTCTATAAGATTTAGCACCAGTTTTGGTATTAACGATGTCTTGATTAGAACCATATTCGCCCGATTCTATAATTCCTTTAACATATCTCGCTTTGTCATCTCGAATGACATCCCTAACCCGAAAAGCCTTTTTTCGGGCGCCATCGCTTGAAACTTGGCTTTTTAACTTATTAAGATATGTTTCAATCAACGCAAGCAGATCAGCACCTCTATCGAAATCTGAAAGCAACGGTTTATCAGCAGAATTAGCCAAATCTTTAACTGCGATTGTATGCGTTGAGAGTCCGATGCTATTTTTTGCCATCAATCAGTGTCTCCTATTGTATCTTATATGCAAATTCGTGTCATTTGTGCAACTCTCACTTCTTCTTGATACAAGCTTGACAAAACCCAATCAAATTAAACTTCATCGAAAAGGTAGTTTAGCTGGTCGTTTGAAGTTATCTTCTTCACTTTTTCACGCATTGCTTCATCGCACATATTCAAGCGTTTTAGTGAATCATTTACTTTGTTAATCAACTCGATTCGTCCAAAGAACTCGCCGTGTTTATCTGCGAATTCAGCAAGACCAACGGCTTTGTACGACGCATCAGCCAGCGAAGTTGTATGCGGTTCGAGCATATCAACGACGATTCTTTCACCGACTTTTCTAAAAATGAAAAAATCCGGATACATACCTTTTATTTCGCCATCTTTTCTGTAAGTTGCACACAAAGCCCATTGCTTGCGTGGTATGTTTCTTAGCCAACCAATAAAGTTTGGTTTTGCCATTTCTTCATTAAGAACAGTTTGTTCCCATTCATTAAGTTCAGCTTGATACTCACCGTTTTCGTCAACGTAAAGATGATGTTTGTACTTTGTTTTACCCTTCTTATCTTGAATCGAATCAGGATAAATTAAAGTAAACGGTTCAGGGTCTTTAGCTTGCTGGCGAATCTTTCGATATTTTTCATTCGCCGATGTTGGCAGCTTACGTATTTCGTGGCTATGCTTGGTGAACAATTCTTGCAAACGCTGTCCGCAAACTTCTTCCAAGTTCTTTCGCGCCTTATCGTCTTGCAGAACTAGGAAAAGTTCAATTTTCGCTTTAAGCGGATCGTTAAGATTTGGGTCGCTAGTTTTGCGCCAATACTCCATTTGCAAGCCTTCGCCTAACTGTTTGCCGCACCAATCAAACAGTTCTTCGATGTTGTCGGGCGTTGCTTGTATTGTTTCTTTAACGCCGTCGTTCATCTTTAATTCACCGTAATCGAATGTTAAAGCGCGAATAGAAATTTCCTGTTTTTCGTTGATGGCAGCGGCAAAACTCGAATCTTTGCGTAATCGTTCCGCTTCGGTTTGCAACGTGTTCACAACCAAGTCTTTCGCCGCATCCCAAGCGTCTTTATCAATCTTGTCAAGGTTTAATTGTCGAGCGAGCTTGATAAGACGAACAACTTTCGTCGCTTTCGTTATGCGTTCAATCGTGTAGCTTGGCAATTCGCTAAGAACATCGAAAAGTTCCTGCTTGGTTGGATCTTTCTTTAGCTCAATCGTTTCGCTACCGATTTTAACTTCAATGCCAAGATTTACTTCGGGGTCTGGCTTGCTTAGTTTTTCAACAACGCTTTGCAGTCCGGCTTTATCGTAGTAAGGCAGATAAAGCGAAACAGAGTTAAGAACTTCGCTGCTTTCAATGCGTCTAGCTAACGGAGTGCGAACCATACGCCCGACGAGTTGAGCGATTAACGTATGGTCTTTAGCCGTGCGAAACGACATCATCACTTCGGCGCGAGGACAATCCCAACCTGTCGTTAAACTCATTTTGAACAAAACGATTTTGATGTTGTGATTATCTTGAATCTTTGACGCTTCGGCTTTCTTGATTTTATAACCAGCAATCTCAAGCAGAGAATCTTCTTGAAAGCAATGAACGATTTCATCATCGTTAAAACGTCCGGTGACGGCTTCGATTGTTTCCAGAGTTGTCTGCAAGTCCGTTTTAGTTAGCTTCTTTTGGTCGCCATCTTCGACTTGCACGACCAGAATGGGCTTAACGAGAGCATCAACCTTTTGCGCGTCGGCGTAATGTTGCCATTCATCACTAAAGCGTTTCCAACTTTCCGTTGCGGCGCGAAGCAAACTCCAATCCGAAGGCTGTTCTTCGTCGGGAATGCGCACAATGATTGAATCTTTAAGCAATCCCGATGCGCGAACGTCGGCAGCGTCAATCTCCGTACGGCGCGATATACGTCGGCTGTCGAGTAAGTTCAAAAAACGCTCTGGCGTCGCACTCATTCCAACGATTAAATTTATCGGTGGAAGTTCGCCATCAGAACCTTTAATAAACTTTTGCACGATTGAATTAGCTAAGTTACGCGCTTGAGGATTTTCAGCCATACCTTTATGCGCTTCGTCAATCACAACGAAAAGGCGCGTCGGCTCTGCCGCTTGAGTGTTGCGTATGGTTTCCCAAATTGTAAAAGTGCGTTTGTCGCCTTTAACCACAAGCGATTTATCTTTGCCAAGTTTTTGCGTGTTCAGAAAATAGACCTTGCCTGATGTGAAACGCTCTTGGTCAAAGGTTGCGTCAATAATTTGCAAATCGTTCGGTTTGAAAATACTAGACGCTTGCAGCAATTTGTTACGGCTTTGCTCGTTAAGTTCTGGCGAATCCGATACCCACAAGAAAACAGCTTTAGGGTCGCCGTTGCTAGTCTCGTCGCCGCGTAAGATGATTTCCATCAACGCAGTGACAGTAACGGTTTTGCCCGAACCAGTCGGAGAGCTAAGAATTATCGCTTGCAGTTCGCCATCAGCGGCTTCACTTTTCGCTCTACGAACGTCTTTGAGCAGTTTTTTAACCGCAGTTTCTTGAAAATCTTTTAATTCAAATCTCATGCGTTTCGGTCAATGTTCAGACGAAAATTGTCTAAGTAATTCTTATAAAGCATTATCATCTCGCATCTACTGCCAAGCTCTGCTGACATCTCACGAAACGCTGATTCAGAATCGGTAATGAGAAAAATATGTGTCAGGTCTGAACGTTCGCTGACAGCTTGCTTAAATTCTTCAAAGTAACTTTCTTTGAGCAAAACAGCGAACGGCGATTCAATCGGTAGATAAAATGGTTGTGAATCGCTTGCCATTGCCAGACTACCTTTCGCGCCAGCCATCAACCAAAGAATCGGCAAAACAGATTCAAACTTTACGCCAAATGCAACATCGTTTGGGTCAAGAAAGTCGAGTTTGAAATAAGCAAGATTTTCGTCAAATCCTTTTTTCAAATCGCGTCCGTTAATGTATTTACCTTGTAACTGCGTTCCATCGTCGCGCTGTCCGTTGATAACATATTTGCATCGGGGCGAAGTCACTGATTCGCAAATGCCTTGTTGCTCAAATTCAACATCACCGGCGTAAAATCCAGCTTTGTTTAACTGCTTCGCTGTTTTCTCGTCAACTTCGTTATTTGTCACTAAAACACAGCGACGATTGCCGCCATCTTCGGTATTTAGCAACGCCGTCGCGTGAAGCGTTGTTCCCGAACCTGCAAAGAAGTCCAAAACCAAAGCGTTTGGTCTGTTATCGCAAACAGCTTTTAGGCAATCTTCAACTGCATAGAGCGACTTTGGGTAATCAAATTTTGTGGAGTCGCCTAAAATTTTATAGAGAAGTTCGCTGCCGTGTGTGCTTGCGTCCAACGTTGGCTTACTCCAAACAGTCTTCAAGCGTTTCGATTCTTTTGTGCGAAGAGTGTAATAAACTTGAATACCGTATTTTTGTTTTTTGGCGTATAACTGTTTTTGAGCAATTGATTCTCGCGTTCGTGCTAAACCATAGTGCCAATTTTTTTCTTTGCCCTCTTCATCAATTGGAAAAACGGTAATTAAATCACCATCGCGTTCGTGCTTCCATTGCTCATTCAACGGTATTGAATCACCTGCTTTAACAACTTCTAAAGTTTTTTCATTAACATAAATCGGATAAAACTTTCGCCATCTTTCGTGGCGTTTAGAGCCGCTTCCAGTTCTTCGTAAGTTACGACTTTCACCGCCAAATAAGGTTTCAGATTTTTCGCCTTGTATAACTTCTTCGGTTGCAGCAGTGAAAAATAGCGCGTATTCATTTGTTTTAGCGAAGTTGATGCCGCGCCTTCCGCGTTTATTATGTTCAATCGTAATAACGTATTTTAGCCAACCTTCAAAAACTTCATCAATCAAAAGACCAAGATTAAAAAGCTCATTATCGTCAATAGTGATAATCATAACTCCATCGGGCTTAATCAGCCTTTTTGCTAAAGATAATCGCTTTTTCATCATTGACAGCCATTTGCTATGCCGCCATCGGTCAACTACATCAACATAATCGTTATTGTACTTCCAATCTCTCGCGCCCGTGTTATATGGCGGGTCAAGGTAAATAACGTCAAACTTGCCTTCGTAACAGTAAAGCAGTAACTGAAGCGCGTGGTAATTGTCCGAGTTGATAATTGTGTGATACGGCTTTTCTGGATTTTTCGTTACGCCCTCAACTGGAATGAGTGCCGGATAAATCGCTTCGCCAAAGCGTTTGACAACGGTTAATTCGTTCGCATTAAGCGTTTCGCTTGTGTTGTCAGCTTCTCGCGCAATCGTTACTCCATCAGAGTTGATAGCAGTCACTCGGAAAACGTCAGAACCTTTTGCGCCGCGTTTAACAACGCTCGCGCCAACTTTGATTGGAACGCCGTACAGATAACTCAATTCAGGGACGTGGTTTTCAAACACCAGCCCGAACTTCTTTTCTGATTTTAATTTTTGAACTTCAGCAGAAATCTCCGCTCGGAGACGTTCATTGCTTATCTCCACAATCAAATCTTCAATCTTCGCCATATCAACGCTTTAATCGCTCGTTTGTTCTTCGGTTAATGCTCTAACTATTAAATCACACGGCTGGCGTTCTAGCGCATCACAAAGTTTTTCGAGAACTGCGAAGCTAATACCGTAGGTTTTGTTGTTAGCAATTTTGTGAACAGTGTAATACGGTAAGCCAGCAGTTTTCGCTAACCAGTAAAGCGAACGACCAGCAAGATGTGAATTAACGTCAACTTTAATACTCGAATGAGACACACTTAGTTTATAGCTCACTTTGTTAGCTCTTACAAATGGTATAGCACGTTTAGTTGCACTATAAAACTAGAGATGCTATATTGTCGTTGTTGCTTAACAAGCAACTAATTTTAAGCTCTTTGAAAGTGAAAACAAGCTATGAACACACACGAAACAGATGTGCAAGACACGTCTGCAAACACTTCGCTTTTGACTCAACTCGCAGAATTGGACGTTGAGTTAGCAAATGCTTTGCAACTCCAACAAGATACTAATCAAGCTTCAAATTGGAGTTATTACGCTTGGACAACCACAGATGGTTTAATTGAACGCACCAAATCGCAAGAGTTAATCAAGCGATTTGAA
Organism: Pyrinomonadales bacterium; assembly: GCA_038212235.1. GTDB lineage: Bacteria > Acidobacteriota > Blastocatellia > Pyrinomonadales > Pyrinomonadaceae > JBBQUS01. Next base: position 14,437 of record JBBQUS010000007.1, read on the forward strand.
AAGCAATCAATCGAAGCTGATGCGCTCAAAGTTTTGGCTGATGCGCTCGTTAAAGATTTACGCGAGCGAAAACGAAAGTTAAATCGTCAACTTAAATCAAAAGCATACTCTGTGGAGATGCAAGCAATCGCAGAGAAAGCAGTTCAGAAGTCTAATAATACTGCAATTGCTATTGCTGAAACTTTGGAGAAAGCTTTAAAAAAAGCTGATGCAAACCAAGCAGACGATAGCAAAGATGCGTTGGAGAGCGCTGGAACGCAAGAAAACGCGAAGGTTGTGGAGACCACAAAACCACAGAAAAAGCGTAGTTTGAAAAATGCAGCTATTGCGAAATAGCTAAAACGATATGTGTTGCTGGAAAATAGCTTGTGACTTTTAACTAACTAGAAACGAAATTTTCTGATCTAGTTTTTCTTTTGCACTCGAAAGCGTCATTGAAAGCGTCATTTTGAGAACAAAAGAAAAGAGACGCTTCTTACGCGTCTCTAACTTATTCATTTAATTGAAGTTTTTGGTGAGCCCAGTAGGACTTGAACCTACGACCCACTGGTTAAAAGCCAGTTGCTCTACCGACTGAGCTATAGGCTCACACTTTGTCGGTCGGCGTGTCGGCACGAGATCGCCAACCGAATTTTTGATTTTACACATTGCTAATACTTTGTGCAAGTATTCACGCGAAAATATCAGGCTTTAAACCAGTTCTCCATCACGGTATTTTGACAAATAATTGTTTGATCGCGTTCCGGCCCGGTTGAGATCAAACCGATTTCGGTATCAATCGAGCTGGACAGGAATTCAACGTAGCCGCGCGCGTTTTCGGGCAAATCTTCGATTCGAGTAATGCCGACGGTTGAAGTTTTCCAGCCCGGCAGAGTTTCGTAAATCGGCTCGATCCGTCTGAGTTCGGACGCGACGGCGGGGAAGTAGTCAATCGTTTGCCCGTCCAGACGATAGCCAGTGCAAACCTTGATTTCTTCGAGCGCGTCCAGAACGTCTAATTTTGTCAGCGCCACCGAATGAAAACCGTTGAGTTCGGCGGCGTAGCGCGTTGCCACGGCGTCAAACCAGCCGCAGCGGCGCGGGCGGCGCGTGACCGAACCATATTCGTTGCCGCGCTCGCGGATCAAATTTGCCATCGTTTCTTCGGCGTCGAGCATTTCGGTTGGAAACGGGCCTTCGCCGACGCGCGTCGTGTAGGTGCGGACAATTCCCAAAACTCCGGAAATTTTGTGCGGCGGAATCCCGGCACCGACCGCCGCGCCGCCCGCCGTCGGGTTCGAGCTGGTGACAAACGGATATGTTCCGTGATCAATATCGAGAAGCGTCGCCTGCGCGCCTTCGAGCAAAATCCGTTTGCCCGATTTTATTGCCTGATTTAAAAATCTGGTCGTATCAGTAACAAACGGGCGCATTCGTTCGGCCAGAGTCGAAATTTCCTCAAAAATCTCATCAGAGCGAAGCGGCTCCCGGCCATAGAGAACAATCACGCGATTGGCTTCTTCGAGTCCGCGTTCAATGCGCGATTTGAGCAAATCTTTATCGAGCGCGTCCGCCACGCGGATTCCGCGTCGCCCGACTTTGTCTTCGTAAGCGGGGCCGATGCCGCGCAGCGTTGTGCCGACTTTTTCATTTCCCAAACGCTCTTCCGAAGTGTGATCGAGAGCTCGATGATACGGCAGAATCAGATGCGCCCGGGCGCTGATTTTAACTCGCTCCGGCGTAACCGAAACGCCCTGCGCCAGCAGCTCGTCAACTTCGCCGAAAAACGCTTTCGGATCAATCACCATCCCGTTGCCGAGCACGCAGATTTTGTCGGGGTGAATAATGCCTGACGGCAGGAGCCGCAGGACAAAAGCGCGGTCGCCGACGTAAACCGAATGTCCGGCGTTGTGACCGCCCTGATAACGCGTCACAACGTCAAATCGGTCGGCCAATAAATCTACGATTTTTCCTTTTCCTTCGTCGCCCCATTGAGCGCCGATAATTACAATTACCATTTATCAGTTATCAGTTATCAGTTATCAGTTATTTTGTTGACTGTTGACTGATAACTGTTGACTGCGTTTTCCAATCCTGTTTGAGCATCGCGTAAACCGCCCAATCGCCGAAACCGTTTTGAAGTTTCTCGGCTTGGCGCTCGATTCCTTCAAGCGCGAAACCCAGCCGTTCTGGTATCCGGCGGCTTCTGGTGTTTTCGACGTTGCAGTTAATTTGAATCCGGTTTAAATTCAACTCGTTAAAACCGTAATCAATAAAAGCGCGGCAACATTTTGTCACAATTCCGCGGCCTTGCAAATTTGCCGCAATCCAATAACCCATTTTAACGGATTTGTTGTTTGAATCCAGCTGATGAAAACCGATTTGCCCGCAAATTTTCTCTTGATAAACGATGCTGTTGGCAAAACCCGTCCCGTCTATTAGCTGCTGAAAGTTGTCGCTGATATAGAAATTTGCCGATTCGAGCGAGTAATCATTCTTTGCCCAGGGCATCCAAACCTTCAGATATTCGAGATTTTCGCGGACAAGTCCGGTGATTTCTGCGGCATCATGCGGCATCGGCAGAGTCAGCCGAATATCTTCATCAACTTCAAATCCTAAATTCATTTGTCCAACATCTTAAAATTTTTGACCGACAGCCTGTTCGCTCGCTTCCCACAAATGTTTTTGCATTTCTACATCATAGGAAATTTTGCTCGACGGTATCTCGCGTTTATTGTCGAAATATTTTCCCGTCACATTTTCAACTTCCGGCGAAGTCGCCAGATAAACGGACGTTTCCGCGCCCTTAACCGGCGTAATCGCAAATGTATTTTTAAAGAGCCAAGCCGCGGCTTTTAAAATGCCGCCGGTGTTGTCGGCAAAATTTGATGCCACGACGCCCGGATGCAGGCAGTTTGACGTCACATTCGAGCCTTCGAGCCGTCGCGCCAATTCGTTGGTAAACAAAATATTCAGCAGCTTTGACTGCGCGTAAACGCCCATCGCGCTAAATCGTTTACGTTCAAACTGCAAATCGTCAAAATCAATGCTCCTCGTGTAACTATGCGCGGCGGAACTGACCGAAACAATCCGCGCGGGCGAGCTTTGTTTAATCAGGTCGAGCAATAAATTTGTCAGCAAAAAATACGACAGATGATTAAGCGCGAAAGTTTTCTCAAACCCGTCAACCGTGGTTTCGCGCTTGTCGAAAACAGCGCCGGCATTGTTGACCAAAACATCGAGCCGCGAATATTTGCTCTGAAAATCTGCTGCCAGTCGGCGAATCGCAGCCAATGAAAACAAATCTGCAACGAGATATTCTATTTTCTCGCTGCGCGCGCTGGCTCGCAGCTCGCCCACAACCTTTTCGCATTTGCCTTTGTCGCGCCCGACGATAACCGTGGTCGCGCCGGTTTTCGCGATTCCCCGCGCAGTTTCCAAACCGATTCCGGCAGTCGCGCCGGTGACAAGCACGATTTTATTCGCTAAATCCATTGATAACCGCCCTCAAACCATTGCTTTAACCGTTTGCTGCCATTCGATAAAGCTGCAAATAATTATACGCCGCGCTTTCCCACGAGTTATTAACGCGCATTCCGTTTTGCTGAATTTTACGCCAGCCATCCGGTTCGGCGTAGGCATAAAGCGCTTCGTAAATTTTGTCGAGGAATTCATGCGCGCTGTAATTTTGAAATTTAAACCCGTTGCCGGTTCCGGAAGCCAGATCAAATTCCTGCACAGTGTCGTCCAAACCGCCGGTCGCGCGAACAATCGGAACGGTTCCGTAACGCAGACTGTACATTTGATTTAGACCGCACGGCTCAAAATGCGAAGGCATCAAAAACAGATCCGCGCCCGCTTCGATTTTATGCGCCAGTGGTTCGTTATAGCCTTTGTAAACACCGACTTGATACGGGGCATAATCGCGCAGAGCCTGCAAAAAGTTTTCATATTCCGGCGCTCCCGAACCCAACGCCACAAAGTATGAGCCGCTCATCACGATTTCAAAAGCCACCGTTTTTAATAGATCAAAACCTTTTTGCGGTGTCAGGCGCGAAATCCAGCCGAAAACCGGGCGCTCCAAATTCTGAGGCAGTCCGAACGTTCGCAGCAAATCATGCTTGCACATTCGCTTGCCGTCGAGATTGTTTGAATCAAAATGCGCCGCTGTGTGTTTGTCGGTTGCCGGATTCCATTCTTCGTAATCTACGCCGTTTGTTATTCCGTAATAACGGTTGCGTCGTTCGCGGAGCAGCCAGTCCAGCCCGTATCCCTGTTCGGATGTTTGCGTTTCGTAGGAATAACGGCGCGACACTGTTGATAAATAGTCTGCAGCGGTCAGCCCGGCCTTCATCGTGTTTGCCGCGCCGTTAGCTAAAAACGCATTTGTCTGCCATTCCTCGCCGTAGCCTAGTTTCCACAATTCCTCGCGGTCGAAAACGCCCTGATAGGCCAGGTTGTGAATCGAAAAAACCGTGTGAACGTTTGAGAAAAATCCGTCCCAACGTCGCCGGTTGGCAATTTCAACCGCAGCAAAACCGGTGTGCCAGTCGTTCAAATGAACGATGTCGGGCGGTGTTCCCAAACGTTTCAAAAGGGCGAGAGCCGCCGTCGAGAAAAACGCAAAACGCTCGTAATCCTCACGATAGCCGTAAATCGAATCGCGGTGGAAAAAGCGCGGCGAGTCAAGCAAAAAAGTCGGCGCGCCGCTTGCTTCGCTGTAAAAGGCGCCGCACCGCTCAATGCCGCCGCGCCACTCAACTTCCAAATCGTCAATGACGCGCTGGCGCAGCAAATCACCTTTTGTTTGCCAGTAACACGGCGTGATTAAAAACGCGTCCGCACCCTGGCTCTTCAGAGCCTTCGGCAGTGCTCCGGCAACATCGCCGAGCCCGCCGGTTTTGGAATAGGGAACGGCTTCGGCTGAAAGAATAGCAACTCTCAAAGTGTTTTACCTTCTTAACTTAAAGCTAAAAATTGCGCATCAATAGTCTCATCGCTGGCAGCAAAATTTGTCAAATCAGCGCGGCACGTCCAGGACATCCGCGCGTGTGATGATACCGATAATGCGTTTATATTCTTCGACCAGGACAGCGGGCGAATCATGGAGTTTTTGCGAAACCTCAGAGAGCGAAATGTGTTCTTCGACCACGGGAAAGCTCGCTTCCATTACTTCGCTGACGGGCGCGGTCATTAAATCACGGTTTTCCAGAAGTCTCGCCAAAACTCGCGATTCTTTGAGCGAACCGACTGATTTACCTTCTTCCAAAACGGGAAGCTGGGTGACCGAATGTTCATTCATTATTTTGATTGCATCGGCAATTGTATGAATGGGTTCGACCCACAGCAGTTTGCGCGGCGAGCCTAAACCTTTGGTTTCGGTCAACAGTCCGGCCGTCATGCGCTGCGGTTCGAGCAGTTGTTTTTCCTTCAGCCATTCGTCCGAATGATGTTTGGTCAGATAATGCTCGCCCGTATCGCAGACGATAAACACAACCAATCCGTTTTCATCCAAATCCCTGGCAACGCGCAGAGCCGCGCCAAAATTCGTGCCGGTCGAACCGCCGCAAAAGATGCCTTCGGTGCGCGATAATTGACGCGACAGCTCAAAGGATTCGCGGTCGTTGACGTTGATAACCTCGTCCACGATTTTTGGTTCGTAAGTCGTCGGAATCATATCGGATTGCCCGATGCCTTCGACGAGATAAGGCGAGCCTTCGGGCATTGAGCCGGATTCCTTAAATTGTTTAAAAATAGAACCGAGCGGATCGGCCTGGATAATGCGAATGTTCGGATTTTGTTCTTTCAAAAACCGCCCCGCGCCGGAAATCGTTCCGCCCGTTCCGACCGAAGCGACAAAGTGCGTCACCTTGCCGTCGGTGTCGCGCCAGATTTCCGGTCCGGTGGTTTTGTAATGCGCTTCGCGGTTCGGGATGTTGTTAAATTGATCCGGATAAAACGAATTGGGAGTTTCCCCGGCGATCCGCTGCGCGGTCGTTAAATAATGATCGGGCGAGCCTTTTTTGGCTGTTACCGGACAGATAACAACGTCCGCTCCGAGAGATTTGAGATATTTAACCTTCTCGGTCGAAACCTTTTCGGTCATGATAAAAATGCATTTGTAGCCTTTGACCGCCGCTGCCAGAGCCAGACCGATGCCGGTGTTGCCCGACGTCGCCTCGATAATTGTTCCGCCCGGCTGCAAAGTGCCTTCGCGTTCGGCGGCTTCGATCATCGCCGTTCCAATTCGATCTTTGACCGAATAACCCGGGTTAAGCGATTCCATCTTGGCGAAAATGTTAGCTTTAATGTCGTATTCTTTGTTTAATTTGCTGATTTTAACGAGCGGAGTGTTTCCGATCAGACCTAAGATATTTTCGTAATAACGCATTAAAAGCTCCAAAAGATTTTTTTATAATTCAATAATTAACAAACCTGAATTCTAACGCTGATGCGGGTCAGCTGGCAAAGGAAAGACAAATGGCAGACATCTCTATCCGCGCTCGATTTTAATTTTCGGCCAAAAGTTTTTGAATTATCTTTTCCACTTCCTTTTCGTTTCTGATGCCGGTATCAACATAACGCACAACGCCTTTTTTATCTATTAAAACAATTGTCGGCAAAGCGAAAACACCGTAGTTATCGTAATTTTTGAGATTTTTGGCAACTGCGAACGGGTACGGCAAACGCTCTGTCCGTTTGAATTTTTGGAGAAAAGCAAATTCGCCGTTTTCGTCCGCTCCAACCCCGCCCGCAAATCCGTAATAACGCGTCATTCCGACGATATTTAACCCTTGATTGGCATAGGTTTCGTACCATTCGGTCAATTCCGGAAACGAGGCAAAACACGGCTTGCACCAAGTCGCCCAAAAATCCAGTAAAACGACTTCGCCGCGCATTTGCGAGAGCGAGCGACCCGCCGACTCATCGGCATTTTGGTCGGCAACCCATTTATCAACTTCGATTTCCGGCGCGGCTTCGCCCCAAATCTTGTATTGCCCTTCGCGATTTTTTAAAAAACCGGTTACCTGCGCCCGCAGCGCTGGATCGTGAAAATCGGTTCCGACAGCGACTTGCGCTCCTTTAAAAAGCTGCATCGCTTCCGGTTTGCGCCCCGTTTCAATTAAAAAAGTAACCTGTTTGCCGATGGCTTGAGTGTATAAACCGGTGGATTGGGCGGTTGCGCCCGCGCTCCGCAGAATTTCGAGCGTTGCCGCCGCTTTGATATTTTGTTTATCTGCGGCATAAATCTGGAAAAGAGTAAAACCGGCTTCGGAAAAAATTTCGAGCAGTTGCGGTTCAACCGAAGCGTTTTTGATGCCCGCCAATCCGGCCGTCACGGCGGCATCGGCGTGAGCGGCCGCCGATTGATAATTTTTCGCCGCAAAATATTGCTGCGCTAACTCGTTTTCAACCAAAATGCGCTCGCGCAAAACAACCGGAACGTTCTTTAAATATTTGCCGAGAGCATTCTCGGCAACCGGAAAATCTTTTTTTCTGGCGGCGGAAACGACGACAAAGGCCCGTGCCGTTTGCGATTTCTCCGGATTTAAATCCTGGCCTGCGAGATATTTCTTAAATGCTTCGTCCGAACCGTCCGTGTTTTCGGCGAGGATATGCAGCGAACCCAGATAATAAAAGTCTTCGCCGCTCAGGTTTTGAGTTTGAAGCTGTGCGGCGTATTTGGCCGCGAGTTGTTTGCCTTCGAGCTGTGTTCGCTCACGCAGTTCTTCGCTGTACGGAGTTTTCTGAGCGATAAATTCGTCAAATTTGCGCTTTGCGTAGGTTCTGGCGTCCTCGTACATTTGCGCCGCTGTTTTTCCCTCGACGATAACCGGCTGCGCAGAAGAAGCAGTGTTTGAATTATCAGCGGTTTTGTCTGTGTTAGGCGACGCGGCGGCAGGGCGCGCGGGCGGAATTCGACGGGCTTGCGCCGCCAGGTTAGTCGAAAAAATCGAAATAAATAAGAACAATAATAAAAGCAAGCGCATAATTTACGAATGATTGACAAAACGGCTTGGACTAAAAATCTTGAGAAAAGGCGAATCAGCGTTTTTGGTAATTTTGTCAGCGATTAATTTTGCCGTCACGGGCGCAAGCAGAATGCCGTTGCGATAATGTCCGGTGGCGAAATACAGGCCTGAATTTTCAGGAAACTCGCCTAGTAATGGCAATCCGTCCGGCGATTTTGGCCGGAAATTAAACCAGTGTTCGACGTAATCGCTGTTGCGGTTCGGCAAAACTGTCTCCTTTGTTTCGAGCAAATGATTCATTGCCGCGCTTCCCGTCACGTCGCTAAAACCCACGTTCTCAACCGTCGTGCCAACCAGAATCCGGTTATCCCGGCGCGGCACTAGATATCCGCTCGAAGTATGAACAACGTGACCAAGCAGTTTATCAGAAGATTGAAAGCTCATCATTTGACCGCGAATCGGCGTAATTTCGATATCACTTTTAAACTCTGCCGGGAATTTAATGAGCGAAGTCCAAGCGCCGGAGGCAACGATAACAACAGGCGCCCGATATTCTCCGGTCAAGCCTTTGGCACTCCAATGTTTGTCGCCGTCAAACGCCAGTGCTTTAATTTCGTCACGACAATGATTAACAACTTTTTGCGTCTGAAGCAGCGCCGAAACCAGCAAGCGATTTTCGATTTGCCAATCAAGCGGAAAGCGGAGAGCGCCTAAAACCTTCTTTGAAATATTCGGCTCAAGTTTTAAGACATCTTTGACTGACAGTTTTTCGATTGGCAGATTCGCAGCTTTCTGCCAGGCAAAACGGTTTTCGCTTTTGATTAGATCGGCCTCAAAAAACGAGAGGAGAAGCGCGCCTGTCTGTTCTAATTCGATATCAATCCCGGTTTCGTCAAAAAGTTCGGCGGCAAAATTGGGGTAGAGATTGCGGCTTTCCTGGCAAAGACGTAAAAAATCGTCGGCTTGATCGGTTTCGGCCTGCGGAGCCAGCATTCCGGCAGCAGCAGATGACGCCTCCATGCCGCAACCGGCGTTTTTTTCGACAATCGCAATGCGCTCAACGCCGTTTTTTTTGAGCATCCGAGCGATGCTCAAACCGATGACGCCGCCGCCGATGATTAAAACATCAAATTCTTGTTGTCCTACAAAATTCATCGAAAAAAGTTTTTATTCCAGCTGCGTTTGTGCTATTCAATTAGATGCGCAGCAACGCAATGCCGAATTCAGGCTTGCGAAGTCCTGCTAAAACAGCTCGACTTAGGGCTGATTTGGTTCTCACCACAAAGTTTAGCAAAAGTATCAGGCAGAACGTAAAGCGGACGGGCGATGAGCCTGCAATGCGTTGCGTTTTCGGACAAAGATAAACGAGCTTATTTATTTATCAATCACAGCTTGCGCCAAAACTTCGTTTTAGCGCATCGTTCCTGTCTTAAAGAGTTTTGTTTACGAAATTGGCGCCGTCTTTTTCCTCAAGTTTTTCTCCAAACGCGCCGATAAGTTTGCCGGTGAAATTGATTTCAATCCTCTCAAATCCTCAAAAATATGAACTACTCTCTAACTGAATTTGAAATTTTAAAGAAAGAAAACAGAGCCTTAATGCTAGCCCTTTCAAAGCGAGATACGGCCATTCAAGAATTGTCAGACCAGCTGGCCGTCAAAGGCTACATCAAACTTGGCAATGAAATATTGAAAAAACATGAGATTTCATTGCCCGCCGCAGTTCATTCGAACATTTACTGTCTGGTCTAAATTCATCCCGTTTATTCTAATTATTCGCAGCGATTATTTGATTCGGCCAGCGCAAAAAAAAGAGCTTAGCCGTTTCGTATCGCCAAGCTCCAAACAGGATGACCCAATTTGTTTGAACCAACTTCGATTTAACCAATCTCAAGAGGCCAGGTCTGTTAGTTACCGGACAAATCTTAATAAACAGCTGTTTTGATCAATTCGCTTTTCAGTGCAATCCAGGTTCTCGCTTGTGTTCGTAAATTATTAGATTCACAGTAAAAGTCGGGTTTCTTCTGCCGCCCCATAATTCTCCGGAGCGGCTTTTTTATTGACGAAAATAATGGTTGAGGAATTTTTAGCACGGTAAATCTCTCGCACGATTCGCAGATTTGAACGGAACAGATAAACTTCAAAAAATTAAAAAACAGTTGTTGACGGAAGCTCATTAACCGGCGATTGATTTCGAGTATTATGAAGTGACTAAACAGATTTGTTAATGTACCCTGTAGCAATCTTTAATACTCAATTATCAGCAGGTGGAACAGAAGGAATGGCGAAGCATAACATCACATTGATTCCGGGCGACGGCATCGGGCCGGAAGTTGTCGCGGCGGTTGTCAGCATTGTCGAAGCGGCAGGAGTCGAGGTCGAGTGGGAATCTCAAATTGCCGGTTCACATGCGCTCGAAAAATACGGGACGACCCTCCCCGAATCATTGCTTGAATCGGTAAAGCGCAATAAAATCGCGCTCAAAGGCCCGATTGCGACTCCAATCGGCAAAGGTTTTACGTCCGTCAACGTAGGTTTGCGCAAAGCTCTCGATTTGTATGCAAATGTTCGCCCGGTGCGCGCGCTGCCAAATATCCCGTGTCGTTACCCGGAACTTGATCTGGTTATCGTTCGCGAAAACACCGAAGATTTGTACGCCGGACTCGAACACGTAGTTGTTCCGGGCGTGGTCGAAAGCATCAAAATCATTACTGAAAAAGCTTCGACGCGGATTTCACGCTACGCCTTTGAGTTTGCCGCTCGTGAAGGCCGCAAAAAAGTTACGGCTGTCCATAAAGCCAATATTATGAAATTGTCCGACGGGCTTTTTCTCGAATGCTTTTACAATGTGGCGAAGGAATTTCCGAGTATCGAAGCCGAAGACAAAATTGTTGACAACGCCTGTATGCAGCTCGTGATGCGCCCAGAACAATTTGAAGTAATGGTGATGGAAAATCTGTACGGCGATATTTTGTCGGATTTGTGCGCCGGATTGATCGGCGGTTTGGGACTCGTTCCGGGCGCAAATATCGGCGAAGCAGGAGCGGTTTTTGAAGCTGTGCACGGTTCTGCGCCAGACATTGCCGGACTTGGATTAGCCAATCCGACGGCTGTTTTGCAAAGTTCGATATTAATGCTCCGCCATCTTGGGGAGCGTGAAGCCGCCGACCGTATCGAAACGGCGATGTTCGACGTTTTCCGCGAGGGCAATGTGCGAACTAAAGATATCGGCGGCAGTGCTAAAACGTCTGAGTTCACCGCCGCCATAATCGGGAAATTGTAGCTTCGTTGTTCAAACCGAGCGGACAAACTTGAACTCACAACGTTTCACCCTAATTCGACCCTTTCTTTCACTTGGTTAAAACCTTAAACTCCTCCCAGAGTTTATCTCCGAGGACTTTTTTAGCGCCCGTTTTGAGCGGATCGCGATGAAGGAACAATAAATTGTGTCCTTTATTTGATCTCCTTGCGAGCTTATTTTTGCTGGGGATTTGCTATATAAGCACTAAGTCTTCCTCCAGCTATGAGCGGTTTGAGCGGTTTCGCTTTGACTGATTAGAATTATTTATGTTAGCTTAACAGCAATTTAAGGAGTTCTTTCTTATCCGAGCAAAAGTTATTTAAACGGAACGCAATCGTTCTTGCACGGCATAGCTTCAGAATTTTTTTTACTTGGAATAAGCATAGTAAAAACAAGATTCAGATGTCTTTGACCAAAATTGTTGTTCGGCAAAAGACAAAAGTGGTATGAGCACATGAAGAAAGACTGAGAAAGGTCTGTTCGCAATTTCATTTTCTCAAGATTCAAACGGATTTTCCAAATTTAATTCAACGTTACGAACCAAGGAGGTCAAAATGTTTTTTGCATTTTCAATGCTTTATCCGGTTATGCTTGCATTTGCCGGAGAAAGTGCATTTACCGCAGACCAAGTAGGCATTTTGCCGATGGTCGTCAATTTCACTTTTTTTGTCGCGTACATTTCGATGGGCGCGGCTTTTGTTTTTTTCATCTCCCAGCGAAACAGCGTCGCGCCGGAGTATCGAACGGCGTTAACGCTTTCAGCGATCATCGTCGGGATTGCGGCTTTTCACTATTTTTATATGAAAGGTTTGTATGCCGATACGCTACCGCTTTTTGCACAAAACATCGGTTCGCAGGCCGAAGTTGCGCGCAAATCTTTCTTGAGCATCATCAGTTTTCGCTACATGGATTGGATGATTACGACGCCGCTTCTGGTGGCGAAAATTCCAATGGCGGCAGCCAACGGACGCAAAATCGGCGGAGTTGTGACCAAGCTGATTTTGTTTGACCTATTGATGATTTTCGCGGGCTTTATCGGCGAGCAAATGCTGACGACAAACGGTGTTCAAGTCGGCCCGCGTCTGCTCTGGGGTGCGATTTCCACGGTGGGTTATCTTGGCATCGTCTATATTCTGTTTACGACAGTCAAGAAAATGGCGGCGGACGCCGAACCGGAAGAACAATGGGCGGTCAAATGGATGTCCTTGTTTGTCATCACGGGTTGGGGAATTTATCCACTCGGCTACATGATTCCGGCGTTGCTCGGAGACGCGAACTTAAATTGGGTTCACCTAATTTACAACGTTGGCGATCAGATTAACAAAATCGGTCCCGGCATCGTGTTATTCATAGCCGGCAGACAATTGCTGCTTCGTCACGGATTAAAAGAAGCGGCTGTCCCTGCGCAAACCGCGGCGACTTACTAAGACAAGTAAAACAACCGGGTTTGGAAAGCGGAGTTTAATAACTTAACTCGCTTTCCAAACCGTCTTTTTTCACTAAACTGTGGGTGCGCGCGCCGCCCAACATTTTAAAAGCGGGAGGTGGAACGATGACTGAGATTGATATTCTGATTCTCGGTGCAGGTTGCGCCGGAACATCGCTCGCTCATTACCTCGAACAAGCGGGTTATGACGGTAGCGTCGCTCTGGTTGACGGGCGGACGAGCTTTGATCAAGAACAGCGCTGGTGCAGTTGGGCGGATTTGCCCGCGTCGCTCTTATCTCTAGTCGAGCATTCTTGGCGTGAGTGGGGGATCTGCGATGAAAAACGGTTGGTCGTCCGCAGTTCGGAAAAATTCACTTACCGGCAAATTTACGCTCCGCATTTCTTTCAAAAATTTCATTCGCCTTGGCGCGACCCAAAAACAGCAACTAACTTGCATTTAGGTGAATTTGTCCAAAAAATCCAGCCGCGCGACGGCGCAGTCGAGGTGGCGACAAATAGCAGACGATGGCGCGCGCAATTGGTTTTCGACGCGCGGCACGCCGGCGGTTTAGTTAAAAATCAGAAAATCGTTTCGTCGGTTCATCTGCATCAAACTTTTCTTGGTTGGACGGTTAAATATCCGCATCCGGTTTTTAACACCAAAACTGCAATTATCATGGATTTTCGCACCGCACAAATTGACGGTGTGAATTTTATCTACGTTTTGCCGTATTCGGAAACCGAAGCGCTGGTTGAAAGCACGGCTTTTAATTCATCCCCGGCTCGGTGGGAAACGCATTTGCTGGCCGTAACGAGATATCTAGAGCAAAATTTTGGCGCGGGCTATGAAATCAAAGCCGAAGAATCAGGCGCATTGCCGATGATGACCCGCTCTTTGCCGACGAAGTTGCATCCGAGGATTTACGCAATTGGTGTTGCGGGTGGTGCGGCGCGCCCGTCGAGCGGCTATGCGTTTCATCGCATCCAGCGGCAAACCGCCGCGCTCGCCCGTACGATTGTGGACGGGGAAACGCTGCCGACAAAGGTTGCGGCGAACAAATATAATTTGTTGGACGCGATTTTTCTCGAAGCTCTGGAGCGCCGGCCGGCCGCGGCGCAGGAAATTTTCACCGCTCTCTTTGAGCGCGTGGCGCCCGATGCGTTGATTCGCTTTTTGCTCGACGAAAGTTCGTGGAGGGACGATCTGGCGGTGGTCGGGGCATTGCCGAAACTGCAATTTGGAATTGCCGGATGGCAACATTTGCAGAGAAAATTGGTTGGACGAGATGAGCGAAGACAAACAGAAAACAATTATTCTCTATCTGATTCCGTGGGCGATTCTGTCAGTCGGATTTGGGCTAGAAATTTGGGCGGGTGAGCTGGCGGACACGCTTGGAGCTTGGTTTTTGCTGATGAGCGCACTCGTTTTTGGGTTGCCGCATGGGGCCTGCGATTTTTGGATTTTGCAGCAAACCATGAGAACCCAAAATCAGGGTTTAGGCTCGCTGTTTTCTTTGCTCTCCGTTTATTTGTTTTTGGCGCTGGCGACCGTCGCCGTTTGGTATTTCTCGCCGGCTTTGGCGTTGTCGGGGTTTCTGATTTTAACAGCTTGGCATTTCGGGAGCGGCGACGCTGTTTGGGAGAGCCAACCCGATTGGCTTCCAAGCTCGCTGGGGCGCGGTCTTTTGGTGCTAGCGTCGCCGCTCGTATTTCATTCGCAGGCAAGCACTGCGGTGCTGCTTGGTTTGACCGGCAAGACGGGTGTGCAAACGGTAGAAATTCTTGCGCAGCTTGCGCCGACGTTTTTGCTCGCCGGAATTGTTTTGCTCATAATTGGTTGTCGGCGCAAACTGTTTTCTCTATTTCTTTTGGAAAATATTTGGTTGCTGCTTTTCTTTTGGCTAACCTCACCGCTTCTTGCTGTCACTTTTTATCTAATCGGCGTTCATTCGTGGCGGCATCTTTTGCGCTTGAATGTTTACGAAATGCACGAGAAACCGTTCTCGCTCAACAATGTTTGGACTTTAATCGGCAACTATCATCGGCGCGCGCTGCCATTTACTTTGCTCTCTTTGATTGGTTCGCTCTCAATCATCCTGATTTGGCAAATTCGCTTGTCGCATCTTTTAGAATGGACTTCTGCTTATCTGGTTTTGTTGTCGGCGTTAACCGTCCCGCATGCCGCGCTGATTAGTTGGACGGAACTGCGGCGCAAGCAACAGAGTTTTGTCGGCCTCGGCTAAACGCGCTGATTTTGTGTAAAATTTGAGCAAGATGACTAGATTTGAAAACGAACCGTCGGATTTAGCAAAAGTCGCTGATTTGGTGACTCCGGCGCAAATTTGGGAACGTGCTTGTCAGTTGCTAATGCGTGGAGTCGCCAACCGCAATGACGATTTTCATACGCCCGTTCTGGCGACAATCGGACTCGACGGTGCGCCTCAACTACGCACAATTGTTTTTCGCAAATTCTTCCCGGAATCTCGAACTTTAATCTGCCATACTGATTTTCGTTCGCCTAAAATTGCCGAAATCGCCAAAGATAACCGCGTTTCGTGGCTTTTTTATCATGTCGAGCAAAAGTTACAACTTCGCGTTCGCGGGCGAGCGAAAATTCACACGACAGGTGAACTAGCCGACGCGCAATGGCACAACACGCAGCTTTTTTCGCGGCGCTGTTACTGCGGCGACGCGCCGGGAACTCCTAAAGAATCGCCATCGTCGGGATTGCCCGAATTTTTGTTTGACCGTGAACCCACTTTGGAAGAAAGCGAGCAATTAGGTCGTAAAAACTTTGCTGTTATTCGCTCGTCAATTGATGAGATAGATGCTTATGAGCTGGATGTTCGCGGACATCGCCGCTCGCTCTTCAAATGGAGCGAACGCGGTGAACTCAAAACGCAGTGGCTGACGCCTTGATTATTCAGGAGTCAATAGTTTTCAGCTAAAATCTTTCGCTCAATTCGTTCAATACGTTCGTTACCAGACAAAACTATCTTCTGAATTTTTGTATCCTTGAATAATAGCTTGCTAAATGTTTAAGGAGAATAGAAATGATTAAAAATCAAAATTTGCTGTGGGCGATGATTACGATTTGCGCCGTGCTTTTCTCGCTTCAAATAACCCGCGCGCAGACTGCTTCGCAGGGAAGCGAAGAATACGCCGGATCAGCAATCAGTATCAACGGACCAAGGGTCGCAACCGCATTTTTTAATTTAAGAATCAATGGCAAAACTTCGGATGAGCAAGCTCGCCAATATCTCGCGGTGCTGCAGCAAAATGGTCAGGACAAAACTCTCGACGCAATCCGCAAAAACGATTTGGGCTCTTTTTCGCTCGACAATCAAATTGGTCGAACGCTCAATGTCGTTCGTGAATCCAACGTTGACGGCAAAAGACGTTTGTTTATTGTGTTTGAACGCTGGGAAAGATTTGCCGAGCTGCGCGGCGGCTACCGTTCGGTTGATTATCCGTTTGGAGTAATCGAATTGTATCTTGACGATGCCACCGGCAAGGGCGAGGGAACTTATATCGCCGCCGCCAGAATCAGATGGATTGACGACAAAAACCAAGTCGAAGTTGAAAATTTTGCGACCTATCCGGTCAAACTAACGTCGGTGACGAGAAATGACGACAAGAAAAAGCGCTAATTTTTTAAATTAATTCAAATTGTTATTTTGTCGGCGGAAGAAAATATTTTCTTCCGCCGTTTTTTGCATTAAGCTTGTCAGATAGATAAAAGAAATGCCTCAAAAACCCGGCAGTGTGAAACTTCAGTGGTGGCTTGAATGGGCTGTTTTTGCGCTTTTCTTTTTCGGGACGGCAGCAGTCGTTGTTTGGCAGAATTCGCGGGTCGGAGTTCTCTGGGATTTAAGCTACATTCTGGAAAATTCGTTTCGAATATCGCTCGGCGACGTGCCGTACCGCGATTTTCCTTTTCCTTACGCGCCGCTTACCTTTTTAGTTCAGGCGTTGATTATCAAAACGACTGGCGCGGTGTTCTGGCATCATATCGTTTACTGCGCCATCATCGGCGGATTCAGCACTGCGTTGACGTGGCGAATTTTGCTCAATCTTTTCCGTGAGACAATTCCTCGCGCTAAAACAATCGCCTTCACGCTCGTCCTGCCTTTGATAATTTTAGGAAATTACTGTATTTATCCGCATCCTTTTTACGATTGCGACTGCACGTTTTACATTCTGATTTGTATTTTTCTGTGGCAGCGGCTGGAGCGCAAAAATTTTCCCGCTCTGCAAACTTTTCCGGCGGGCATTTTCTTGGTCATTCCGCTCTTTGTTAAGCAAAACACTGGCGTCGCGTTTCTCACGAGCGTCGTGGTTGCGCTTTTGGTATTGCTCGGCGTTGAACTCCGGCATCGCCGCCCGCTGCGTGGTTATATTTCGTTTCTCGGCGGAATCGCCGCCGGACTGATAATAGCTTTCACGATAATTTATTTTACCGTCGGGCTGGAAAATTATTATCACTGGACAGTTACTTTTGCCGCCGAACGTCGGACGCCGGCGCTCGGTGAAATGCTCTCGGTTTACGCAGATTGGACGCTTCTGTTGTGGCTGATTCTTTTCGCGCTCGGAGCGATTTTGCTGCGGCGCAGTCAGCCCGGTGAATGGCCGCTCGTCGGTCTGGCAACCTTTTCAATGGCTGCGCCTTTTATCTGGTCGGTTTTTTATCTGTGTCTCGATGCTGACGCGTCGGAGCGCGCCGAACGGCTGGTCGCGGCTTACCCTTTTGTATTGATTGTCTCTTTCGTTCTGGCGCTTTTAACCGTCACGCGCCGAAGCGGAATTTCGCTAGTGCTGCCCTTTGTTTTAATTCTAACAATCCACGGCGTTTTTATGTCGCAGCAATTATGGGGTTCGACGTACGCAATCTGGCCGCCCTTGATTATTTTAATTGCCGGCATATTTATCGCGCTTTTTGAATTTTTAAAAAACCTATCTCCCCGCGCGCTGACCGCGCTGAGTTCGATGATAGCAATCTCACTGATAATTTCCGGCGGGTTTTACATTCTCTCAAACGAGCGTTTGGATTACGCAAGCATTTCGGACGGCGAACTAACTCATTCACGGCTTCCGCAGCTCAAAGGATTATCGGTGCGCGGCTCGTGGATTACGGATTTTGAGGAATTGGTTGATTACACGGATAGAGAAATTCCGCGTGAAGACGGAATCCTGATGCTGCCGGGCGAAGACCTTTTTTATTACACGACCGGCAGGCGTCCGCACTTTCCCGTTGTGATGTTCGATCACACGATCAATCCGTACAGCCCGGAAGAAATCATTGCCGAAGCCCGTGCCCGAGATATTAATTGGCTGGTAATGAAAAACGACCTTCAACTCGACGAAAATCCCCTGGAAGACAAAAAACATCTCGAAGAATTAATTCGTCCGGATTTCAAACACGTCGAAAGTCTCAATAACTACGAAATTTTTCGACGCCGAACCGCGGCCGATACAAATGACGATGAAGACAAAGACGACGAACCTGATGATAACGATTCTGATGATTCGTGAACTTATCTTTTACTCACAGCCAAGCTCAATCTAGACAATCAATATTTACTGGCCTTTATTTATTAATTCTTCAATTTCTTCAGCGTGTTTCGGACATTTGGCGGTCAAATTTAGGTTTCCGGTTTCAGTAACTAAAACGTCGTCTTCGATGCGGACGCCGATTCCGCGATATTTGGCGGGCGCGTCCTTGGCGTCGGGCGGAATGTAAAGTCCAGGTTCGACCGTCAAGACCATTCCCGGCTCAAACGGGCGCGATTTCTTGGCTTGCGGGTCGGTGAAATAACGTCCGGCATCGTGAACATCAAGCCCTAAATAATGACCGACGCCGTGCATGTAATATTTTTCGTAAGCTTTTTTCTTGATTAAGTCCTTAGTTTTGCCTTTGAGAATTCCAAGCTCCTTCATTCCTTCGGTCAACATCTCAATCGAAAGTTTTTGCCGCTGTTTGACGGTTGTGCCGGGTTTTGTCGCTTCGACGCATTTGATTTGCACGTCTAAAACCAAATCGTAAATTTCGCGCTGCGGTTTGGTGAATCTGCCGTTGATGGGGAAAGCGCGCGTAATGTCAGACGCGTAACCTTTGTACAAAGCGCCGGCATCAATCAGCACCAAATCACCGTCTTTGAGCGGCGCGTTGTTTTCGACGTAATGCAGAATCGTCGCATTTTCGCCGCCGCCGACGATTGAATTGTAGGAAACTCCGCTCGCACCTTGATCTCGGAAATGTTTTTCAATCAACGCTTCGACTTGAAACTCATTCATCCCGGGTTTAACCGTTTGCATCGCCAAAATATGCGCTTCGACCGCGATGTCCGCCGCTTTTTGCATGATTTCAACTTCTTCGGGCGTTTTGTGAAGCCGCATTTCATGAATCAACGAAATCGGATCAATGATGGTGTGCGGCGGATAAGCGGTTTTCAGCCGCTTGAAACGCTGCCCCGAGAGATACTGCAAAATCATTTGATCGAGCTTTTGGTCAACGCCAAAACGGTAATAAAGTTTTTCGTGACCGTTGATAAGTTTGGGCAGCTCGTCGGCAAATTTTTCAATCGGCAGCGCTTTGTCCGCCGCGTAATTTTTCTTCGCTCCGTCAACTCCTTCGCGCCTGCCGTACCAGGTTTCCATCAACGGGTCGCGCGGGCGCACAAATAACGTAAACGGATGTTTTTTGTTGCCGGGAGCAATGACGGCAATCGCATCAGGCTCTGGAAAACCGGTCAGATAGAAAAAATCAGGGTCTTGGTGAAATTTAAATTCTGTATCGTAACTGCGCGTCATTTCGTGCGCGGCGGGAATGATGGCAATCGCATCTTTGCCGATTTGCTGCATAAACGTTTCGAGCTGTGAACGAATCATTTCGAAGAACTTCCTTTGTTACAAAAGTTTGAATTTTTTAATAAATCACAGATTTTGCTTGATGACAACCGGGATCATTATTTGAATGATTTTCACCTTGCAAAATACTTCAAAAAAATTCTGAAAATATTTTTGCAAGTCGTGCAAGATTTTTGCAAGGCGTTCGTTCATACAAACAATTTGGGAACAAAAAGCCGATGTTGGCTAATCTAGCGAAAGCTAATTAGAAAACATCGGCTTTTAATTTTTCATTCGTTAGGAATTTTACATTTCACAAAAAATTAATGCCGTTTGCTGGAACTTTTCTCGGTCTCGCGCATCTATACAAAAGGCTAGCCTAAAAATTTCGACAACTTAAGCGAGGAAAAACCATGAAGTTAAGTCTTTGTTTGTGCGCCGTTTTGGTGCTCGCCGTTCTCTGTTTCGAAAACGTTGCCGCCCAGCAAGCCGCTCTTAATGCTGTTGGTCGAGACAACAAAGCGCTGGGCGCGTGTCCGCTCAAACATACCGACGTCAAAGCCGAAATCTCCGGTTTTCTAGCCCGCGTCCGAGTCCGTCAGGAATTTGAAAATAATTTTAATGAAAAAATCGAAGCCGTTTATACGTTTCCGCTTTCAAATACGGCGGCGGTTGACGACATGACAATGACTATGGGTGCGCGTGTGGTCAAAGGCAAGATTCTGCGGCGCGAAGAAGCCCGAAATGTTTATGAAACAGCCAGAAACAACGGTCAAGCCGCCGCCCTGCTCGACCAGGAGCGGACAAATATTTTTACGCAGTCGGTCGCCAATATTTTGCCGAATGAAAAGGTCACGATTGAAATCAGTTATGTCGAAACTTTGAAGTACGAAGCGGGAACTTACGAATTTGTTTTTCCGACTGTTGTCGCGCCTCGCTACAATCCGGCGCAAGTCGCCGACGCGGGCAAAATCTCGCCGCCGGTTGCCCCTGCTGCAACTCGTGCCGGACACGATATTGCCATCGAAGTCGCCCTTGACGCTGGCGTTCCGGTTGAATCAATCGCGTCAAAATCTCATCAAATCGAAACCAATCAGCTTTCCGCCAATCGCGCCGTCGTTCGCCTGAAGGATTCCGACACGATTCCAAACAAGGATTTTGTACTGCGCTACGATGTTTCGGGCAAGAAAATTAATGATGCTGTACTGACGCACCGAGACGAGCGCGGCGGATTTTTCACCCTGATTTTGCAGCCGCCGGACAATCCGCCCGCGCAGGACGTGACGCCCAAGGAAATTGTCTTTGTGCTTGATACCAGCGGTTCAATGGAAGGTTTTCCGATTGAAAAAGCCAAAGAAGCGATGAAGCTCGCGCTGGACGGGCTTTATCCAAACGACACATTTAACTTAATCACGTTTGCGGGCGACACCGCGATTTTGTTTGACAAACCGGTTCCGGCAACTAGAGAAAATCTCCAAAAAGCGCAGGAATTTCTCGCCGGACGCCGAGGTTCGGGCGGGACGGAAATGATGACGGCGATTAAAGCTGCACTCCAGCCTTCGGATGCGGCTGATCATATTCGCATCGTTTGTTTTATGACCGACGGCGAAGTCGGGAACGACAATGAAATCATCGCCGAAGTTCAAAAACACAAAAACGCCCGCGTCTTTTCGTTTGGCATCGGCAGTTCGGTCAATCGTAATCTGCTCGACAAAATTGCTGAAGAAGGACGCGGCGAAGCCGAATATGTGGCTTTAAACGACGACGGTTCAGCCGCCGCGCGCCGTTTTCACGAACGTGTCCGCTCGCCGCTTCTGACCGATGTCGAAATTGATTGGAACGGTCTGCCGGTCGCAGATGTCTATCCGGCGCGAATTCAGGATTTGTTTTCGGCCAAACCGGTTATCGTTTACGGCCGCTACACCGGCGCGGCAAACGGCACAATTCGGCTCAAAGGAAAGTCTGCCGGACAAACCATCGTCCGCGAAATTCCGATCACTTTTGCTGAAAACGAACCCGCGCACGACACACTTGCAACACTGTGGGCGCGCAGCCGGATTGACGATTTGACTAAACAGGATTACACCAACGAAAAGCCCGAAATCAAAGATTCAATCACGAATCTCGGTCTTGAATTCCGACTTTTAACGGCGTTCACGTCGTTCGTCGCGGTCGAAGAATTGGTCACAACCGACGGCGGACATCCGCGCCGGATTGATGTTCCCGTCGAACTGCCCGAAGGCATGAACCGCGAAACAACTCTTGGCAACCAAGACAACATTTCGCGACAGCAAATAAATAATTTGCCGGTAAATGGCAGAAGACTTCAGAACTTTGCATTGCTCTCTGCAGGAGCTGCAAGCGAAACAGTGAATGTCACTTCATCCGATACGAGAGATCCATTTAGCAAACCTGTTGTAAGAGCAATTAATAAGAAAAGAACTAGCGGCAGCGGCCGGGGCAATGGAAGTGGAATTGGAGGAGGTGGTGGTGGCGGAAGTTCGGATAGCCAAAACTCCTTCATGATTGATGGACAAGAAACAACGGCCTTTCGGACGAGTGCTATCGGCACAGGTCTTATCGGAAATGTCGTATCAAATGGCGTAATTAATGGTAAAGCGATAAGTTTGCCGCAACCTGAATATCCGTCAGCAGCGAAAGCCGTTAATGCCAATGGTTCGGTCAGCGTACAAGTACTGATTGACGAACAAGGCAATCCAATTTCCGCAACTGCGGTGAGCGGGAATCCGCTGCTTCGTGCAGCAGCAGTCCAAGCAGCGCGAAAGGCTAAATTTACTCCAACGCAATTAAGCGGAAAACCCGTGAAAATTACCGGCGTGATTGTTTATAACTTCATTAACGATAAAAAATCTAACGTCACGACCGGACTCCAAGATTTCGCAGTCAAACTTTCGCCTGAAGAACAAAAACTGCGTGAGACACAAGCCAAATTCGCTCCGGCAATTTTAGCTCTTGTCGAGCGGCTCAAAGACCTGAAAGCGCAGCCGTCAGCAGACGAAACTCGTTATGTCAGCAACGGCAAAGCCGAAATTCGGGTTTATCTGGCAGACAAAACGCCCGCCGCGATTGAGGAATTAAAAGCGGCCGGTTTTGAAGTCGTGCTTGATCCGACGACGGCAAAATTTGTCATCGGACACATTGCGCTTGATAAATTGGCGGCACTGGCTGAACTGAAATCAGTGCAGTTTATTGCGCCGCAAATGTCGGCGAACTAACCTTTCGCGCGATCTGCTATCGAACCACGAAATAAACACAAAAGCGGTGCGAAGCTGTTTCTTCGTGCGGCTTTGTGTTATCTCGTGGTTTAATAATTGGTGAAGTTTTCCATAATCTGAAAATATGAAAAAATTTTCATTGACTCTATTTTTGATAATTGTCGCGCTGTTCGCTCAATCCGCCGCTGCGCAAAAACAATATAAAACTTATACTAATGTTCGGTTTGAGTATTCTGTTTCTTACCCATCCGATTTACTCAAACCGCAAGGCGAAGCAGACAATGGCGACGGTCAGGTTTTTAAATCTGACGACGGAACGACGGAAATGCGCGTTTACGGCGGTTATAATGCCCTCAATCAAACGATGAAGCAAATTTATCAAGATGCCATCAACGACGTTGGAGCGGCAAATGTTACCTACAAAATTTTGCAGGCTAATCTTTTTGTCGTTTCAGGCAAAAATAATGACAAAATTTATTATCGCAAAACCGTCCGAAGCGGCGACCGGCTGCTGACTTTTTCAATCGAATACGATGCCGCGAACAAACCAATTGACGATGCCGTGACCGCGAAAATCGCCAATTCCCTCAAAAGCCGAAAGTCTGCCAAATAAAATATGAGCGCAACAGTTTTGACGATTAATCCGAAAGTCTCAAGCGCCGACAGTGGCGAAATAATTTCTTACAATCCGGCAACCGGCGCAGAAATTGGGCGTGTTCAAAACACCTCTCCCGAAGAAGTTGCCGCGGCGGTCAATCAAGCGCGGCTCGCCCAGAAAGCCTGGCGCGAATTATCTTTCAGTGAACGCGGAGCATTCGTTTTAAAAGCCCAGAAAATTCTGCTCGCGGAAATGGAACAAACGGCCCGTCTGATTTCCGACGAAATGGGCAAACCCGCGTCCGAAGCGATTTCGATGGAAATCGCGCCCATCATTGATTTAATGGGATTTTTCGCCAACAATTCGGCAAAAATGCTGAGGCCGGAAAAAATCAACATCGCCCTTTTCGGCAAACTTGGGCGGGCTTCAAAAATTATCTATCAACCGCTCGGTGTCATCGGCGTGATCTCGCCCTGGAATTACCCGCTCGCCATTCCGCTCGGCGAAGTTGTGATGGCTCTGATGGCTGGCAATGCGGTTGTTCTCAAGCCAAGCGAGCTGACGCCGTTCGTCGGTTTAAAAATCGGCGAACTGTTTGAAAAAGCGGGTTTGCCAAAAGACGTTTTGCAAATTGTGACAGGCGACGGGCGAACCGGAGCGGCGCTGGTCGAAGCCGGAGTCAATAAAATCATGTTTACCGGCAGCGTCGCGACTGGCAAGAAAATCGCCGCCGCGGCCGCTAAAACTCTGACGCCTGTGGTTTTAGAGCTTGGCGGCAAAGATCCGATGCTGGTTTTTGCGGACGCTAATTTGGATGTGGCGGCTAACGCTGCTGTTTGGGGCGCGTTTGCCAATTCGGGGCAAACCTGCGCGTCGGTCGAACGGCTCTACGTTCAGGAATCAATCGCAGGACAATTTATCGAAAAAGTAGTCGGCTTAACCAAAAATTTGCAGCAAAACTACGGTTCGGAAGAAACAACGGAAATCGGCTCGATGGTTTCCGAAAGTCAGCTTGCGATTGTCGAAAATCATGTTAACGACGCGGTTAAAAACGGAGCGCGCGTCCTGACCGGCGGCAAACGCAATGCGAAATTTGACGGAGCATTTTTTGAACCGACAGTTTTAACCAATATAAATCATAGTTTTAAAGCGATTCGCGAGGAAACATTTGGCCCGACGCTTCCAATCATGACTTTTAAAACCGAAGCTGAAGCTGTTGAATTGGCGAACGACAGTGAATTTGGTTTGACGGCGAGCGTTTGGACAAGCGATTTGAATAAAGGCAAACGCGTCGCTAGAAAAATCGAAGCCGGAACCGTGACCATCAACGAAGTGCTTTACACGCACGGCATCGCGCAAACGCCGTGGGGCGGTGTCAAACAAAGTGGTTACGGGCGGACTCACGGAAAACTTGGACTCTTGGAATTAGTGATGCCGCAGCACATACACATCAATCGTTTCACCGTTATGCCGGATTTGTGGTGGTTTGATTATTCGCCCTCATTTGGAAATCTGTTTCGTGGTTTTGCCCGTTATTTCTCCAAAAATTCGCTTGCAGCTTTGAGTTTGCTGACTCCGCATATTTTGCGGCGGATGAGAACTCGCCGCGCTTCGAAATAGTCAGGTTAAGTTTTGATAAAATTCACGCGGCCGGTGATTTTCGTCTTTTGATAAGTTGCAGCAGAGTAAGTATTTTCCTACCATTAATAAAGCTGCTGCTGTTGAGGACTATCCAATTTGCTAAAACGATTGATGTACAAGCGCGAGAAGTTTCTCGCGGAACGCGATGACAACCGGATTGTACGCCCTTTTGAATGGGGTCAGGAATTCGCCGACAATCGTTTTGTTGATTCTGAAAATGGAGCATCTCCGCAATCGTTTTTTGAGCATTATTCGCAGAATGCGGTTCAAAACAGCGATGAGTTTTACGCCCTTAAGCAAATCGCGGATTATCATCTGCAAGATTCCAATCTTTCCTGGACAAGCCAGATTAAGACTGATTCTCCGGCCAATAACATTGTTCGCGCCAGATTTTTTCCGGTTGAAAAACAGACGGAAAAAAAGCGCGCCGTTGTTATCCTCCCGCATTGGAACGCTCCTGCCGGCAGTTATGAAAGTTTGTGCAAGGTTTTTAATCGCGTGGGGATTTCGGCTTTGCGCCTGACTTTGCCATATCATGAAGAGCGAATGCCTCCGGGACACGACCGCGCAGATTTTTTAGTGTCTCCTAATATCGGACGAACTTTGCAATCCCTTCGGCAGGCCGTTGTAGATACCCGCGCGGCGGTTGCCTGGCTGAAACTGCAGGGATTTGAGCGTGTTGGAGTGGTCGGAACGAGCATCGGTTCCTGCACCGGCTTTTTGGCGATGGTGCACGATTCGAACATCGCCGCCGCCGTTTATAATCATGTTTCAGGTTACGTTGCTGATGTTGTCTGGCGCGGCGTTTCGACGTACCATGTTCGCGAAGGTTTAGAGGAAAAGATTGCGCTCCCTGAACTACGCAAATTTTGGATGCCGATTAGCCCGATGGCCTATCTCGACAAGCTTAAACCGTTGCCGTCGCGCCCGATTAGATTTATCTACACAAAATATGATTTAACTTTTCCGCTCGATCTAACGCTCGATATGATGAAAGAATTTCAGCGGCACGGCATTAAACACGAAGAAACCGCTTTGCCCTGCGGTCATTACACTTTGGGCGAAGCACCCTGGGTTTATCTGGACGGCTGGAAGATCGTCAATTTTCTTCGTAAAAATCTATAATGCTCGATAAATTTATTAATCAGCGAAAAAATAACTGGCAGCGGCTCGAAGATTTACTCAACCTGGTCGAAAATGCCACCTTGCGCAGTCTCAGCCGCGAAGAAGTTCGCGAGTTAGGATTTCTTTATCGTCGCGCAGCTTCCGATTTAGCAATTGCCCGCGCCGAATCCCGTGACTTAAAGCTGGTCAACTATCTCAACAGCCTTGTAATTCGCGCTCACGGCAAAGTCTACCGAGCTGAATCTCAAGGTTTGAGCGTTATTCGCAATTTTTTTCTCCGCGATTTTCCACAAGCTTTTCGCCGCCATTTAAATTTTATGGCGGTGGCGTTTGGCTCTTTTATTATCGCCTCTATCGTCGGTTTTTTTGCTTCCTGGCAAAATTTGGACTTTGGCGAGTTTGTCTATTTGGACGGCGTTCGTGAAGCGGTTTTAAGCAACGACCATTGGTGGGAACATCTTAATACCGAGGGCAACCAAATTGGTGCAACGATGATCATGACCAATAATATTTATGTCACTTTTCATGCCTTTGCGATGGGAGCTTTTTTTGGGATTGGGGCAATTTACGATTTGCTTTTTGAAGGCGCGCGGTTCGGTTCGGTTTTTGCAATTTGCTACAAGCTCAATCCGGATTTTGGAAACGCTCTGGCAACATTTGTTGTGGGTCACGGAGTGATTGAATTATCCTGCATCAATATTTGCGGCGCTGCCGGAATGCTGGTTGGATATTCGATTCTCGTCCCAGGCGATTTGTCGCGTCTCGAGGCAATCAAAAAAAGCGGTTTGGAAGCCGTCAAAATCGTTCTCGGCTGCGCGTTTCTGCTTGTTATTGCCGGTACAATCGAAGGTTTTATTTCTCCTTCTGCGATTCATCCCGCGTTTAAAATTGCGGTTGGAATTCTAACTGGCCTTGCCATGTATTCCTATTTATTTTTTGTTGGACGCCAATCGTTAGAGCAGTCCTCGTTCCTTAACTCTTAAATATGTTTCAAGTAGGGACGGCGCCAGTGTTCGCGCCGTAACATCCAACGATAATCCACCTAAAATTTCGATTTTTCTAAGCGCGGCTTCACGTTGGTATAAAACTTCTTCTGCTGCAGATTGTGTAAAAAGTTCACGAACTGAATTTGGCGCGTTCAAAACGCTTCGGCGTAAATCCCGATCCCCGATTGTGACGACAACTGGTAAGTGGCGCGGGCGCAATAATTTAATTGAATCAAGTAATTCTTTCGAGCCTTCTTCATCCACCAAATCTGTCAGGATGACGATCATCGCGCGTTTTTTCAAATGTCCGCAAATAAACTCGAAAGCCCGTGAATACGAAGGCTCAATCATTTCCGGTTCAACATCATGCAGCATTTCTAGGGCGGCTTCCTGTTGATCTATTCCGCGTTTCGGCGGCAAAAATTTCTTAATGCGACGACCGAAAACCACAATCCCAATGTTATCGCCGCCGCGCATTGCGGCTGACATCAGCGAAAGCGTGGCCTGTATTGCCGAATCAAATTTTGATTCGTTTTCGATTCGCCCAGTCATTAAACGCCCGGCATCCAGTGCAACCAGAATCGTCTGGTCGCGTTCGATTTGATACTGTCTGGTGACAAGTTTGCCCCGCCGTGCGGTTGCTGTCCATGAAATATTTCTCAGTTCGTCCCCTCGAACGTAATCTCGCATTGATTCAAATTCGCGTCCTTCGCCGCGTTTGATACTTCGTCGCTGTGAAGCTACAATCGACTGCGCCCCGAGAGCCGCTAATTCGACTTCGCGCGCACGACGAATATTCGGATAAACTTTAACTTGTTTCTTTTCAGCTAGTTGCGATTGACACCAAACTAAACCGAGCCGTGAAAGATAGCGCACGGCAACCACGCCAAATTCAAATCTTCCTCTTCTGGGCGGTTTTAGTTCATAGATTAAACTTGCGATGCTATTACTCTCGACCTTCAACATTCCTTCTCTTAGTCCGTATAGTTCCATCTGTGGCGGGAACTCATCTTTTAGTTTGAGGTAGAAGTTTTGCGTAGTTTCGTTGATTATTTTTAAAATGACTTCTGTTTTGTCGCCAATTGCGAAGCGGCTGCCATACTCTCGCTCTATTTTAAATTCCCGAGGTAAACGGCTCCATCTCCAATCAGCTAAAGCAAGCAGAATCAATAAGATGTCATATACTAATGCAACCCATCTGAGCACCGGAAAACTCCATGAAAGCGACAGCAATACCAGGCTAAGAGCTAACCAAATAAAAAAATATTTACTGAAGATAAAACGCATCCAAGTTTTTAAACGACCTTAATTAGATATTTATCGAATGGTGTGACTTTTCCGATTTGAGAAGATTCGGGTAATATTTTTTTCAATGCTGCTGCCTTTTCTGATGAGATGCTGATTAGCAGACCGCCGGCAGTTACCGGGTCAAATAAAGCGCTTTGCATCTCTTTTGTGACGCCACTGTTAAATTTGATTGAATTACCAACATATTCTCGATTATTTTTATCTCCTCTTGTCAGCATTCCTTCTTTGACTAAATCAATAACATCTGGCAAGAGCGGGACGTCTTTGCTCTTTATTTCAAAGCTTACCTGGCTGGCTTTAGCCATCTCATATGAGTGCCCCAATAATCCGAAACCAGTAATATCGGTACAAGCGTTAACTCCGATTGTTTGCATTGCTTCCGATTCAATTCGAGCCGACCTAGTCATCATATCCATTGCAGCCTTTATTGAGTTCTCGTTGGCAACGCCCTTTTTTATGGCTGTGCTGATTACCCCGGTTCCAATTGGTTTGGTCAGTAATAAAACATCGCCTGGTTGTGATCCGGCATTTGTTATAACTTTTTTCGGATTGATAATTCCGGTCACGGCATATCCAAACTTAATTTCTGCATCATCAATTGAGTGTCCGCCTAAAATAATGACTTTTTCATGATTTAAAGCCTTTTGACCGCCTCGCAATATTGCTTCCAAAACGTTCCAATCACCCTTTTGCGGGTAACAGACAATAGAAAGCGCGGTCAGAGGTTTTCCGCCCATTGCATAAATATCGTTGAGAGAATTTATTGCAGCAATTTGACCGTAAACTTCCGGATCATCAGCGACGGGTGTAAAAAAGTCAACTGTCTGAACTAGAGCTAAGTCGTCATTTATACGAAATACACCCGCGTCGTCGGCCGTTTCGTAACCGACAATCACATTATTTGAATAAAATTGTTTTGGAAGCTTACTCAAAACTTGAGCAAGGTCTTTTGGAGCAAGTTTTGCCACTCAACCCGCGCATGAGACCATTTCTGTTAGCCTTTTATTCACTATTTTATTCCTTCGCTAAGCATCAAAATCTGATAGAGCCGATCCAGATCGGCATCACTGTAATATTCAAACTCTATTTTTCCGCCAAGTTTATTTGCATTTGGCAAAATTCTAATTTTTGTTCCAAATCTGCGTCTGAGTTTTGTTTCTGCTACCTCTACATTTGCATCAGTTTTTTTGGAATTAAAATTTGGTTTTGTTTCACCGCCATTATTTAATCTTTTAACTGTTCGCTCAGTTTCTCGCACCGTGAGTGCCATATCAATAATATTTCTTGCAATCTTTCGCTGCATTTCAACTGTTTCTGACATTAGCAGAGCCCGCGCGTGGCCCACCGTAATTTTTTCCTCTTCGATCAGACGCTGAATATCATCGGGCAATTTTAAAAGCCGTAAATGTCCTGTGATAAATGTTCGATCTTTGCCTACTCTTCCCGCCACCATTTCCTGTGTTAATCCTAGTGTCTCGATAAGTTTTTTATAAGCTCTGGCTTCTTCAATCGCATTTAATTCTTGTCTTTGAATGTTTTCTATTAACGCCAGTTCCAGCATTTTGCTGTCTGAAATATCGCGGACTATTGAGGTTATTCTTTCTAATCCGGCGCGTTGGGCCGCTCTCCAGCGCCTTTCTCCTGCTACCAATTCATAACCTGTTCCTTTGCGCCGGACAACAATCGGCTGCACAATGCCGTTTTCGCGGATTGATTGAGCCAATTCTTCGATTGCTGAATCCTTAAAATTTGAACGCGGCTGCTCCGAATTTGGTTCTATCAAATCCACTTCAATCTCGCGCAGTTCTTCATTATTGGGATTATTTTGCTCAGGCAGGAGTGCGCTTAGACCTCTGCCCAGTGCTGTTCTCTTCATGACTTAATATCTCCTTGGCAAGTTGAAGGTAGCTTTCCGCTCCTTTTGAACGAATGTCGTAAAGTATAATTGGTTTTCCGTGGCTTGGTGCTTCTGCCAGTTTAACGTTGCGCGGGATTACTGTTTGAAGCACCTGCTGTCCGTAAAAGTCGCGGAGGTCTTTTACAACTGCTGCCGACAAATTTGTTCTTTCGTCGTACATAGTCAGAAGCAGCCCTTCGATTGTCAGCTTCGGGTTAAGTCCTCTTCTAAGTCTTGCAAAAGTATCAAATAATTCCGTGACGCCTTCGAGAGCATAGTATTCGCACTGGACGGGCACTAGCAGTGAATCAGCAGCTGTTAAGCCATTTATCGTTAGTAATCCTAATGACGGCGGACAATCTATTATAATGTAATCGTAAATGTTTCTGACATCTTCCAATATTTCTTTGAGACGGTATTCTCTTCTTTCATCTTCTACTAATTCGATTTCTGCGCCCGCTAAATTTTTATCTGCCGGGAGAACACTGAGGATTGGCAGTTCGCTTGGCTGGATTATATTTATAATTGATTCGTCGTTCACCAATGCATGATACAAACTTTTCCTAAAGCTTCCGCGCCTGATTCCCGCTCCTGAGGTGGCGTTCCCCTGCGGGTCTGCGTCCACCAACAAAACTCTTTTTTCTTCGATGGTCAAGCCTGCTGCCAGATTTACTGAGGTGGTTGTTTTTCCCACTCCTCCTTTTTGGTTGGCGACTGCAATGATTTTACCCATTTTTTTATTTTCTAAGCATCTGCCACCTCATTGTAGTTTCAATTATCAATTTGTCAAAAGATTAAGGTAGCACGTGCCACATTTTTAATCGATTGATAATAAAACAGGCAACTCTTAGAATGTGGCACGTGCTACTTTTTAGAAACTAGCGCTGAACGGTTGGATTGGCAGATAAAGTAACAAGCAAAGTCGAAAGCGCAACCGGAGTCAAGCCATTTAATCTTCGAGCTTGACCAAAAGTAAGAGGGCGGGCCCGCTCCAAACGCTCAATCATTTCATTGGAAAGCCCGCCTACAAGCTTATAATTAAAATTTTCAGGAACCTTCAACGAATCATGCAGATAGATTCGTGATGTTGCAATATTTTGCTTCGAAATATATCCAGAGTAAAGCGAATCGGCAAGAGCCGATTCGAGATCGGATAATTTTGTTTTAATTCTTAAATTGTCAGGCAGAAGACGTAAAATCAACTCGGATACAACGCCTTGACGCTGCGCAAGTTGCGCCAGATTTATAGAATCTCCCAAATCATCAACATTTAAATTTTGGCAAAGTGTCGCATAAACAACATCAGAGCGTTTAAATTTAGTAAATTTGAGAGCATTTCTGATGGCAGCAAGATGATTGCATCGCTGGTTAAAACGATTCCAATCGGAATCATCCAACAGACCAAGCTCACGACCGTAAGGCGAAAGCCGAGAATCAGCATTATCATGACGAAGAGTTAAACGCGCTTCAGCACGTGAAGTAAAAATCCGATAAGGCTCATCAACCCCATGCTGAATTAAATCATCAATTAGAACTCCGATATATGATTCATTACGTCGAAGCCGGAAAGGATCACGCCTTTGAACTTTCAAAGCCGCATTGATTCCCGCAATCAAACCCTGACAAGCGGCTTCCTCATAACCGGTCGTTCCGTTAATTTGTCCGGCAAAAAACAATCCCCCAACACTCATTGTCTCCAAAGTCGGCTTAAGCTGACGCGGATCAACAAAATCATATTCGATGGCATAACCGGGCCGAATAATTTTGACATTTTTGAAACCCGGAATCATTCTCACAAGCTCTTGCTGAAATGCAGCAGGAAGTGAGGTAGAAAATCCGTTAAGATAAACTTCGTGTGTATTGTGACCTTCGGGTTCGAGAAAAAGTTGATGCCTATCCTTTTCAGCAAACTTAACAACCTTATCCTCAATGGATGGACAATAACGGGGGCCTATTCCCTTAATCTTGCCGGAATAAAGAGGTGATAAATGTAGATTTCCCCTTATTTTGGCATGTAAATCTTCTGAAGTATAACCGATAAAACAGGTAACTTGCGGCTGTTCAATTTTCTCAGTTGAAAAGGAAAAAGCAACTGGTCGGGAATCAGGTTCTTGCAGCTCAAACGCATCCCAATCAATAGTACGCCCATCGAGGCGGGGAGGTGTGCCGGTTTTCAGACGCCCGACAGGAAAAGATAAATGTTTTAGACATTCGGCGAGTTCAATAGAAGCAGGTTCTCCCGCTCGTCCTGCTGAAAATGTTTTATTACCGGCATGAATAGTGCCGTTAAGAAAAGTTCCGGCAGCAAGTACAACAGACTTAGCTCCAAATTTGCGTGTATCCTGCAGTTCAATTCCGCAGATTACACCATTATCTACTATAAAATTAACGGCAGTGCCCTGACGTAAATGCAAGTTAGGTGTAAATTCCAAAATCTTGCGCATCTCATTTCGATAGAGAGAACGATCGGCTTGGGCTCTAGGTGATTGCACGGCAGGACCTCGCGAACGATTGAGCAAACGGAATTGAATACCGGTGCGGTCAATAACACGTCCCATAATTCCGCCCAGAGCATCAATCTCTCTTACAAGATGCCCTTTAGCGATTCCGCCAATAGCCGGATTACAAGACATCTGACCAATTAAATCTAAATTTATTGTCAGTAGCGCAGTTTCAGCACCAAGACGAGCAGCCGCGGATGCAGCTTCGCATCCGGCATGGCCGGCGCCGATAATAATCACATCAAATTTTTCGTCAAAAAACATATTTATTTATTATCAAAATTAATCATTAAACAAAACTTTATTTTACAAACTTTTGTAATTAATAGCTAAGCTAAAAGACTGCTCATGCTGCTTGAAAGTTAGTTTAAGTAAATAGGATAATGAAAACTAGAATAAAGAATTTTGTCTAAGGATTAATTATAATGGCTAATGCGACCACACTCGGCGAATTGAAACAAAGCGGTTATCAAATAAGAACCGTTAAGGATGAATTAAGAGCAAACTTGATTAAAAAAATTCTTAAAGGTGAAAAAATTTTCGCCGGAATTTTAGGATATGAGGAAACAGTTGTACCGCAGATTACAAATGCAATTTTGTCAAAACATAACATTATTCTGCTAGGTTTGCGCGGACAGGCTAAAAGCAGAATTATCCGTCAATTGACCAGCTTGCTTGACGAAGAAATTCCAATTATCGCTGGTTCGGAAATTAACGACAACCCGTTTAAACCATTGAGCGCATTTGGACGGCAGCAGGTTGAGGAAAATGGCGATCAGACAAAAATTGAATGGATTATGCGCGAACAACGCTTCGTTGAAAAGCTGGCAACACCCGATGTTACGATTGCGGACATTATTGGCGATGTAGATCCAATCAAAGCGGCAAAAGGCGGGCATCTTCTCTCAGACGAATTAACAATATTTTACGGACTGTTGCCGAGAGCGAACCGAGGAATTTTTGCACTCAATGAGTTACCGGACCTGGCAGGAAAGATTCAGGTTGGGCTATTTAACATCATGCAGGAAGGGGATGTTCAAATCAAAGGATATCCCGTTCGCTTGCCGCTCGATGTAATGCTTGTGTTTTCAGCAAATCCCGAAGACTACACGGCGAGAGGTAAAATCATCACGCCTCTCAAAGATCGCATTGGCTCGGAGATATTAACCCACTATCCGAAGGATTTGCAGTTAGGAGTCGAAATTACCAAACAGGAGGCTTGGTCAACTCGCGACGGCGACTACAAGGTTGAAATACCTGAATTTATTAGCGAAATTGTCGAACAAATCGCGTTTGAAGCCAGAGATGATCAAAGAATTGACAAACGCTCGGGAGTATCGCAGCGTTTACCGATAACTGCAATGGAAGCAACAGTTTCCAGTGCCGAGCGGCGCACATTATTAACTAAAGAGGAAGTAATTCTGCCGCGTATTTCGGATATATATGCGGCAATGCCGGCTATGACCGGAAAAATGGAATTGGAATATGAAGGCGAACAGATTGGTGCACATCGATTGGCCAAGGATTTGATTAAGCGAGCCACCGGACAAGTTTTCGAAGGATATTTTGTTGGGATTGACTTTACACCAACAATTCGGTGGTTTGATCAAGGTAACAAGCTGAAATTGTCTGACATCGCTCCGGCAGACGAATGCACACTAATGCTCGAAGCTGTGCCTGAATTAATTGAAGCATCGCTTCCGCAGTTTGATACAGGTAGAAATAATCAACCAAAGTTAGTTTCAATTTGTGAATTCGTTCTCGAGGGGCTGTATGCGCAAAATAAAATCTCCCGTAACGAAGAGGGTGGATTCGAAGCGATAACAAAGGCAAAGAAAGATAGACGCGGGATGATTTACGATGATCTTAGCGACATTGATAATTTCAATTAGAAGCAACGGAAGGGTTAATTTCATCTGGACTAAAAAGGCGGTAATAACTTTCAAAGTTATTACCGCCTTTTTAATAAAATAAAGCCGCAAAATTTATCTTGGCTTAATGTAACGACGTTTTTTCTTTTTTAGTTTGTAGGTGTAAAGAGCAGAACCTCCAGCGCCGGCTAGAGCGCCAATTGCCATACCCTTCCTTCCGCCTGCGATACCGCCAATTAGTGCGCCCCCGGCAGTGCCTGCGCCAACATTAACTGCATTACGATGACGACGGTAAAAACTTGGCTTCTTGTAAGTTTTATGAACAACGCCGTTTCGGTCCTTATAGTAATAAGCTCGTCTAGTCTGCGCGCTTCCGGATGAAGGCAGCATAATTACTAACAAAGCGATTACTAAAAATGATGCTAAAAAATTTTTCATTTTTCTAACTCCTTTAAATGTAGTTTTGTCTTGAGGAGAGTGGACAAAACATTTTTACAAAAACAAGATTGTTAGTAAATAAAAACATAAAAAAAAAGTTCTGTCTATAATATTTATGAAACAGAAAGAATTGAAAATCAGCAAAGAACAACAGAAATAAAAAAGAGAAGCAGCCTTAAATCATGTAAGATTTAAGGCTGCTTCTCCGAATACCTAATTCATATTTTAGTAGCGACGATACTTTGGTTTGATTTTATATGTGTAAAGTGCCGAACCACCTGCACCAGCCAAAGCTCCGATAGCCGCACCCTTTCTGCCGCCTATAATGGCACCTAACAAAACTCCGGCACCTGTTCCTATGCCAACGTAAATAGCATTTCGATGTCTTTGGTAGAAGCTAGGATTATTGTACAGTTGACTATAGTTGGTCCGATTTGAATAACGATTATTACTTCCAATCTGAGCGTTTGCTGCAAAGGGCAGCATAACAAACATTAATGCCATCAAGGTGAAAGTTGCCATAAATTTTTTCATATTATCGAATCTCCCCTTTGTTTCAACTTAAACTTCTCAATCTCGATATAGGCAATGTCCGTACCAAAGAAAAAGTATTAATGTTTCCCAATAAATAAGGTGATCAAGATAATATTGGGTTTGAAATATGTAATTACCAATTCAAACATTTTCAAACGCAGCTACACCAAAAAGAATAAGCTTATCAGCTCGAACGAATAAAGCCGCAACAAATTGGAGAAAATCTGTTGCGGCTTTGATTAAAGATAAAAATCTAGTACCGACGTTTTTTCGCTTTTAGAACGTAGGTATAAAGTGCTCCCAAGCCAGCCCCGGAAGCTGTTCCAATTAATGCTCCCCTTCTGCCTCCAGCCACACCGCCAATCAATGCACCAGCGCCGGTTGCAATGCCGACATTGATTAAATTACGGTGACGACGGTAAAAGCTCGGGCGCTGCGCGTAATAGCGAACCGGCGTTGAATACGAACGTCTGTTATACGAACGTGATACGTAGGAGGAGCGTCTGCTGACTCTCCTGCATCCACACTGAGCGTTTGCTGCAAATGGCAAAGCAGTGAGCAATAATGCCGCTAAGACGAGAGTAGTTAAAGTTTTTCTCATGTTATTCCCTTTCATTTTATTTTTGAACTTGGGAGAGTTCAAAGCAGGGAGAGAATAGCTCTAACAAAATTCTAAAGTTTGACTGTTAACACTCAAAAGTTTAACGGCTCAAATTAGTGTTGGCAAGTCGAGAAGTTTCATTGCATCGAAGCAAGCAAAACGAGTATCGTTAGAATATGTGCGAGAGAATTACTGCGAGGCAATAAAAATGAAGTTTACACGATATTCAAAATTTAACGGATTTGACGTTTCGGGCGTAGATTTAGGCGATTTGATGGAGGCGTTGAGCGAAGATTTATTGGATTCGGGCTACAATGATGATTATTATTGGTCAAGGCAACCAAATGAAATAGATGATTCGCTCGATGCTTTAAGAAAAGCTTTGCTCAAGGCGTTGCTCGACAAAAATATCTTAAACGAGCAGGACATGAAGCAGATGCTCGAGCAAAACGAAGGTAAATTCAAGGGTTCTCTGCTTGAGGATTTGATAAATCAGCTGATCGAACGGCTTGTCGAAGAAGGTTATTTGAATCTCAAGGAAGAGCGCAAGCCGCAAAACCGTCCGGGTCAGCAAGGTGACGGACAAGGCGAGATTGGCGGCGAACAGCCCCGCAACGTCAAATTTGAAGTGACTGAAAAGGGTTTAGATTTTATGGGTTACAAAACCCTCAAAAATCTGCTTGGGAGCGTTGGCAAATCTTCGCTTGGGAGACATGACACAAATTATTTGGCGACAGGCATAGAATCGAGCGCGGCATCAAAACAATATGAGTTTGGGGACACTATCAATTTGGATGTTAACGCGACACTGATGAGCGCGATTCAGCGGGAAGGTTTGGGCGTTCCTCTCAATCTCGAATACAAAGATTTGTATGTTCATCAACAGGATTATCAATCGTCATGCGCTACGGTTGTGATGCTGGATTGTTCTCATTCGATGATTCTTTACGGCGAAGATCGTTTTACTCCCGCTAAGAAAGTAGCGCTGGCGTTAGCACATTTAATTCGCGCCAATTATCCGGGCGATTCGCTTAAAATCGTGCTGTTTCACGACGGAGCCGAAGAATTACCGATTGCCAAGCTGGCCTCAACTCAAGTCGGCCCATATCACACAAACACTGCTGAAGGGTTAAAGCTGGCGAGAAGAATCCTAACCGCACAGGGCAAAGAAATGAAGCAAATCGTCATGGTGACGGACGGCAAACCGACGGCTTGTTTTATTGATAAATCGAGCGCGGCCTTCTTTAGCAATCGCCGTTATTCGCAAATGCAGAGTGACAAGAAGCTGCTTTACAAAAACTCGATGGGAAATGATCCTTTTGTGATGGCGGAAACGATGAAAGAAGTTCAAGCCTGTCGCAAATCCGGCGTAATGATCAATACCTTTATGCTGGCAAGCGATTATTATCTGGTAGATTTTGTTAAGAAAATGACTGCGATGACGCGCGGCAAGGCGTATTTTGCCAACCCAAACAATCTTTCGCAATTTGTCTTGATGGACTTTCTAAAACGAAGAACCAGCCGAGTCAAATAAATTTAATGCTCTTTCGTGAACTTTTAACCCAGGAATTAGCTTTAAAGCGTGACGAATTCGCGCGTTTTTCAGAATCGCAATCGGACGAGCTTGAAAGTTATCTTGCTTTGATTCAGGAACTTAGCTCAAAAACGAGTGAGGCAGTCGCGGCAGATTTGGAAGCGCGTCGAAGAGAAAACGTCGGCGCAATTCCATCAGGCGAATTGGATGAATCAAGTTCGCTCAAACGAGAATTTGAACCGCGCTGGCAAAATCATGAAGAAGCCAGAGGATGGGCGCTGCAGGTTTTGCAAAATCGCGTGACGTTTGCTGCTGACGGCAGCCAGATTGCTTTTGAACGAGAGATTTCTCTGCGCGTCGCCGCAATTCAGGTCGGCACTTTTGAGAATCCGCACAGCTCCGACGGCTTTTATCGCAAACAGGCTGAAATTTCGATTGTCAGCCCGCAGGACATTGCAGATTTTGCGGACGAATTTGAAGAGCCAATCCGAACCGCGACCATTATTGGATTGCGCCGTTTCCAGGCCGAAGCAAAGGCTATTAAAAAGTTTTTGCAAAGCAGACGCGGTTGGCGCGAACGAACGGAATGCGCTCCGGTCGCTTTTTTTGACGGAACTTTTTTGATTTCCTTTTCACAGCCAAATTCCAGGGTTCAACACGAATACATCAAAGCAGCGCGGGAATTAGTTTTGCTTTCAAAAGAAACCGAAGTCCCGCTGGTTGGTTACATCGCCCAAAGCGAAGCGAGAGATTTGATCGGATTGCTCGATAATTTACCAAGCAAAAACATGCTCCACCAACCGAGCAAAACGTTGATTGACGCCGAGCTTTTACGTCTCGAAACACTCAAAAATTGGGGCGAGAGAACTATTTTTTTTAGTTGCGAGCGCAAAGGTTTGAGCGATTACTTTGTTGATGCGGACAATCAGCCGCTCGTCGGAATGGTTTATTTGCAAACGACGAGCAACGCGATTCCGGCGCGGCTGGACATTCCGCTCTGGGTTTACGAAAGCGGCTTGCTCGAAGAAGTTATAGATACGGTGCGCGCCGAATGTATCGTTGGTTTAGGCTATCCTTATGCTCTGGAAACTGCCGATGCGACCGCGGTTCTGACCGTTCGCGACCGCGAAACGTTTTTGCGGGCCCTGCAAGATTTTGCCGCCCGCGAAAACTTGAATTTTTTAGTTTCAAACAAGAGAATGAGCAAAGCGAGACGACGCTAAAGATGATAAAAGCCGGTTTTGAACAAGATGAAGAAAAATGTGTTGTTCAATCGCACCGCCGCGTCGTTGCTGAAAAATGTGTTGTGATGCCGCGTTACCGTCCAGTAAATTTAATGGTTTGCCCAATTTGCAGCGAGCAGGCGCGTCGCTCGAACGCCAGATTTTGTGTGGTCTGCGGTCACAACTTGCGCGAAGACTATGCGCCGCTTGATTCTCTCAAAGCTTCTTACAATTTGCGAAAACAAGCGCTGAGGCAAGATGTTTCTCCATCGAAATTAAATATTGCGTCAAGACTTTTTGTCGAAAACGGCAACGGTTCGGCGGCAACGGCACTGGCTTTCGTGACATACTCGCTCGTGCCTTATCTCGGAATTTTGTTTTGTCCCGGCGCGATAGTTTTTGGCGGCATCGGTCTCGCAGTTTCGTTTCAAAACCCGCAGCTCGGCGGGAGACGCAGCGCTGCCTACAGTCTTTTGCTGGGCTCGCTTATACTCGCGATCCAAATCCTGCTCTGGCGGTTGTTATACCTCATTCCGGAACTCAATAAATGAAGATTGCCAAAATTGTTAAATCAAATTCGCATATCGAATATGTCGGGCGCGTGATTGACCCTCTGGACTCGAACAATCCACCATCGGCGGCTGATTATGGCTTTGCACAGTTTGTTTCTCTGCCGCTCGAAGACCTGACAGAAATTATCGGTGTGATTTATGATTCGCAGCTGTTAAACCCGGAATACGGCAGTTACGGGCCGCGTCTTTCGCCGCAGCCGGAGCTGGCGGTTCTCTCGCCGGATTATTTGAACGAACAGGGTTTGCTCTTAGGCATCCTTTTGCTTGGCTGGCGCGACAAACTGAAGAATGAAGTTTGGCACGGCGTTCCCCGAGCTGTGGTGCCGGTTAATCAAGACGTTTTTGCTTTATCGAACGAGGATTTTCTGGCTTTTCATTCAAACAGTGACGGTAAAATCAAACTTCATTATTATTCGCAGATTTTGTCTTACGCCAGTGATTTAGGTTCGTATCTGCTCGAAAGAATTTTGCAGCAGCTTGCGCCTTTGTGCAGTGAAGAAGATCAAAAGCGGCTACAGGTTCTCAAAACGTCGCTTAACTGGCAGCGGACGCTCGGCAACAACAAACATTAACTTTTGGAGCTCTACAGATGAAAAACCCCCTGATTTATTTTGCTATCTTGTCTGCTTTATCCATCAATGTTTTAGCACAAGGAGTGAGAGAACCGGCAAAAAGTACAACCAACGGAAATACTAGAGCCAACGCTCAGAATACAAACTCATCAATTCCGAAACCGCAACCGGCGCCGCAAACTTTTGCGGCGCAGTATCAAGGCGGACTTTTCGGCTATGACAAAAAGTTAAAAGGTACTTTGACTTATGACGACCGCAATAAACGCTTTGTCTTTCGCGACGAAAAAGGCAAGGAAATTTTCGGGTTGCCGTACAAATCGCTGATGGTTGTTTACGGCAGTTCAAAGTCGGTACGTCCGACCGCAGCCAAAGTGGCCAGCGCAATTCCTTCGATCTACGCGGTTCCGTTTGGATTCATACGCGGCAAAAATCGTTTTTTGATAATTGAATTTAACGACCCGGATTCGGACGTCCAAGGCACTGCCAGCTTTAAAATCGCTAATAAGGAATTGCTTCAATCCGTAATTCAATCTCTGGGCGATAAAGCGGAACTCAAACAACGCGGAGACGCTTTTTATCGTCCGCGAGACACCGAAAAACCCGTGTTATAAATTATTGGGAAAGTAATTTTGTTTGCCGAGAATCTAAATTGGTGTTCAAGCAGAGTCTGTAACAGTGACGTAAACAACTGTCTGGCAGTGCCTTAGAGATTAAATTATTTTTTTTAGACTGATACTTGATTACCAAATTAAAATCGGCTTATAATGAATTTCCAATCAAGGGGTGTTAAAAGGTGAAGTTAAACCAGAGTTCGCCGCCCTTCTCAAAGATGGCGATTAAGGTGGAAGCCACCGGTTAATGCTTCAATATATTATAATAAATTTAGTATCAAAAATTTGATTTAAAATAAGGTTGCCGCGCGGCAACCTTTTATTATTTTGGTTTTGTCCAAGTTCGCCATCTTCCATTAATAAGCTTTTTGGTTATGAGGTAACGATTGCCATCGTCGGTTTCTGCGCCATCTGTTAGTTCATAAATCTTTTTCGGACGATTTTGAACTACCCTAAACCGTTGGGTTTGATGCCAACAGCAACCGCTTTTAGAGAACGTCTCTAAAACCTTTTTTTGGCGATTTATTTGGAACATTCCGAGATATTTGCCTTGTACCAAAACCGTTAGAGATGGGCTTAGAACAAATCGTTTTGTAATGGGCGAAAACAAATATATTTGATAGGAAGGAAAGCCATAACCGCCGTTATTACCGTCACGAATGGCTAAATCTTCTGCCTTGTCAAAGTTGTAGTCTTCAAAGAAAACAACGCTTTGATAGTCATACATTTTTTTTGCTTTCGGCAATTTACTTTCTTCGCTCATAAACTCGGTATTGACGAGTTTGATAACTTGAAATGGGTTATGCAGGCCTTTCTTATAAATTGAAACTTTTGCTTTTCCTTTGCAGAAGTTAGAATCACATTGTTCGACTTCAACCATCACGTAGTAATTCTTGGAAGCACCTTTAATTTCAAATTTCTCTTGCGCAAAAACCGTTGCGCTCAAAAGCAAAAC
The DNA here is from genome assembly GCA_038212235.1 of Pyrinomonadales bacterium. Classification (GTDB taxonomy): domain Bacteria; phylum Acidobacteriota; class Blastocatellia; order Pyrinomonadales; family Pyrinomonadaceae; genus JBBQUS01. The sequence continues at coordinate 56,164 of JBBQUS010000007.1, forward strand.
AACTAAAAATATATTTTTCATTAGGTTTATATCGCCCTGTGTTTTTCAAAGAATGCGGCGTAACCTCATCAAGAAATTAAGGATGCGTCATTTCTTCGGGTTTGACGTACTCATCAAACTGCTCACCTGTCAACAATCCCAGTTCAAGGGCTGATTCTTTGAGCGAGAATCCCTTTTTGTGAGCGTTTTTAGCTATTTTGGCGGCGTTGTCATAACCAATTTTTTCGTTTAGAGCCGTTACCAGCATCAGCGAATCCTGCAAATAATGATCAATTTGAGCTCGATTAAGCTCGATTCCGATGATGCAATAATCAACAAAGCCATGACACGCATCATGGAGCAAGCGCACCGAATTAAGGAAATTATGAATCATGACGGGCTTAAAAACGTTAAGCTCAAAATTACCTTGCGAGCCGGCGAAACCGATGGCCGCGTCGTTGCCCAAAACCTGCGCGGCAACCATGGTCATTGCTTCGGACTGAGTCGGATTGACTTTGCCTGGCATGATCGAAGAACCGGGTTCGTTTTCAGGGAGAGACAATTCACCGAGGCCGCAGCGCGGCCCCGAAGCCAGCCAGCGGATATCATTGGCGATTTTCATCAAACTGGCGGCGAGCGTTTTTAACGCCCCCGAAGCAAAAACTATCTCGTCATGCGCCGAGAGCGCCGCAAATTTGTTCGGATGCGATTTAAACGGCAGGCCGGTCAGCTCAGCAATTTTTGCGGCCGCTCGGTCGGCAAATTCCGGGTGCGCGTTCAGACCGGTGCCGACAGCAGTTCCGCCGATGGCCAAATCAAATAAACCCGGCAAAACGTAAACCAATCGGTTGACATCACGCTCAACCAGACTCGCCCAACCGCCAAATTCCTGTCCAACCGTCATCGGCGTCGCGTCCTGCAAATGCGTCCGCCCGATTTTAACCACGTCAGAAAATTCTGTCGCTTTGGCTTCAATCGCCTGCTGAACGGTTTGGACGCGCGGAATCAGTTTTGACATTTGTTCGGCGGCGGCGATATACATTGCGGTCGGAAACGTATCGTTTGAAGACTGCGATTTATTAACATCGTCATTTGGATGAACCGGATTTTTGCTGCCAAGCGTCCCGCCCGAAATTTCGATGGCGCGATTAGAGATGACTTCGTTGGCATTCATGTTGGTTTGCGTGCCCGAGCCGGTCTGCCAGATTCGCAGCGGAAAATGCCGGTCTAATTTGCCCTCGATAACTTCGTCGGCGGCCTCAACGATTAAATCAAGCTTCTCTTTCGATAACTTGCCCAAATCGTAATTGACGAGCGCGGCAGCCTTTTTCAAAATTCCGAGCGCGCGAATCATCTCGCGCGGCATCGTGTCAAAACCGATGTTAAAATATTTCAGAGAACGCTCTGTCTGCGCTCCCCAGTAAGCGTCATTTTTGACGGCTATTTCGCCCATTGAATCGGTCTCAATGCGGGTTGCGGTCTGAGTTTGCGATGCTTGCGACATAATCCTTTTTTTCCGTTAAGAGTTGAGAGTTAAAAATCAAAGAATAATCATACATTACTGCTCTTAGAACAGGAAAAAGTTGACAACTCCGCCGTTCAAATCTACCTTTGGACGAGCTTAATCAAAACGACAAAAGTCTTTTTAACAAAAGTTTTGGCAGCAAATTTCAAGTCCGAAGCTTCATCTAATTTCCTAAATATGGAATCACTTCTCGATAATTTTAAATTTTTATTTCAATTGTATTTCAGTCCCCGGCGAGCGATGAGCAACATTATTGATCGAGGCAGTTGGCTTTTTGGCGCAATCGCCGTTCTCGCCATATCGTTGGTATTTCAGTTTTCAATTAGCTCTCGATTGCAGGAATCGTTCGGAATTCCAAAATTCAACTTTCAAACTTACCGACAGCCGAATTCTGCAGGAAGGATTCCGAACGCGCAAAATCTCGATGAAGATGAGCTTGACGAAGCCGAATATAGCGCTGCTCAGCAAAGTTATCAAAAAGCTTTGCGCGAGCGTCGCCAGCTTCCGATTGTCGGCGATTATGGTTTGCGGCTTTTCTCTTTTGATTCAAACAACTTTCTTGGGACGCTGATGGCGCTGGCTATTTTCTACGTTCCGGTCACGATTTTATTATTAACTATTTTTGAGCCAATCGGGAGTTTTGGCGTTGTCTTACGGCGAGATTACGGCTCTCTGCTGGCTTGTACGCTGCTCTCCTGGGCGGCGGCTCATCTGCCCTTTGCGGCTACCGGACTGCTTCTTAAAAATCAATTTGTTGATCCAAATGTGGTGCTGGCTCTCTGGGTCTTGAGCGGTTTATATTTTGGCGTCCTGATGATTTACGCGCTCCAGACGGTTTTCGGCGCGAGCTACCAGAGTGCGGTCGCGACGGTTTGTTTGTCGTGGCTCTCAATCGGCATCGGCGGGCGCATTTTTAATTATATTTCGCCATATTTGTTTTCGCCGTTTCTGCTTTTTTACGCTTTTGCTTACTTTCGCGGCGAGGCCGGAACGATAAACAACGCTTTTCGGCAGAGACAAAACTTTCGCCGTTTTCTCAACAGCGCGACGATTAATCCAAATGACGCCGAAGCGCACATCCAGCTTGGCCTGCTTTATAATCAGCGCCGTCAAACCGAAGAAGCGCGAACACATTTTGAAAAGGCTGTCGCAATCGAACCGCAGGAAATTGACGCCAACTACGAACTCGGCAAAATCGCCCGCGCCGAAGGAGATTTGCCGACGGCTCTCAAACGGTTTTCGGTTGTCGTCGAGCAAAATGACAAATACGCGGCAAGCGAAATCTGGCGCGAAATCGGCGCGACGTATCTGGCAGCCGACGCCGACACAGAGGCGCGCGAATTTTTAGAAAAGTTTATCGAGCGCCGCCCATTTGATCCGGAAGGCTTGTATCTGCTTGGGCAAACTTTAAAAGCGCAAAACAATTTGGAAGAGGCGCGCGAGATGTTTCGCCGCTGCGTCGAAGCGGTTCAAACTTCGCCCGATTTCCGCAGGGGCGTTCAGCGTAAATGGGCGAAACTGGCAAAGAAAGAAAATTAAAAAGTAACCACGAACAAACACTAATCAACACTAACAATAAAACAATTAGTTTGAATTTATAATTTTTCGTGTTTGTTCGTGGTTACCTCTCTATCGGCGCATTTGCCGCCAGCCAGGCCGTCCAGCCTCCGGCCATCGAAAAAACATTTGTGTAGCCCATTTTTTGCAGATTATCGGTGGCCAAGGCTGAGCGGTAGCCGCCGCCGCAATACAAAACGATTTCGGTTTGTTTGTCCGGAATTTGCTGGACGATATCGCGCTCAATCACGCCGCGCCCGATGTGGCGCGCTTCCTGTGCGCGCGCTTCGTTCCATTCATTGTCTTCGCGGACGTCAATCAGCGTCGCTCCATGCTTGACGCGCTCTCTCGTTTCGGCAACCGAAATTTCCCGCACCGTCCCCTTGATACCTTCGACTAACTGTTCAAATTCCCGTGAATGTTCCATAGTTTTTATTTTTAACACAACGGGCTTATAATTTCTTTGTGAAATAATCAACAATCTTTTATTAAATTTATTTTGAGAGGAAGCAAAAAATTGGCTGAAGAAATGTTTGATGTAACTATTATCGGGGCCGGGCCGGGCGGATATGTGGCGGCGGTGCGAGGCGCGCAGCTGGGGTTAAAAGTCGCTATTGTCGAAAAGGAAAAGGGCGGCAGACTCGGCGGAACCTGCGGTTTGCGCGGTTGTATTCCGACCAAACAGCTTTTGATGTCGGCGCATTTGTACGAGCAGACGCAACATTTAAAAGAATTTGGAATTAATGTCGAAAACGTCAGCTTTGATTTTGGCGGAGTTCAGAAACGCAAAAGCGATATCGTCAAAAAGAATGCCGACGGCGTTTCTTACCTCATGAAGAAAAACAAAGTCACGGTCTTTAATGGTTTTGGCAAAATACAACTGCCGGGCAAAGTCGAAGTAACTAAAGAAGACGGTAAAAAAGAGGTAATCAACACCAAAAACATCATTATCGCTACGGGTTCGGTCGTCAAACCGTTTCCCGGTTTTGAGACTGACGGCGTCAAAGTCGTCAATTCAGATCACATTTTAGAGCTGACAACAGTTCCGAAATCAATGATTGTGATGGGCGCGGGCGCTGTCGGAGTTGAATTTGCGAGCGTTTATTCGCGTTTCGGTTGCGACACCACGATTGTCGAATTTATGCCGCGTCTGCTGCCGATTGAAGACGAAGAAGTTTCAAAAGAGCTGGAGCGCTCGTTTAAAAAACGCGGGATTAAATCCCAGACCGGTACAAAACTCGAAAAACTAGAAAAAACTAAATCGGGCGTCAAAGTCACCGGCACTGATGCGAACGGCAAGCAAGTTGTTCTCGAAGCCGAAATGTTTCTGGTCGCCGTCGGGCGAATGCCGTATCTCGAAGGATTGGGTTTAGAAGGCACCAAAATCAAAGTTGAACGCGGCAACGTTCAGGTTGACGCGTTTTGTCGAACGGGTGAACCGAATGTTTACGCCATCGGCGACGCGATTCCGACGCCGTGGCTGGCGCATCTGGCGAGCAAAGAAGGCATCATCGTCGTCGAGCAAATCGCCGGACAAAAAGCCGAACCGATTAGCATGCGTCTCGTTCCGAACTGCACTTATTGCGACCCGGAAGTCGGCAGCGTCGGCTTGACTGAAAAGAAAGCGCGCGAAGAAGGCTACGATGTCAAGGTCGGCAAATTTCCGTTTTCAGCTTCCGGTAAAGCGCGCATCCTCGGCGAAACCGAAGGCTTTGTCAAAATTGTCTCGGAATCAAAATACGACGAAATCTTAGGCGTCCACATCATCGGCCCGCACGCCACCGAATTATTGGCCGAAGCCTGCGTTGCGATGCAGTTAGAATCAACGGCAGAAGAATTAGGCAAAACGATTCACGCGCACCCGACCGTCTCCGAAAGCGTCATGGAAGCAGCCGAAGGCGTTCATAATTTGACGATTCACATTTAAACTAGCTGGGAAAAGTTTGAGTTGAAAAGATGGGAAATGCTGACAAAGCACTAAAAATGCTGATTCTAATTTTCTTCTTGAGTTTTTCAACTCAAGCTTTTGCGCAACAAAACAGTTCTCCGGTTTCAAGTCAAGAACAAATCGAAGAAAGCGTAAAACTCGCGCCTTGCGATTCAAAAAATCGTTTCAATACCGTAGAAAATCTTTTCGAAAAGCTCGGAGCGAAAAAAGAAGATATTTCAATTGAAAAGTTTAACAAAGGCGAAATCTCGAATTTGGTTGTCAGGATAAGGGGGAAAACTGCTGATACGATAATTGTCGGAGCGCATTATGACAAAACAAAAGAAGGTTGCGGCGCAATTGACAATTGGACGGGAATCACGATTATCGCTCATCTCTACCAATCCATGACTCAACTTAAGCCTGAAAAAACTTTTCTTTTTGTGGCCTTTGATGGTGAAGAGAAAGGCCTTCTCGGATCTGATGCAATGGCCAAGGCCATTCCAAAGGAACAGCGGCAGCAATATTGCTCAATGATTAATTTTGATAGTTTCGGTTTTGGATTACCGCAGATAATGCGAGACACTTCAACCTCAAAATTAGCTGCAACAGCGAAAAAAGTCGCTAAATCCATGGATTTTTCTTTGGCAGAAGCCTCTATCCTAAATGCTGATGCAGATTCATCTTCTTTCGAAAGGCGTGGCATTCCTTCAATCACTTTTCACGGTTTAGACAATAATTGGCAAAAATATCTTCACAGTGATAACGATAAAATAGGAAAAATTAATTTTACTAGCGTTTACTATGGTTACAGATTTGGATTGGTTTTCATTACGAAGCTCGACCAAATGGCTTGCGCCGAATACACAAACAAATGACCAATCAATCTTTATCGAATCTTATTTGATAGAAAACGAATAAATTGCGCCTGAATTTGTCTTCCAAAACAATATGAAAATTGTCATTCCGGGCGGCAGCGGACAAGTCGGGACGATTCTGGCGCGGGCGTTTCAGGCGGACGGTCATGAAGTCGTTTTGCTGAGTCGGGCGGCTGAAAAATCCGTTTGGCGCGTGGTGCAGTGGGATGCGGAAACAATTGGCGATTGGGCGCAGGAATTTGAAGGCGCAGACGTGGTGATCAATCTTGCCGGGCGTTCGGTCAATTGCCGTTACACGCCGGAAAATCGTCGGCAAATAATGGATTCGCGCGTAAACTCAACCCGCGTTGTCGGCGAGGCGATTAGCAAAGCGGCAAATCCTCCGAAGATTTGGCTGCAGTCAAGCACGGCGACCCTTTACGCTCACCGATACGATGCGCCAAACGACGAGATAACCGGAATTATCGGCGGTTCGGAAGAGGACGCGCCGGATACCTGGAAATTCAGCATTGAGGTGGCGCGGAGTTGGGAACAGGCGGCAAACGAAGCTGAGACGCCGGAGACACGCAAAGTTTTAATGCGTTCGGCGATGACGATGAGTCCCGACCGCGGCGGCATTTTTGACACTTTGCTCGGGCTTGTCAACAAAGGTTTGGGCGGCACGGCGGGCGGCGGGCGACAGTATTTGTCGTGGACTCACGACCGCGATTTTATCAATTCGATCAATTGGATTATCAATCACAAAGAATTATCGGGCGTAATCAATCTCGCCGCTCCAAATCCATTGCCGAATAAAGAATTTATGCAGATTCTGCGAGAGGCTGCCGGTGTGAAAATCGGTCTTCCCGCCACCAAATTAATGATTAAGCTCGGCGCGGTATTTATGCAAACCGAAAGCGAGTTGGTCTTAAAAAGCCGGCGCGTCGTGCCAACCAGATTGCTTGAATCAGGCTTTAAATTTGAGTTTCCAAACTGGGCGGAAGCCGCCAAGGAGCTTTGCTGCAGATGGAGTAAATCCAAATGAAAGATCATTTAAAGTTAATAATTCAATTTACCAACGCTTGTCTAATATTTTTAATGCTGGTCTTAACCGCCGACGCGCAATGGCAAAAACAGAGGATTGAAACCAAAGCGAGTTTGCGCGGTTTAAGCGTTGTCAATGAAAAAATTGTCTGGGCATCGGGAACGGGCGGAACTTTTTTGCGGACAATTGACGGTGGGAAAACCTGGAAAGTCGGTCACGTCGCGGACGCTGAAAAACTCGATTTCCGTGATGTCCAGGCCTTTGACGAGAAAGAGGCTTATCTTTTAAGCATCGGCAACGGCGAAACTTCGCGGATTTATAAAACTGTTGATGGCGGCGAAACGTGGAAGCTGCAATTTAAAAATAATAATGAAAAAGTTTTTCTCGACGCGTTTGCTTTTTGGGATGCAAATAACGCGGTAGCAATGGGCGATCCGGTTGACGGGCGCTTCTTTTTGCTGGCGACAAATGACGGCGGCAACAGTTGGAAACCGCTTGATACAAGCAAAATGCCCCAAACAAAAACCGGTGAAGCGGCTTTTGCCGCCAGCGGAACATGTCTGATCGCAAAAGGCAAATCAGACCTTTTTTTGGTTTCCGGCGGAAACGCCGCCAGAGTTTTTCACTCAGCCGACCGAGGTTTGACTTGGAACGTGTCGGAAACGCCGCTTGTCAGCGGAACATCCGGCAGCGGAATTTTTTCGATTGCAATGTTTGACCCCCAAAAAGGCGTAATTGTCGGCGGGAATTACGAAAAACCGACCGAAACGACTAATAATTTAGCGTTCACAAAAGACGCCGGAAAAACCTGGACGCCGGGAACCGGTCTCAACGGTTATCGTTCGGGCGTCATTTTTGCCAAGAGTAAACTTCCAACTATCGAGGCTCTCATCGCAGTTGGTTCAAGCGGTTCTGATCTTTCACTTAACGGCGGTAAAACTTGGTTTAATCTGGATAAAGAAAATTACAACGCCGTTCAAGCTAAAGATTCCGAGACAATTTGGGCAGTTGGAGCAAATGGATTGGTCGCTAAACTGGAACTTAAACCATAATTTCAAATCGGGCTTCTAATTTTGGTAAAAGAATTTATGCGCTACGCCTGGTACGATTTTGTCGGCAATATCGGCGTCGGGTTGATCGTTCTCACTTACATTTTGCTGCAATTGGAGCGAATCAAAAGCGAAACTCTGGTTTATTCTCTGCTCAATGCCGTCGGCGCAGGCTTGATAATTGTTTCACTCGTTTTTAACTTTAATTTTTCCGCTTTTATCGTCGAATTTTTTTGGGTTTTGATAAGCCTCTTTGGAATTGTTAAATTCTTTCTGCGAAAATCTAATTCGTAAGCAAAATTAAAATGCCAAAATCGAACACTAAAATAGTCGCCGTCAAATCGAAGAACGCAAACGGCAACGGTAATCAAACGCTTTCCTGCATCGGTAAGACTTCATTGACAGCTGAGCAAATGCTCGAAATGTATCGTTTCGTCAAAATGACCAGAATGTTTGACGAAAAAACCGTGGCGATGAAACGGCAATCAAAAATTGTCGGCGGCGTTTTTTCCTCGCTCGGTCAGGAAGCGACCGCCGTCGGAACAGCATACGCGCTTCGGCAGGAAGATTTTATCGCGCCGCTGATTCGCGACATCGGGGCGGTTTTGGTCAAAGGGATTGAACCGCGCCACATTTTTGCGTCGTACATGGCGCGCACTGCTGCGCCAAATCGGGCGACCGATTTGCAGTTTCACTTCGCCGATTTTGAAAAAGGATTTATCGGCCCGATTTCACATTTGGGCGATATGATTCCGGTTTTGGCGGGCATTTTGCTGGCTTCGCGAATGAAAAAAGAGCGGCGCGTCGGCGTCGCATACGTCGGCGACGGGACGACTTCGACCGGCACATTTCACGAAGGCGTTAACTTTGCCGCCGTTCAAAAACTGCCGCTGATTACAATTATCGAAAATAACGGCTACGCTTATTCGACTCCGACCAGGCTGCAAACGGCCTGCGCCGAATTTGTTGAGAAAGCCGCCGGTTACGGAATCAAAGGCTTTTCGGTTGACGGCAACGATATTATTGCCTGTTACGAAACGATGAAAAAAGCCGTCGAATTAGCCAGAAACGGCGAATCTGTTTTAATCGAAGCCAAAACCTACCGCCGCAAAGGTCACGCCGAACATGATAATCAGAGTTATTGCCCGGAAGGCGAAATTGATTTTTGGGCGTCGAACAACGACCCGATTGACCGCTACGAACGATTTTTAATCGAACAGAAAATTGCCGGTCAGGAGAAATTAAATAAAATCGCGGGAGAAATTACCGCGTTTTTAAACTCGGAAGCGGATTGGGCGGAATCATCGCCCGCGCCCGAACCCGAAAGCGCGGCTTACAACGTTTTTGATAACTCGGTTGTCCCGCCAGCCGTCAAACACAAAATCTTTGGCGGAAATTAAAATTTTATATATAAGGAGAAATCGGAGAAATGGATGCTAACGGATTCAACAGCAATTTTAGTTCTAATCAATTTGATTCCAATCAGCCTGACGAAACGGGTTTAGATCGCAGTTATCTCGAAAGCGAGGAAATGTTTGCGAAAGCCGATGAGCTAATCAAAGAAGGCGATATCAAAGGCGCGGTTGAGACGCTTTATAAAATTACGCAGCGCAGCCCGCAGTTTGGCAAAGCTTATAATCATCTTGGCTGGGTTTACGAAAACAAATATAAAAATTATTCAAAAGCCGAAGACTTTTATAAAAAAGCGCTGCAGTACTCGCCCGAATATCCGGCGTCGTATCTTAATTACACTTATTTTTTGTCAAACCTGTCACGTTACGACGAACTTAAAACTCATTTGGATAAATCTCTGACAATCCCGAGCGTCGCGAAAGAAACGCTTTACAACGAATACGCCATTATGCTCGAAATGCAGCAGAAACCGCAGGAAGCAATGGATTTCTATGTCAAAGCTGCGATGACGACGCTCGAATCAACCAAGCTGGAACAGTACAAAGCGTCAATCGAACGGTGTAAACAAAAAATGGAGCTCAAAAATTCTTTGAGCGGGTATTATCCAAGTTCAGGCAATTATCAAGATTACAAATAATGGCAAAGACTGAAAGCGAACCTCGAACGCCGAGCGGCGCATTGACATTAATCGAAGCGATTCGGCAGGGAATTTGGGAAGAAATGACTGGCGACGAATCGGTTTTCGTCATCGGCGAAGATGTCGGGGCGTACGGCGGAGCGTTTAAATTAACCGAAGGTTTTATTGAGACGTTTGGCGCTGAGCGAATCATTGACACGCCGATTTCGGAAGCCGCGATTGTCGGCGCGGCGTGCGGCGCGGCTCTGATGGGAATGAAACCCGTCGCCGAATTTCAATTTATTGATTTTATCTCGTGCGGTTTCGATATGCTGACCAATTACGCCGCCAAATCGCGTTATCGCGGCTGCGGCGGGATTCAGGCAGTTTTTCGCGGCCCGTGCGGCGGCGGCGTGCGCGGCGGGCCGTTTCATTCGCTCAACGCCGAAGCGTTTTTCTTGAACACGGCCGGTCTCAAAATGGTTGAGCCGTCAACCGCCTATGACGCCAAAGGGTTAATCAAAGCCGCGATTCGCGACCCCGATCCGGTTTTGTTTTTTGAACACAAAAAGCTCTACCGTTTGCCGCGCCTGCGCGAAGAATTACCCGCTGACGATTACATCGTTGAAATCGGCAAGGCGCGCATCGCCCGCGAAGGCAAACATCTGTCAATCATCACGTTCGGCGCAATGGTTTTAAACGCGCTCGACGCGGCGGATGAGCTCGAAAAGTCCGATGGTTTGAGCGTTGAAGTGGTTGATTTAAGAACGCTCTCGCCGCTTGATAAAGACGCGATTCTGGCAACGGTAAAAAAAACCAGTCGAGCCATGATTTTGCACGAAGCGAGTTTGACGGGCGGCATCGGCGGCGAAATTTCAGCAATCATCGCCGAAGAAGCGTTTGAATGGCTGGACGCCCCGCCCATCAGAGTCGCTTCGATTGATTCGCCCGTCCCGTTTGCGCCAAAGCTGGAAGATTATTATCAGCCGAGCCTCACCGAAATTATCGAAGCGGCGCGAAAACTCGCAGCTTATTAATGATGGCCATCGGCATTTATATACAAAAAGATGCGAGCATTCCCCAATCATTTGATGATTGTTTTCTTCAACTTGATGGTGATGATGGATATTACTGGTTTCTTTATTCATTTTTTGAAAACTTGGCAAAGCAAACTGGTCAGATGATTGACCTTTCTGATGACGCCTTTTTTAATGGAGTAAATTTGGATTTATTGAATCAGACGATTCAACAAGCAAAAAGCCAAATTTCACAACAACCTAATGTTTGGGAAGAGTTTATCGGAACTATCATTCACAAAGAGCATAGGACACGGGTAGAAAAACTTTACTCAACAGTTCACAAGAAAAAGTTGGAATCAATTTTAGCGAAGTTAGAAAACGCTGTTGTTGAAGCCAAAGAAAAGGGACTGGGTGTTTTCTTTTTTGGCGATTAAGTAAATATATTAAAGCAGCTGAAAATAAATAATCTAAGAGAAATTTTAAATGTAGTTGTTATGACCAAATTGGATAAAAATATTTGTCACAAAACCTTTTTCCTGATCGCGTTAATTGCGATTCAAGCTTCATTTGCGCTGGCGCAAAATACCATTAAGCTAAATGTTGACGCGACGGAAGCGGGGCGAAACATTTTGCACGTCAAAGAAACGATGACGGTGCGGGCCGGGCAACTGACGCTTTTTTACCCGAAGTGGATTCCGGGCGAACACGCGCCCGACGGCCCGATTAACGATCTGGTCAATCTGTTTATCAGCGTCAACGGCAAGCCGATTTCGTGGCAGCGCGACGATGTTGAGATGTTTGCTTTTCACTGTCAGATTCCGGCGGGCGCAAAGCAAATTGAAATCAATTTTGACGATGTTTCGCAACCCGGAACGGTGGCCAGCGCGCAGCTTTCTCGAATTAAATGGAACCGTCTGGTGCTTTATCCGCAAGGCGCGAAAAGCAATGATGTGCAGGTGACGGCTTCGTTAAAATTGCCAACCGATTGGAAATACGCGACGGCGCTCCCCGTTGCGCGCGAAACGAAAAACTCGATTGATTTTAAAGATGTCACACTGACAACTTTAATAGATTCCCCGGCGCAAATCGGCAGGTATTTCAAAAAAGTTCAGCTTTCGGACGAAGGCGGAGTGTCGCACGAAATTGATATTCTGGCCGATAAACCCGAAGCGCTCGAATTTAAACCGGAAACTCTCGAAGGCTGGAAAAATCTGGTTAAAGAAGCAAATCTGGCGTTTGGCGCGCACCATTACAACAGTTATAAATTTTTGCTGACCTTGAGCGATATCGGCGGCAGCGAGGGTTTGGAACATCACGAATCGAGCGAAGACGGAGTTGGCGAAAAGGCCTTGAGCAACGAGCTTGAATTGATTGATCTGGGTGATTTGCTGAGCCATGAATACACTCATTCTTGGAACGGCAAATATCGTCGTCCGGCAAGTTTGACGACGCCCGATTTTGAACAACCGATGCACGGCGATTTGCTCTGGGTTTACGAAGGTTTAACCGAATATCTGGGCAGAGTTTTCCCGGCCCGAAGCAAGCTCTGGACGCCCGAAGTTTTCCGCGACGTGATTGCGGAAACCGCTGCCGGCATGGATTATCAATCGGGAAGACGCTGGCGTCCGCTCGTAGATACAGCTCGCGCCGTGCAGTTTACTTATTCAAGCCCGCGCGCCTGGATGAACGAGCGAAGACGCGTGGATTATTATTACGAAGGCTCGCTGATTTGGATGGAAGCCGATGTTTTAATCCGTCAAAAAAGCCGCGGAAAACTCTCGCTCGACGATTTTTTCCGTAAATTTCACGGCGGGCAAAGTTCTGCGCCAATGGTTAAAACCTATAATCTTGATGAGATTGTCCGAACGCTGGGCGAAGTACTGCCCTACGACTGGCGGACGTTTTTAAACGACCGCGTTTACAAAGTCCAGAAAAACGCTCCGCTCGGCGGCATTACGGGCGGCGGCTGGCGGCTCGTTTACAATGAAACGCCAAACGTCCAGGTTCAAGTTGATGAAAGCACCCGAAAGTTTATCAATTTGTCTTATTCAATCGGGCTGATTACGAATGACAAAGGCGAGGTTCTCGATGTCAATCCTGATTTAGCGGCGGCAAAGGTAGGACTCGCGCCGGGAATGAAAATCGTCAGCGTCAACAACCAAAACTTTTCGAGCGAAGCGCTGCACGCGGCAGTCACGGCGACTAAAAACGGTCAAACGCCGCTCTCATTTGTCGCTGACAACGGCGGTTCTACCGAAACTTACAACTTAAATTATCGCGACGGAGATCGTTATCCGCATCTCGTGCGCGATGCGGCGAAACCCGATTTGCTGTCTGAAATAATCAGATCGCATTAATTAAGACAATTCTTTCCAAAAAATATGGCAAATTTGAAAATATTAATTTTGTGTTTGTGCCTCCTAATTTTATGCGCTGTTGCGGATGGTAAAAGTTTAGCAAAGAAAATTCCTTCTCAAGAAGTTTCTAATTCGACATTATTAAATGCGAGGGGATTTAGGGAAATTTCACAAAACCCTTTTCGTGTAGTTAAGATTTTTATTAAAAAGCTTTTTGGAATGAAGACCATAATTGTTGATTACAACTCGCGGCCATTTATAGACACTATTACTCTAAATAAGACACACATAACAACAGGCTGTCAAAATAAGGATTCTTCACTAAAATCTGGGCTGGAGAATGCTCAAATGGTTGAAGCTACAATACATGCCGCTGACCCAGATGGCGACTCTATTCTTTATTATTATCAGATTACAGCCGGAAAGATTATTGGAAGCGGAACAAGAGTAATTTGGGATTTATCTGGAGTTTCACCTGGAACATATCAAATTAAAGTTTGTGCTGACGATGGTTGTGGTTTATGCGAAAAACCAGTAGTGATGGAGATTAATGTTGTTGAGCGTACCGATTGTTAATCGTTCTTGCTGTTTTGCTAGCAAGCGAAATTTACAACAAATTAGAACATAATAAGCTAAATAATCAGCATGAAGCTAGCGATTGAGCGAATCATATATTTTATCTTTTTGCTGCTCTGTTTTGCGCTCTATCTATATCTCAACCGTCATGCAAACAATGAAAAAGTCGCTGTTATCATCAAACTTTGGCTTGATGATTTGCTGCCCATAGTTCCGGTTTTAGTTGTTCCGTATTTGTTGTTTCTGCCTTTTTTATTCGGGACAATAGTTTATTTCATCTTTTTCAGCGATAGATATCGCGCTGTGACCATTTCGCTGGCTTTTTGCCAACTAACGGCTTGCCTTTGTTTTATTTTTTATCAGACAAAAATCATCCGTCCCGAAATTATAACCGGCGGCGTTTTTCCGGATTTGCTCAGAACGATTTATGCTAATGACGCGCCGTACAATTGTCTGCCGAGCACGCATGTTGCGCTCTCAATCGTCTGCGGCTGGTTTTGGATCGGGCAGTTTCCGAGAATAAAATGGGCGATGGTGATTTTCGTGATGTTGATTTGTGTTTCGACCGTTTTGCTCAAACAACATTATCTGCCGGATGTTGCAACGGGCTTGATTCTGGCGCTAGTCAGCATCTTGGTCGGGCAAAAGTTCGGAAGCCGCTTGGCTTCGGGCAAAACCGGCGGCTGTTTCAATTTTTAAGAGAAAACGCTAAAGTTTAGTTTTAAGTATTTGAGCAGATTATTTACACATAATTTTGGAGTTGAAAATGGCTACTGAAGTTGTCATGCCGCAAATGGGCGAATCTATTACCGAAGGCACGATTACCAAATGGTTAAAACAGGTCGGCGATAAAGTCGAACGCGACGAAATGATTTTTGAGATTTCGACTGATAAGGTTGACGCCGAAATTCCTTCGCCCGTCGCCGGAGTTTTACTGCAAATCCTGCATGGCGAAGGTGAGACGCTGGAAGTCGGAAAAGTCGTCGGAGTGGTTGGCGAAGAAGGCGAAAGCGGCGCTCCAGCAACCGCGCCAGCCGCTTCAAACGGTAATTCCGCCAACGGTCAAGCTATAACTCAAAAAACCGCCTCAGCAAGCGCTCAAGCCGAAAGTGCCGGACTTGCCGCAGAAGAAGAATCTGCTGAGGCAATGAACGCCGAAACTCCCGGCGCAACCGCGCCGCCCGAAGAAATCGCCGCGCCCGCGCCGGTTCAGACAGCTCCGCCGCAACAGGATTCTCAACCCGTTTCCGCTCCCGCTTCGGCGGAAGGCGCGACCGAAATCGTGATGCCGCAAATGGGCGAATCTATTACCGAAGGCACGATTACCAAATGGTTAAAACAGGTTGGCGATAAAGTCGAGCGTGATGAAATGATTTTTGAGATTTCGACTGATAAGGTTGACGCCGAAATTCCTTCGCCCGTCGCCGGAACACTGCTCGAAATTCGCGGCAAAGAAGGCGAAACGCTGGAAGTTGGAACAATCGTGGCGCTCGTCGGAGCAACTGTCAGCAGTCAACTGTCAACAGTTAACAGTGAGCAGCCAGTTGCCAACGGTCAAACTTTGCAAACTGCTAATCCGAAATCCGAAATCCCAAATCCGAAATTTGAAGATGCCGGACATCCTGAACAAGCGGAAACCGCGGGGCGCAGCTACGATTATCAGAGGCCGGATGCCGTCGAAGAATCAGAAAAAATGCCGGCCAACGGCCAAAAATCGTCGGCTGTTGCAGCTAACGGCAACGGAAATGCCTCGGTTGAAGAATTGCGCCGCACTAAATCAAGTCCGCTGGTTCGCAAAATCGCGACCGAACACCATATTGATATTTCGCAGATTTCCGGCACCGGCTCGAGCGGCCGCGTGACAAAAGACGACATTATGGGCTTTATCGCTTCGGGCAAAGCTCTGACGCCGCAGCAAGCAATGGCGACGGCTAAATCCGGCGCGGCGCTGCCGAGTACTGGAACACAAATTCAGTTGCAGCAGTTTGTCGCTCCGCAGATTCAAGCGCAGACGCCGGCAACTGCGGCCAACCAGACGCCAACAACTGTTCCGGCTTCGGCGGTCGGCGACAGAATCGAACCGATGTCAGTCATGCGCAAAAAAATCGCTCAGCACATGACGCTCTCGAAACAGACTTCGGCCCATGTGACCAGCGTTTATGAAATTGACATGACCAGCGTCGCCAAGTTTCGTGAGCAAAACAAAGCCGGTTTTCAATCACGCTATGGAACAAAACTGTCATACATGCCTTTTATTTTCCAGGCTGTCACAGCCGGTCTGCGGAAATTTCCGATTGTTAATTCGCAGGTTTCCGGCGAAAACATCGTCTATAAGGGCGATGTTAATCTGGGAATGGCCGTCGCGCTTGACTGGGGCTTAATAGTTCCGGTGATCAAACGCGCCGATACTCTTTCTTTAGCCGGTCTGGCAATGATCGCCAACGATTTGGCAGAGCGTGCCAGAACGAAAAAGCTGATGCCAGACGAAGTTTCGGGCGGAACTTTTACGATCACCAATCCGGGCGTTTTCGGCGGATTATTCGGAACGCCAATTATTAATCAGCCGCAGGTTGCTATTCTATGCGTCGGGACAATCGAAAAAAGACCGAAGGTAATCACCTCGCCGGAGGGCGATGATTATTTGGCTATTCGCTCAATGGCATATTTCGCTCTGACTTATGATCACCGAGTAGTGGACGGCGCGGATGCCGAAAAATTCCTGTCGTTTTTGAAGGAAAATCTCGAAACCGGGCAATTCGTAATTTAAAATTATAAATTATTTCGGAGTTAAAAAGCCGCAAGCATGTTCGCCAGCTTGCAGCTTTTTAATGAAATCTAACTTTTTTTTGAAAATCAGGAAACTTTTCAAAAAAAATACCGATAATGTTTTATAAGGCTCAATTTTTCCTTTTTTAGTTAATTATAGATAGGTCAAATACCGTACAGAAAAGGGTTTGCGAGAAATCCATAATTAAGCTAGGAAATTATTTTTGACAACCAGAAGGCTGGTTTTATACGTCACAGCTTTAACTTAAGGACATCAACAATTTGTTTTTGTCTATAAATATCTGAATTTTGTTAAATAACTAAACAAAACTCAGAGAAAATCTAAAATTTAGAAGGTACTGAAAGGAAGTTATAAAAAATGATTAAGACCTCGAAATTGGTAGCATACGGAACCTCGTTAAGCTTGGCGCTGACGCTCGGATTATCATCAGGGTTGGCGCAGGATACTACAAAAAGCACCGGTTCAAGTACGGCTCAAACGCAAAACGCAGCGAAATCTCAAACCATTACTAACGGGCAAAAGCTCAAGATTCGAGGAGTCGTAGTTGACCGTCAAGCAGATATGTTAACTGTCAGAGATACGGCGACAGGAGCTAATGTTCCAGTAAAGATTGCTGGCGAGACCAGCATCAAATCCAAGAAGTTTTTTGGCAGCGGTAAATCATATGCTTCAGAACTCCTGACTCGTGGTTTATACCTTGAAGCTCAAGGTCGCGGCGATTCGAGCGGAACGCTGGTAGCCGATAGGATTCGTTTTGGCGAAGATGATTTACGCAATGCACAATCAATTGAGGCGAGAGTTAATCCGGTTGAAGGACGCGTTGGAGCGACCGAAGAACGCGTTGGAGCAGTTGAGCAAAACGCGCAACGCCTCTCGGGTCAACTTGATGAACTGGTAGCAATTTCAAACGCTGCTCGCGGCGGCGCAAAAGCAGCCCAAGATACGGCTGATGCCGCAGTTTCCGGGGTCAACGCGACCAACAACCGTATTACCGAGTTGGATGATTATGCCGTTCAATCTTCAGCAACAGTCAACTTTAAAGTCGGCAGCTCAGTTCTTTCTCCGGAAGCCAAAACACAGCTTGATACGGTCGCCCAAGGCTCGACCAGCATGAAGGGTTTTGTAATGGAAGTAACTGGTTTTGCCGATGCTACCGGCGACACCGTGAGAAATCGCGCTTTAAGCCAACGTCGCGCCGAAGCCGTGATTCAATATTTGGTTGAAAATCATGGAGTTCCGCTGAGACGCATTTTGCCGAGCTATGGCTTCGGTGAGTCAAATGCAGTCGCCGATAATAAAACTAGAGACGGACGCGCCCAAAACCGACGCGTCGAAGTTAAATTATTAGTTAGCAAAGGATTGTCGAATTCGGTTGAGGTTCAAAATCCAAACCAACAACCAGCGACCACCCCGACCAGTCCTAACACTACTCCGCAGCAATAGTTGAGTTGCAAAAAATAAGAAAGCGCGCAAGTTTTAGCTTGCGCGCTTTCTGTTTTCAGAGCAAATTAAGTATTTGAAGCTTGAGCAACGCGCACCGCCTTTACCCAATCTATAACCTTAGTTTTAAGCATCAGATTTTTTTAAGATAATGTTATGTTGATGAAAATAATTAACTTTAAATCGGCGTCAAGAACCGAGTTCAAACAATTCTGCTGCATCGCTTTCACTGCGCTCTGCTTTTGCAGTTTGATAAATGCTCAGCAGCCGACGCCGACGCCCTCGCCGGCCAATCGGGAGCGCGTAGCCGCGCCCCAGGAAACTCAAAAAACTCAGGCGAAAGGTACGGAAGACGATGAGGTCATTAAGGTTAATTCAAAATTAGTCGTTGTTCCAGTTTCCGTAATTGACTCTGACGGACAACCTGTCACAAATTTGACTATTAAAGATTTTAAGCTTGAGGAGGAGAACCGCCCTCAGGAAATTGCCCAAATCTCAAATGCCGAGCAGGTTCCGCTTGAGATTGCCTTGCTGATTGACATTTCGAGCAGCGTTAATCCGCTTTTTGAATATGAAAAAGATGCCGCCGCGCGCTTTTTGCAAGAGGTAATGAAACCGGAAGATCGCGCTACGGTATTTCTCATCGGCGAAAAACCTATTTTGCTGCAGCAGCGCGATACGGCCGAAAAAACTGCGGCAACAGTACGGGCAATTAGCCCGACAAAAAACCAGACGACGTTTTTCGATACCGTTCTAGCTTCAATCGATTATCTCAGGAAAAACTCGCCGGAACGTGCCCGCCGCGTGATTCTTACGCTCAGCGACGGCGAAGATACTTACAGCAAAAATACGCTGACCGCTTACGAAGGCGCATACCGTGAGATTGACAAAAAAATCAATGCGATAACTCAGACTCAGCGACTCGAGATTATGGATCGCTATCGTTTGCAGGCTCAGGAAAAAAATTACTCGGGAGTTTTACGCAATCTGCAAAACGCCGACACGGTTTTTTACTCGATTAATCCGGCCGGAGCATCTTTAAAGCTTAATAAAATTAGCTTTCGCGGACAAGATGGTTTACAAAAGTTTGCTGATGAAACGGGAGGAACAGCTTTTTTGCCGCAAGTATCATTTCCGGTGCCCGGCAACTCTCCGCAAAATCCGGACTATGCCAAGCAGAATGCAGAAAGCCTGGACAAAATCTTTAAACAAATTACAGCCGAACTGCGCGCACAATATCTTTTACAATTTTACTCGGAAGGTAATTTCCAAACCGGAAAATACGTTAAGCTAAAGGCTGAGATTCCCGGCAAATCAAATTTACGGGTTAAAGCTCGGCAGGGATATTTTGCCACAACCCAGTAAAAAATAGTATTTGCTATTTTCAAGCCGCTTTGATAAAGCTTTAAGAGCAAGTCTTTTAACCGACTATGACGATTTG
This sequence comes from Pyrinomonadales bacterium, assembly GCA_038212235.1. Lineage (GTDB taxonomy): Bacteria > Acidobacteriota > Blastocatellia > Pyrinomonadales > Pyrinomonadaceae > JBBQUS01. The sequence continues at coordinate 75,753 of JBBQUS010000007.1, forward strand.
AATAGTCGGTTAAAAACGCCTTAATTCCTCATAAACTTCATTAAGTAGTCAAAATTTACTTGACAATAAAATTTGTTAAAAGATAACATACACCTCTAAACGATTTATCAAAATCGTCTTTATAAAATCGTCTTTTAAATCACGAGCCTCACTGGTAATGTAGAATGCGATTTTAGTTCCGCTCGAATCCCTGACTGGAAACAGTCTTTATAAAGCGCAAAAATAGATGTCCGCAAAGCTTGGAGAAATTTTAGTTCGCGAAAGCCTCTTGACTCCGCAACAACTGCGTGAGGCATTGGAATTTCAAAGGCTACAAGGCGGCAGACTGGGCTATAATCTCGTTAAACTCGGAATGTTATCCGACGATGTTATAACTGCTGTTTTATCCCGTCAGTACGGAGTTCCGTCCGTTAATCTCGATTTATTCGATATAGATAAATCCGTTATTAACCTGATCTCTTACGAAGTATCTCAAAAATATTCGGTTCTTCCGGTTTCACGCGTCGGTGCAACTCTGACCTTGGCGATGGCTGATCCGACCAATGTTTTTGCGATGGACGACATCAAGTTTATGACTGGCTTAAATATTGAGCCGGTTGTGGTTTCCGAAGCGTCGGTTCAAGTCGCAATTGACAAATATTACAGCCACGCCAAAGAAATAGAGCTTGCCGGAAGCACTTTTGTTGAAGATGCGTCCGAGAAATTTAATTTTCCGTCGGCGCGCAACGGACATAGTACAAATGGGAACGGGCATTCAGCTAACGGGAACGGGCATTCGTCAAACAGCACTGTCAGCGTCAGCAATAAAAGCAGTAACAACAATGGTCAGCCAAAGGTTGCTGATAAACCTCAGCAGAGAATTCAGCAAGAGGATTTATCCGTTTCGCTCGATCAATTTGAGTTTGGCGTTGTTGATGACAGCGATCTTGAAGTTGTAGATACCAACGACGAAATTGATCTTGCCACTCTGATCAAGAGCTCTGACGACGCTCCCGTGGTCAAACTCGTCAACGTTTTGCTGGTTGACAGCCTCAGACGCGGGGCCTCTGACATTCACGTTGAGCCTTACGAAAAAGATTTTCGCATTCGTTTCCGTATTGACGGCGTTTTGTACGATGTGATGCATCCTCCGATGAGAATGCGCGACGCGCTGATTTCACGCCTCAAAATCATGTCGAAATTAGACATTTCGGAAAAACGTCTTCCGCAAGACGGGCGTATCAAAATTAAAGTGAGAGTTGAAAACCGTTCGCGCGAACTGGATTTCCGCGTTTCAACCCTGCCAACGTTGTTCGGCGAAAAGGTCGTGCTGCGCCTTCTTGATAAAGAAAAGCTGATGCTCGACATGACCAAACTCGGCTTTGAAGCCGAATCGCTTGAAAAATTTAAGCGAAATATTAGCCGACCTTACGGCATGGTCTTGGTTACGGGGCCGACCGGATCGGGCAAAACGAACACGCTTTATTCGGCATTGCAGGCGCTCAACACACCCGAAACAAATATCATGACGGCGGAAGATCCAGTTGAATTTAACCTGCCGGGAATCAACCAGGTGCAGATGAAAGAGCAAATCGGCTTAAACTTTGCCGCGGCACTTCGTTCATTTTTGCGTCAGGATCCAAACATTGTTCTGGTCGGTGAAATCCGTGATTTTGAGACGGCAGAAATCGCTATTAAAGCCGCACTAACCGGACACTTGGTTTTATCAACTTTGCACACGAACGACGCACCGTCAACAATTTCGCGTCTGATGAACATGGGCATCGAGCCTTTTCTGGTCGCCACCAGCGTTAATTTAATTCAGGCTCAGAGGCTGATTCGCCGAATCTGCGCGAATTGCAAAGAAGAACATCAAGTTCCGCCGACAGCTATTGTCGAAGTTGGCTTTTCTTCTGCCGAAACCGGAGATATTAAAACCTACAAAGGTCGCGGTTGCGAGAGATGTAACGGAACCGGTTACAAAGGACGGATCGGTTTGTATGAAGTAATGGAGATTAGCGAAGAGTTACGAGAGCTGATTTTGATTGGCGCATCAGCCCTCGAATTGCGGAGAAAGGCTATTGAAGACGGAATGGTGACGCTGCGCGGCTCGGGTTTACAGAAAATCCGCGAAGGCGTGACTACTATTGAGGAAGTTGTTAGAGAAACTGTTTTGTAGAAAAAAGGGAGAAAAAAATGAAACGAGCTATTGTTCTTTCGCTGGTTGTGTTGTTTTCAATCGGAATCATGTTACCGTTAGCAACAAATTGGTCGGAAGCCTCACGAAATAAGGTTCACCGAAAACACAAAAAAATCAAAAAATACTCACGCGCTTGGTGGAAAAATTACCGAGCCAGACTCTATCGCAACCGCGCTTTGGCTGCTCGCAAGCAGGCTTTAGCGGCACGACGTAAAGCAAATCAAACGGCTGACGCAAAAACGGCCAAAGTTGAGCAAACTGCTCCGACGAGCATCAGCTCACCGGTTGCCGGTTGGAGCGGCGAAGCGATTTCGCCGAACGGCGAAGCGAAATATCGTCTTGCCGACTCAAGCGGCAGAGCAATCGGTTCAGCACAGCTCTCAGTTGTCGGCGCGTCAATGCCGGAGCCGGATGTAATGCCGGCCAAGATGCGCGATAAAGTTCTCGGCGGCGTTTCAGTCAGCAGCCTGCGCCGAACGGTAATTGACAAGATGATTCACGAAGAAGGCTGGATTGTTAACGACTATCAACGCGAAGTTAACGGCAAAAAAGTCTTTATCGTCGTAGCACAAACAAATGGCGGCGGCGCGCTCAATTCGCGTTTGTTCTATTTTACCGAAGTCGGCGGCCGGATTTACAGCCTTTCGACCAATGCGCCGAATGACTACTCAGATAAAATTGCGGCTGATTCAGAGCAATTTATTCAAAAACTGCAACGCGGTACAAGCCAGGCCGAAGATGTAACGGCTGCCGCCAGCATCCGATAAATTCAAATTAACCAGGCTGTCCTAGTAAAAACGGCAGTCTGGTTAATTCTGCAAAACTGATAGTTGAGCCATTCGTTAAACTCTAGGGAAATCGGCATCAGCCTCTTTCTCTAACAACCCAACGCCTCCGCAGTAAATCTTTGCCGCGCTATCTAAAACCATGCTTCAAGATCAATCACAACAACCCGGTTCGGTTCCGATTCTGCCCGATCTTCTCCGCAAAATGACGGAGCTTGGCAGTTCAGACTTGCATCTAACGACCAACTCTCCGCCGCAGGTTCGTATTCACGGTCATCTTCAACCGGTTGAAGGTTATACGCCGCTGACCGCTTCAGAGACTAAACAGCTTGCCTATTCGGTTTTGACCGACGCGCAAAAACACCGCTTTGAAGAAGATTTGGAACTTGACTTTTCGTTTGGCTTAAAAGGAATGTCGCGTTTCCGCGCTAATCTCTTTAATCAAAAGGGAGCGGTAGGAGCGGTTTTCCGCGCCATTCCATATGAAATCAAATCGTTCGAAGCGCTTGGTTTACCAAACGTTATTAAAGATTTATGTAATAAGCCGCGCGGGCTGGTATTAGTTACGGGACCAACCGGAAGCGGTAAATCAACCACTCTGGCCTCGATGATTGACAAGATCAATCAGGAGAGGCACGAACACATTCTGACAATCGAAGACCCAATTGAATTTCTTCATCCGCACAAAAATTGTCTGGTCAACCAGCGTGAGGTAAATTCCGACACGCATGGTTTTGCCGAGTCTTTGAGATCAGCTCTGCGTCAGGATCCGGACGTTGTGCTGGTCGGCGAAATGCGCGATTTGGAAACCATTGAAATGGCTCTGCGAATCGCGGAAACAGGCCATTTGACCTTTGCCACTTTACATACCAATTCAGCAGCTTCGACCATCAACCGTATCATTGACGTTTTTCCATCCGCGCAGCAATCGCAAATTAGAACGCAGTTATCGCTTGTTCTCGAAGGCATTTTGTGCCAAGCCCTGCTGCCAAAAGCCGGCGGCGGCGGACGCGCGATGGCGCTTGAAATTATGATTCCGAATGCGGCTATTCGAAATCTGATTCGCGAAGACAAAATTCACCAAATATACTCAATGATGCAGACCGGACAGGATAAATACGGAATGCAAACGTTTAATCAAGCTCTCGCATCGCTTTATCACAAACGAATGATTTCGCTTGAAACTGCGATGGCCCGCTCTTCTAACACCGATGAGTTAAAAGATTTAATCGAACGTGGCGCGGGTCTCAACGCTAATTACAGCAGCGGCATCCCCAGACCGAACATGCCGAAAGACGGCACTCAGCCAAGCCCGTATGCCCAGGGTCGCCCGGTCGGAACCCGCCCGCCAACCCGCTGAAAATTTTTACTATCATTCAGTTATCCTTCACTAGGAGTCAATAAAAATGCCGACATTTGTCTACAAAGGACGCAATCGTTTGAACGAAATGGTTTCGGGCGAACGCGAAGCAGATAATCAAGAAGTTTTGCGAATGCTTTTGCGGCGCGAGCAAATTGTGATGACGTCAGCCTCTGAGAAAGGGGCAACGTTTAATTTACCAAAATTAGGCAAACGCAAAAAAGTAGGCTCGAAAGAGCTGGCAATCTTCACCAGACAGTTTTCCGTGATGATTGATGCCGGTCTGCCGCTCGTCCAATGTCTTGACATTCTCGCCGGACAACAGCCCAATCAGTTTTTTAAAGATGTCTTAAATCATGTCCGCCAAGACGTCGAAGAAGGCGCGACACTGGCCGCCGGAATGATTCGGCATCCGAAAGTTTTCGACGCGCTTTACGTCAACATGGTTGAAGCGGGCGAAACAGGCGGTGTGTTGGATATTATTTTGCAGCGCCTGGCCACACTCATTGAAAAGGTCGTTAAACTCAAACGCAGCATCGTTTCGGCGATGATTTATCCGTCAGCGGTGGTTGCCGTCGCGATTGGAGCGATTGCGCTGATTATGGTTGTTGTCATCCCGCAGTTTGAAGTCATCTTTCTCGGCCTGCTCGGGCCTGGAAAGCTTTTGCCGCTGCCGACTCGGATCGTCATGGCAATCAGTAATTTTCTCGCGGGCTGGGGCGGGCTGGGGCTTCTAATTGTGCTGATTGGGTCGGCGGTCGGGTTGTATTATTATAACAAAACGCCAAAAGGTAAATATAACATAGATGCTGTGATGCTGAGGCTGCCGATTTTCGGGGCAATTTTACGTAAAATCGCGGTCGCCCGTTTTTCACGAATTTTGTCAACTCTGCTCTCATCTGGCGTTCCGATTTTGCAATCACTTGAAATAACCGCCCGAACCGCCGGCAATGCGATTATCGAAGAAGCCATTATGAAAGTTCGCAGCGGCGTCGAACGCGGAGAAAATTTTGTTGACCCGCTCAAAGCAACCAAGGTTTTTCCCGAAATGGTTTCGCAAATGATTGGCGTCGGAGAACAAACCGGCGCGCTCGATGCCATGCTTGGCAAAATCGCAGATTTCTATGAAGAAGAAGTGGATTCTGCGATTGCCGACTTGCTGGCGCTGATTGAGCCGGCTCTCATCGGTTTTCTCGGCATAACTATTGGCGGTATTGTCATTTCAATGTACTTGCCGCTGTTTATGTTAATCGGAGAACTTTCTAACGGCGGCAAATAGTTTGGTCAGACGCAGTTAAAATTTGCTAACAGTAAAATAAAAAGGGCGATTTCACTCGCCCTTTTTATTTTTTTAAACCCGCATCGGCATCACTATATATTTGTAATCATAAGTATCATCCTCAGCAACGGGGCGCATCTGTGCTTGCGCATTTCCGTCTTTAAACTCAAATGAGACCTGACCCTCGCGCATGACGTTAAAAAAGTCCTGGACGTACTGTGCGTTGAAACCAACAACTGTTTCTTCGCCGTTGTAATCGGTCGAAACTTCTTCATGCCCTTCGCCTTCTTCGGACGAGGATGCGCCGAGTTTGATAACGCCTCCGCCAAACTCCATTCGGACGGCCCGGGTTCGGTCATCGGCAGTCTGTGCTACGCGCCGCAGAGCCTCACTAAATTCCTGTGCGTCAAAATGCGCGGTTTTATCATTGCTTTTCGGGAGCACCATTTCATAATTTGGAAACTGTCCGGTTAGTTTGCGCGAAATGAGCAGCCGCGAACCGACTTCAAAATAAATATGATTGGCATCCTCGCCAAATGAGATGTCGCCTTCGGCCGTTTCGGCAAGTTTCGTCAGTTCGTTCAAAGTCTTCTTAGGAATCAATACATCAATTTCAGTTTTGTCGCCGACGCCGTTTAAATTTTTCTTTTCAATTAATGCGAGCCGATGACCATCGGTTGTAACCATCCGCGCCAATCCGCCGCCGACCATAAATTTAGCCCCGGAGAGCGTAAATCTGGATTGTTCCTGAGTGATGGCAAATGCTGTGTGCTTAATGAAATTCCGAAACAGTTCGGCCGGCAGTTTTTCGGGAGCGGATTTAAAATTCGGCACTTCAGGAAAAGTCTCCCGCGAAACTCCGGCAAGGCGTCCATTATATTTGCCGCACTCGACTTTGACCCAATCGTTTTCCTCGCGCTTGAATTTGACTTTCGCATCCGGTAAGAGCCGCACAATATCAAACAGCTTTCGCGCCTGAATACAGATCGCTCCTTCCGTCTTAATCTCCGCCTCTGCTTCGCAACGGATTGTCACATCCAAATCCGTTCCTAAAAAGCGAACCGCGTTTTTGCCAACCGATTCGATCACAATATTTGACAACACCGGAATCGTATTCTTCCGCTCGACAATGCCCTGAACAAACCCAAGTTCTTCTTTGAGAGAATTTTGGCTGATAATAAATTCCATTTTTGATTATGCCTTTCAACCACCGTTAGAACTTAAAACAAATTTCGTCATTATACATCTTACTAATTTATAAAAGCGCTAATTATAGATTTGATTTCAACAATAGTCACTTTCAGTAATAATAAAGCTGAAATCAAAATTGAGAAAACTTTGAACAAATTTAACTCAAAATCTGATAAATAGTCGAATCGTAGTTTCTTACAAATTCTTTTCCACTAACTTTCTTTTCTCATTCTAATTTGCGTCCAACTTTCTCTAAAACATAAGTGCCTTTGTATTACTTAATAATTAATACAAAATTACTTTTTTTATTTAGTAGTAGTAGTAGGTAAACCCATTTTCTGTGGAAAACTATTTCAAGTTACTGATTAAGTTGAACTTAAAGCAAAACATCCTGTGGAAATCCTGTGGAAATCCTGTGGAAATCCTGTGGAAAACTTCCGCGAAACTGTGGAAAACTTTTCCACCAAAAAAGTTTTCCACAGAAAAAAGAGTTTTCCACAGGCAATCGGCAAAAGTTTTCCACAGTCTGTGGAAAACTTTTGCTTAAATGTTGTTAATAATAGATATATTTGATTGCAAAACTACGTTAAACTGTGGAAATCTTTTTCACTGATAACGCTGTAACTAACGGCAAAGATTGTCTATTAGCTCACTTAGGACTCTGTGGAAATCTTTATTGTCTTTTGAGAGGGCATCAATCTTTTCAAACGAGTGCATCACAGTCGTATGATGTTTACCGCCAAACTGCTTGCCAATTTCCGGAAAACTCTCTCTGGTCAAACGTTTACAGAGATACATTGCGACTTGACGCGGAACTGCGATCTGACGCGAGTTGTTTTTTGACTTTAACTCTTCAACCGACAATTTATAATAAGCCGAAACCGTTCTTTGAATCTGGTCAAGCGTTACGCCATCGGGTTTATCGCTGTCGGAGATGTTGCGAATAGCATCCTGCGCCAGCATTTTAGATATCGGCAATCCTTTTAAAGATGATATTGCGACTAGCCTAACTAGAGAGCCTTCAAGCTCGCGAATATTATTTTTGACTTTTCCGGCAATGAAAAGCGCGACGTCGTCGGGCAAATCAATTCCATCCATTTCAGCTTTGCGGCGCAGGATGGCAACTTTGGTTTCCAGATCGGGCGGTTCGATGTCAGCAATCAAACCCCACTCAAAACGTGAATGAAGTCGTTCCTCAAGCGTCGGAATCTCGCGCGGCGGGCAGTCGGAGGTGATAACTATTTGCTTTTGTTTATCATAGAGCGCATTAAAGGTGTGAAAGAATTCTTCCTGAGTGCGCTCTTTGGCCGCCATAAATTGAATGTCATCAATTAAAAGCACGTCAATGGTGCGGTATTTTTCGCGAAAATCGAGAGTTTTATTATAACGAATCGCGTTAATCAATTCGTTCATGAACTTTTCCGCCGAAGTATAGGAAACGCGCAAATGCCGGTTGCGCTCTTTGATGGCGTGTCCGGCGGCGTGCATTAAATGAGTTTTACCAAGTCCAACGCCTCCGTAAATATAAAGGGGATTGTAAGTTTTACCCGGGGCTTCGGCGATGGCAAGCGTTGCGGCGTGAGCAAATTGATTGCATGAACCGACAACAAAAGTGTTAAAACTATATTTTTGATTGAGCGACGATTCCAGCGGTTCAATATCAACAAAGGTCGGCGCGTTATTTCTTGAATTTTCAGATTCGACGGTTTCGATTAAGGTAAACAAATTCTGAGAAGCAATTGAATTGGTTGAAGATACGGTTTTTGCATCGCCAAAATCAGCTTCATCTTCTTCATCGTCAAAATCAAAAGAATTAGTCGAAACCGAATTTTCTTGATTTTGTTGCTCGTGCTCGGTTGTTTCGTATGTCCAGTCAACCTGATAACCGGATAAGTCGAGTTCTTTGAGAGATTGACGGACAACTTCGGCGTAATGACCATTTACCCAATCGTAATTAACTTTGCTCGGCGAATGTAAACGCAAAACTCGCCCCATGTGATCGCATCCTTCAAACTGAATCGGGCGAAACCAGGTGTCAAAAATTTGCCGATTCAATCTTTTTTCCATTGATTGTAGTAAACTGTCCCAAATCTGGTGTTCTGCCGAAAGGTTCATTTTTTTAACTCCGTCCGAAATATTTTGCGTTTGAGAAGGCGACTTTTTTGCTCTAAATAAAATTTAGGATGACGGTCGTAAACTTCCTTCAAGATAACTGTCCAAGCCGTTGAAAACATGAATGAAAAAACCAAAATTGAAGGCTCAAAAGAGGCCTGTCGGAAAAGTTTTCCACAGGTTTTTCCACAGGCTTGTGGAAAACTTTAAAAATGTTAAGGTATTACATTAACTCTTTTACTTTCAATAACTTACGGGCTTGGCTGACTATCAAAACGGGGTGAAGATTAGCATGAAAAGAAACTAAATTGCAAGAGTTATCCACAGGTTTTTTTCCGGTTCTCGCTTGACACGATTTTTACTGTGCGAGAGATGAATTTTAAGGTTTGGAAAGATAAATTTCAGATGTAAATTTGCTCAAAACCAATGAAATCGCAAATTTTTTTTGGCCGTTAAGTGTCGCAGCGGAAAAATCTATTAATCCGGTTCGACTGTTTGATACAGCGCGCTAAAAAGTTTGACTAAATCGTTTAGCTGATAATGAGCGTTGAGGCCGCTCGGGTTTGGCAATAACCAGAGGCGGGTTTGACCGATTGTTTCAGATTGCAGGCCGAGTTTTGCTTTCGGACACTTGAACGCTGTTCGATAAGCGCCGATTCCTAAAACTGCCACAAATTGCGGAGCATACTTTTCAATTTTCTTAACCAAATTGTTACCTCCGGCAATAATTTCTTCGTTTGAAAGCTCGGCGGCTGTAGCGGTTGTTCGACGGCAAAAGCTCGTGATGCCATAACCATTTTCAAGCAGTTCGCGCTCTTCGGATGGATGGAGCAACCGTTTGGAAAAACCGGACAAATGCAAAGCTTTCCAAAAGCGATTTCCCGGTTTGGCAAAATGATAACCGGTAGCGCCCGACCACATTCCCGGATTAATGCCGCAAAACAGCACTTTAATATTAAAATCAATTAAATCTTCGGTCGTGCGGTTGACGGCATCGCGCAAATCTTCTTTAGTCGGTTTGAATTTATTCATTTTCCGGCTCGCCCGATGACAGCAAAAAGCGGATCTCCGCCGCGCGGCTTGAGGCTCCGCACTTCCGGTTCGTTAAAACCGCCGCTGGCGACAAAATATTCTCGAACAAGATCAATGTGGCCTTCGTCATCAAGCGCGTTCCAGGCAAAAACGGCTTTGGTTGGAAAGCAGCGATTTGAAAAGGTTACGATTAGCGGAGCATCTTTTTTCAAAACGCGCGCCAGTTCAGCGAACACAACAGTTGGTTGAATTAAATACTGCACTGAGACGCAAATTGCCGCCGCGTCAAACTCAGAATCGTTAAAAGGCAGATAGGGTTCAGAGTTGAGACTTTGCACCACCCGCTCGGTCAAGCAGCGATTTGCCTTTAATTCTTCGGCGTTGAGCCCTAATCCAACAACGCGGCTAAAGCTAATCTCATCGGGCAGATGCGACACCCAACTGCTCATTAAATCCAGAATCGCGCCATTTGCGGGAAAAAATTCCAGATAAAGATTGGTCACATTCGCTATTGCCTGATCATCAATGTGCGTGACAAAACGCGGAAAGGCATAAAAATCCTGGTCGCTTGATTCATCCACTCGTCGAAAGGCGTTTTCCGGCGAAAGTCTCAAGGCATTTTCGTTGGGCATAGTGTTATATTAGCAAAATCAAAGTGCTTGAGATGCCGGAAACACAAAAAACGATTGTCGAATTTCGCCGGACGAGTTACGAAATTGGCGCGGCGAAAATCCTTAACGATTTAAATTTACAAATCAAAGCAGGCGAAACGCTCGTTTTGCTGGGAGAATCGGGCTGCGGGAAAACGACCACGCTGAAACTCGTCAATCGTTTGATTGAGCCGACCGGAGGTGAAGTTTTAGTTGAAGGCAAGCGCACGATTGACTGGAATCCGATGACATTGCGGCGGCGAATCGGATACGTTTTACAGGAAGCCGGTTTGTTCCCGCATTTTACTGTTGCCGAAAACGTCGCCCTCGTACCGGATCTGGAAAATTGGGATGAAATCAAAAAGCGCGATAGAGTTCAAGAAATGCTCGAATTGGTCGGTTTGAAACAGTCAAATTTTGCGACGCGTTATCCGCACGAGCTGTCCGGCGGCCAGCGTCAGCGTGTCGGCGTGGCACGCGCTCTGGCCGCCGATCCGCCGTTGCTGTTGCTGGATGAGCCTTTCGGCGCGCTTGACCCAATCACCAGAAACAATTTGCAGAAGGAATTCTCTCTGCTGGTTCGCGAATTAAATAAAACTGCGATTTTTGTTACGCACGATTTGCGCGAAGCGATGCTGCTCGGAACACGTATCTGTCTGATGGACAAAGGCGAAATAGTCCTGCTCGAGACGCCCGAAAAATTTCAGCAATCGAATCAACCGCTTGTTCGCACATATCTTGAAACAGTCAACCTGTGAATTTTTTTTATTTTCTAAAACAAAATTCTGGTGAATTAATCGTGCTCTGGCGCGAACATCTTTTTTTAGTTTTAATTTCGACGCTCTGCGCCGTTTTGATAGGCGTTCCGCTGGGAATTTTGCTGACGCGGATAAAATCTCTGCAAACACCGATTTTGGGATTTGCCAACGTGATGCAGACGATTCCGAGCCTGGCTTTGTTTGGTCTGCTGATTCCGATTCCATTTATCGGCGGGATCGGAGCGCGAACGGCAATCATTGCTTTGGCGCTTTACGCCCTGCTCCCGATCATTCGCAATACCGTGACCGGAATTTCAAGCGTTGATCCGAAAGTGCGTGAGGCGGCGGTTGCGATGGGAATGACAAACGGGCAAATTTTGAGGCAAGTTGAATTACCGCTGGCAGCGCCCATTATTTTAACCGGAATCCGCGTCGCGGTTGTCATTGCGGTTGGCGTGGCGACAATTGCGGCGGCGGTGGGCGCGGGCGGTTTGGGAACTTATATTTTTCGGGGCCTGCGGCAAAATGATAATAATTTGCTGTTGGCCGGAGCCGCCTCTGCCGCTATTTTAGCTTTGCTGGCTGACTTTGCCCTCGGCCAAAGCGAAAAACTGCTGAAAAGGGCGAATCGTGTTGCTGACCGACGACGAACGCTGATCGTAGCCGGGGCAGCAACTGTGTTTATTACAATCCTGCTCGGTTGGAGCTGGTGGGGAAGTCCGGCCGGTTCAAAATCGGCTGAGAATAATAAAATTGTCGTCGGGTCGAAAGATTTTACCGAATCGGTGATTCTAGCCGAAATTTTGGCGCAGGCGCTTGAGCATCAGGGAATTTCGGTTGAACGCAAATTCGAGCTCGGCGGCAATCTCGCGCATGACGGATTGCTTTCAAATCAGATTGACGTTTATCCCGAATACACCGGAACGGCTTTTACGGCGATTTTGAAACACCAGCCGCTCACCGACCAAACAGAAGTTTATAACCAGACGAAACGCGAATACGCTGGAAAATTTAATTTGGCGGTGAGTCCGCCGCTCGGATTTTCAAACGATTTTGCGATTCTCGTCCGCGGCGAAGCGGCGCGGCGGCTTAATCTCAAAACAATTTCCGACGCTGTCCCGAACGCAAAAAACTGGCAGGCCGGATTCGGGCAGGATTTTATGTCGCGCGCCGATGGCTACAGCGGATTCAGACAGGCTTATAATTTGAATTTTACAAAACAGCCGCGCGAAATGGATTTGTCGCTGACTTATCGGGCGCTCGCATCAGGCGAATTAGATTTGATCGCCGGAAACTCGACCGACGGTTTGATTGCGAAATTGGATTTGTTTCAACTGGCGGACGACAAACGCTATTTTCCGCCGTACCAGGCAGTTTTCATCGCCCGTCAGCAAATTTTGGAAAGTTTGAACGGAACTTTTGAAAAATTAAAAGACGCGATTTCAATCGAAGGAATGCGGCAGCTCAACTATGAAGTTGACGGCAACAAACGCACTCCGAAAGACGTAGCAAGCGAATGGTTACAAAGCAAGAAATTTTAGCAATTAACGGTTGGCTAAATTTTTAAGAAATTTTAACCGGCCTTTTGTTTCTGAATAATTTATCGAGGGTCTTCCTTCTTCAACTGAGAATTCGCCCATCATTATTCGTCCGTTTGCAACGGGTTCCGGTTCAGTGCCAGCAAGCGGTTCGGTTTCGATTTTGACCGGAGCAACTTCAATACCAGAAACAGAAAATATTCTCGCTTCTAAATAACTCGCTGTGTTGCTTAAACCGATTCCGGTAAGGAAACTTAAAGCAACAGCAAACACCGCGGTTGCCGATTGCATAGCGCGCCTCTTTAAAGCCTTTAATCCGGTCGGACAGTTTTGCGTTAAAACTGTTCCATCAGCGCGGCGATAAAAGCGCAAGCATAAATTACCTTCTGTTTCTATGATGAGTTTTTCGGCTTCACTTCTGGTCATTGCCGAAAGATTGTAAACGTTTAGTTGGCAGGAAGCGCAAAAACGCGCTCGTTCGGAGCCGTTCATCTCATTCCAGTCGGCGGAACACGGAGCGGCGATTTTGAGGTTATCAAGCGGGTTAGTAAATTTTGCCATTTTGGTTGTCTCAGCTAGAGTCAGAGTAAAAGCGCGTTTCTCTTTGTTAACTGTTAGACAACCGTCAAGCTAAAAAGTTCCGGTTTTTTGAAGCCAGACTGGGCGATTCGATTCGTATTGCGAAATGACGGCTTCGTGCTGCAAGGTCAAACCAATATCGTCAAGTCCTTCGAGCAGACAGCGGCGACTAAAATCATCAATCGCAAAATTTGCCTGGAAACCAAATTTATCCTGCACAGTGCAGTGTTCCAAATCAATGGTCAACTGATAATTTTTATTATCGCTCGCGCGGTGAGCCAATTCAGAAACTTCCCGTTCCGGCAAACGAACTATCATCAGACCGTTTTTGAGGCTATTATTGTAAAAAATATCTGCAAACGAAGGTGCAATAATCACTCGAAAGCCAAAATCCATTAAAGCCCACGGCGCGTGTTCACGTGAAGAACCGCAGCCAAAATTTGCTCCGGCGAGCAGGATTGAAGCTCCCGCATATCGGGGCTGGTTGAGAATAAAATTTTCGAGCGACTTGCCTTCCGCATCAAACCGCCAATCGTAAAAGAGCGATTTGCCAAAACCAGTGCGCTCAATGCTTTTGAGAAATTGTTTGGGAATAATTTGATCGGTGTCAATGTTCGCTTGAAAAAGCGGAACGACCAGACCGGTGTGCGAGCGAAACTTTTCCATAAAAGCCTATTTCTTAAATTTCCAATTTCTGACATCAACAAAATGTCCGGTGATGCCCGCCGCCGCCGCCATCGCCGGAGAAACCAGATGCGTTCTCCCGCCGCGTCCCTGACGACCTTCAAAATTGCGATTTGAAGTCGAGGCACATCGCTCGCCCGGCTGTAAAATGTCTTCATTCATTCCCAAACACATCGAGCAACCCGCATCGCGCCATTCAAAACCGGCGTCGGTAAAAATCTCCGCCAAACCCTCAGCTTCGGCTTGTTTCTTAATTTGCATTGAACCGGGAACGACGAGCGCGCGCACTTTTTCATTGACATTATAGCCTTTGACAATTTCCGCCGCGGCGCGCAAATCTTCAATCCGCGAATTGGTGCAGGAACCGATAAAAACGTGGTCAATAGCAATGGATTCAATTTTTTGCGCGGGTTCAACGGCCATGTATTCCAAAGCACGTTCGTATGATTGACGTTCCGATTCATCTTTGGCGGAAGAAATCTCCGGAACGCTTCCCGAAACCGGAGCAACCATGCCGGGCGATGTTCCCCAAGTTACAAAAGGCTCTAACTCTGCGGCGTCAATCACAACCGTTTGGTCAAAATGGGCGTTTTCGTCGGTTGGCAGTGATTTCCAGAATTCGACTGCTTCTTCCCACTGCTCGTTTTTCGGAGCAAATTGCTTGTCCTGCAAATACGCGAAAGTAGTTTCGTCGGGAGCGATCATTCCGCCGCGCGCTCCGGCTTCGATGCTCATGTTGCAGACGGTCATCCGGCCTTCGAGCGACAGATTTTTAATCGCCTCACCGGTGTATTCGATCACATAGCCGGTCGCGCCGTCAGTCCCGATTTTGCCGATGATGCCGAGAATCAAATCTTTTGCCGTGACGCCGAAAGGCAAATCTCCGTTAACACAAATCTGCAGATTTTTTGCTTTTTTCTGCGGCAAACACTGCGTCGCAAAAACGTGCTCGACCTCGCTCGTTCCAATTCCGAAAGCCAGCGCGCCAAAAGCTCCGTGCGTCGCCGTATGCGAGTCGCCGCAGACAATCGTCATTCCGGGCTGCGTCAATCCAAGTTCAGGCGCAAAAACGTGAACAATGCCTTGTTCGCGCGAGTTTAAATCAAATAATCGAATGCCAAATTCGCGGCAGTTGCGGCGCAAAGTTTCAACTTGTTTAGCAGCAATCGAGTCACGAAACGGCAAATCGCGGTTTTTTGTCGGAATCGCGTGGTCAAGCACGGCAAACGTCAAATCCGGACGACGCACTGTGCGTCCGGTTAAGCGCAAACCCGCAAAAGCCTGCGGCGTCGTAACTTCGTGAATTAAATGCAGATCAATATAAAGCAGCGCCGGTTTCTCAGCCTCGGCGTAAACTACGTGTCTGTCCCACAATTTGTCGAAAAGAGTTTGAGCCATTGTCTTATACGGTTTGATATGAAAGGTTCGCTGTGGAGTTTTCCATCAAATGTTTTTCAACCGATGAACCCATTTGCTCGGTTGAAATGAGTTGTCCAATTTTCTGCTGCCCGAGAATGTCCGGCGTTCGAAAACCGTTTTCCAAAACTTGATTGATCGCCGTTTCGACCGCTGCCGCCGCTTCTTCGGCTTTCGCCGTGTAACGCAGCAGCATCGCGGCGGAAGCGATTGCACCCAATGGATTGGCCATATTTTTGCCGGCAATATCGGGAGCCGAACCGTGCACCGGCTCGTACAAATCAACTTTGCCGCCAATCGTCGCCGACCCAAGCATTCCGAGCGAACCGGTTAAAACGGCCGCTTCGTCCGACAAAATATCGCCAAAAAGATTTTCGGTTAAAATCACATCAAATCTGGTCGGATTTGTCACGAGGTGCATCGCGCAGGCGTCAACATAATGATGTTCAAGCGCGACATCCGGAAAATCTTTGGCCAGACGGCTGACCGTTTCGCGCCACAAACGCGATGATTCCAGAACGTTCGCCTTGTCAACCGAAGCCAGTTTTTGGCTTCGACCCTGCGCTGCCTGAAAAGCGATGATTGCCACTCTTTCAATTTCGGGAACCGAGTAACGCATCGTATTAAACGCTGATTTGATGCCATCTGCCTCAATAAATCCGCGCGGCTGGCCAAAGTAAAGTCCGCCGAGCAATTCACGAACAATCAGCAAATCCGTCGCGCCTAAAACTTCCGGGCGCAGCGGCGAAATATTTGCCAACGCAGGGTAAGCTTTGGCGGGGCGCAGATTTGCATAGCCGCCGAGATTTTGCCGCAATTTTAAAAGCCCGATTTCCGGACGATTTTCCGGCAGCAAATAATCAAACTCCGGCGCTCCGACGGCTCCAAGCAAAACCGCATCCGAGTCAAAACAAACCGCTAACGTTTCTTCGGGCAAAGGCATGCCCGACGCGCGAATGGCCGCTCCGCCAATCAGAGCATCGGTGAACTCAAATTCGTAACCGTAAATCTGCCCTGCTGTTTTTAAAACCTTGATTGCCTCGCGGGTGACTTCAATCCCGATTCCGTCGCCGCTTAGCACAGTTATTTTCAGTTTCATCTTGATTAGTAAACAAAGCTCGCTTCCAAATTATTAACCGAACCTGAAATTTGCGCCGACGCTAAAATCGAGAGTAAATCCTGGTCGTAAATCTTTTTCTTTTTATCGGCGAGAGCCGTAAATTTTTCGTAAATCGCAGCAATTTCCGTTTTGTTGAGCGAAAAGCCGAGCTCCTGATAGCGAGCAACGAGCGCGTGTCGGCCGGAATGTTTGCCGAGAACAAATTGGTTTGACGGAACACCGACCGATTCCGGAGTCATAATCTCATAACAGAGCGGATTGCTTAAAACTCCGTGCTGATGAATTCCGGCTTCGTGCGCAAACGCGTTGCGCCCGACAATTGCTTTATTCGGCTGAACGTCAAAACCGATGATTGAAGAAAGCAACTGGCTGGTTTGATAAAGTTCTTTCGTCTCAATATTTGTCGAAACCGGCATTTTATCGGCTCGGACGACCATTGCCATGACAATTTCTTCGAGCGAAGCGTTTCCCGCCCGTTCGCCGATGCCGTTGATGGTGCATTCGATTTGCCCGGCTCCGGCCTTGATCGCCGCCAGACTGTTTGCCACTGCCAATCCTAAATCATTGTGACAGTGAACGCTGATCGTGACGTTTTTGTCACCGACAACTTCGGCTTTAACCTTGCTGATGAGATCGGCAAATTCCTGCGGCAGAGCATATCCAACCGTGTCGGGAACGTTTAAAATTGCGGCTCCCGCATCAACTGCCGTCGCTAAAACTTCGCACAAAAAAGCGGGTTCGCTGCGCGTCGCGTCTTCAGCGGAAAATTCGACCTCAGCCGCAAAATCATGCGCCAAACGAACGCTGTCTTTGGTCATTTGCAAAACTTCGCGGCGAGTTTTCTTGAGCTTGTATTCGAGATGAATGTCAGAGGTCGCCAGAAAAGTGTGAATCCGCGGATGAGCCGCCCGTTTAAGAGCTTCGGCGGCGCGTTTAATGTCATCTTCGGTTGTCCGGCAGAGAGCCGCGACCTTGACCTTTCGACATTCTTCGGCCACCGCGCGAACAGCGGCAAAATCGCCTTCCGAAGCGATAGGAAAACCGGCTTCAATGATATCAACGCCCAACAATTCTAATTGCCGCGCCATCATCAACTTTTCTTTCAAGCCCATTGAACAGCCCGGCGATTGTTCGCCGTCACGCAAAGTTGTGTCAAAAACATCGATTTTATTTGTTTTCATTCGTTCACACCTTTTCCCTTTTGGTTTTCCAAGATTCTCCGCTCCGCAAGCATTGTGATTATTTTTATCAAAAAAAGATAACTTTTGCTAATGCAAATACCGACAGACTAGCATTGATTGGTCTCGAGTTCAAAGCTCTGATTAATTTAGTCAGAACCGATAATTTATTTGGGCTAAAGTATTTTTTTGTTTAAATATAATTTGGTGAAACAGAGCAAACGAGCCGCGTCAGGTTGCAATAAGCTGTTAAGTAGTGCATTATGAGGTCTGCATAAGTCCTTCTCTCTTTTATCAACGGTGTTTCGTCTCCTTTGGGCAAGTTTCTGCGGTGGCGTTTTGGATAGTTCGAGAGTTGGTTGGTTTTTTGTTTTAGAAGCCGCTCTACTCTAGAGCATTCAAACGCGGGTCCTTCGTGCTTAACCGTTACGCTGAGGCACACTTTCGTTAGGAAACACTTCTTTTGATACTCCTGAAAAAAGGAGAGGAGCTTTTTCATGTCTACTAAACTTTACGTCGGTAACCTATCGTTCAAAACTACGGGCGAAGATTTACAACAACTGTTTTCACAAGCAGGAACAGTCGAATCGGCAAATGTCGTGACCGACCGTGATTCAGGCTTTTCACGCGGTTTCGGCTTTGTCGAAATGTCTTCAGCCGAAGAAGGACAAACCGCTATTCAACAGTTCAACGGCCAAGAATTGGACGGCCGCGCTCTAACCGTTAATGAAGCTCGCCCGCGTGAAGAACGCAGCGGCGGTGGTGGTGGCGGCGGTCGCGGTGGTTTTGGCGGCGGCGGCAATCGCGGCGGCGGCGGCGGTGGTCGCAGTGGCGGCGGCGGTGGTTACGGCGGCGGCGGCGGTCGCAGCGGCGGCGGTGGCGGTTCGCGCTACTAATTTTTTCCGCTTCGGAACTTTTTAAGCAAAGCGGCGGCGGCGATTAAATATAATTGCCAAAGCCGCTTGATAATTTTTAAACAAAATAGGACTTTCTCAATACTTCTTGTTCAAGTCGCACAAAATTTGCGACGTTAACATTAAAATTCGGCAATCTGAGAAAATCCTGTGAAAATGCTCTCCGTTTACGGATTGAGCAAAGTAAAAGGATTTTAATGAGCTTTTCTCAACTAGGCTTGGCTGACGCGCTGCAAAGCGTTTGCAAGTCGCTCGGTTATACTGAACCGACACCCATTCAACAACAGGCGATTCCTGTTATCCTCGAAAATTCTGACATTATCGCTTGCGCCGAAACCGGCACGGGCAAAACTGCAGCATTTCTACTCCCACTAATTCAAAAGCTGACGGAATCTAAACCAGACGGAATTGCCGTTTTGGTTTTAGCACCGACGCGTGAACTGGCCACGCAGATTGAAAGCGCCTGCCGTCAGATGGCGGGCAAAAAAATCCGCTGTGTCGCTCTGATCGGCGGCGCGGGCTATAAACGGCAGATTGAGGGTCTGCGCGGCGCGAGCATTGTGGTTGCAACGCCCGGACGCCTGCTCGATTTTATGGAGCGCGGAGCGATTGAGTTTTCACATTTGACCACGCTTGTGCTAGACGAAGCCGACCGGATGCTTGACATGGGCTTTTTGCCCGCGATCAAGCGCGTGGTTAAAATTTTGCCCATGAGCAGACAAACGCTTTTCTTTTCCGCCACAATGTCGCCGGAAATGGAAAAAATCGGGCGTTCAATGATGACGCGCGAACCGCAATTTATCGAAGTCAGCCGACGCGGACAAACCGCCGGAACAATTGAGCAGACGGCTTATCCGGTGGCCGCCGAATCAAAAACGGCTCTTCTGCTTGATCTACTGGAGCGCGAAAAATTTGATCGGGTTTTAGTTTTTACCCGCACCAAGCGCGCGGCGGATCGAATTTCGCATATTTTAGAAGCCAGACAGCACAAAGCCAACCGGATTCACGCCGACCGTTCGCAGTCGCAGCGCGAAGCCGCTTTGCGCGGATTTAAAAACGGGAACACGCGCGTACTTGTGGCAACCGATATTGCCGCGCGCGGAATTGACGTTGATTTGGTTTCGCATGTGATTAATTACGACGTGCCGGAAGCGCCGGAAGATTACGTTCATCGAATCGGCAGAACCGGACGCGCCGGAAACAAGGGGCGAGCTTTAACGCTCATCACTTCGGGCGAAGAGCATACGATGCGGGCTATCGAAAAACTGACCGGGCAAAAGGTTGAGCGCATTTTGCTGCCTGCTTTTGGCGGCGTTATGCCGACGGTTGCGAGCAGCGAGCAGCGTTATTCGGCTCCAAAGAAAAGCAGCGGGCGTTCGTTTAGAACGAGACGCGCTAGGTAAGATAAATTTAAGGAAGGGTAAATTTTATGGAAAGTGGAACTTTTGCAATCGGGCAGTTAGTCGAGAAAATCTGTTTACAGTGCGGTGTTGAGCAAAGTCATACGGTGACTGTTTTAACCAAAAAAGGTTTAATCTCAAAAGTAGCCTGCACGTCATGCGCAACCGTCAGCAGTTTTAAGAGCAGTGCGAAAGCCGCAGATGACAGTAAACAGAAAACCGGTTCGCCATACGACCCGAAACTAACCTACCGCAAAGGTCAGGCGATGATGCACAATTCTTTCGGCTACGGCGAAGTCATGAGCATTATCGAGCCGCAAAAGATTGACGTGAAATTTTCCGACCGGCTGCGTCGGTTGATTCACGCCAGAAATTAAAATTACAATTTAATAGCAAATAAAAAGAGGTGATTTACAAATCGCCTCTTTTTATTTTTAGGTTTTCGTCAAATTTGTGACTAACTGCTCTGCCTTTTGCTGCTTTCGCGCCGCCCGCCAGGTTCCAACGCCTTCTTTTGTCAAGCTCAGCAGAACTTTCCGGTTTTGGAACATTAGTTTAAGCCAGGCGCGTTTGTTCATTTGCGGAAAATAAATGCCGCGAAAAAACAATCTGGCAACCAGATGTCCGATGCGGTATTGCAGCGGTTTATCGCTGATAGCATCTATGGCTTCGGCATTACGCTCGGCGCTGTAAGACGCAGACCAGGCATTAAAGGTTTCTGTTTTTGCTTCGTCAATCGTCATTTTAAGCGGCGTGTGCGCCATCACAAAAGGGGCAAATTCCATCCAGTGACGCGGGCGCGTTAATCTTCCTGTTTTTTCCAGACGGTCGTAAAGCGGGGTCGAAGGAAAAGGCGTCAGCTGTCCGAAAACAGGTAAGCCGGGTTGCCAGCTTTCGATTTGCTCTAATGTTCGCTCAGCTACGCCGGGCGTATCGTTATCCATTCCAAAGATAAACGATGTGATCGCGTAAATATTGCGCTGTGCCAGACGGTCAAGCACGGCTTTGTAATCGCCGGGTTTGCTGAAATTTTTGTTGACGTCCGCCATATTGGCCGGATCAATTGATTCCATTCCGATAAAAATCCATTTGCCGCCGGCTTCGGCGATCAAATCAACCAGCTCTTCATCCTTGAGCAAGTTGGCGCTGATTTGTGCGACCCACGGAAGCTGGGCTTCAGCGGCAATCATATCGCGCAGGAGAGATTTTAACCGCTTGATGTTGATGGCCAAATTATCATCAATAAAAAAGACGGCGATCTGGCCTTTTTCGCGGCGGGCTCGATTTTTTAAACGCAGAAGTTCTTCGATTACGCTTTCGTTTGATCGAAAGCGAATCGAGTCGCCAAAAAATCCGGTCACGGTGCAGAATTCGCAGCCGTAAGGACAGCCGCGTCCGGTCTCAATCGGAACAACGTGAAAGCTGCCCCAACCGGCGCCGAGTTTGGCCAGATGGGGGCGCAAAAAATTCGGCACCAGACTAAATTGATCTAAATCAAGAGTTTCCCAGGGAATATGCGGATAGGGCTGTAAATTAGGTTTTTTATCTTTGCCCTTGGGATCGGTTTCAGGCTGGTAAATATCTTTCAATTCGCCGCGCGCCGCATCTTCAACGATTAAGCCCCAGGTCTCGTCCGCTTCGCCTAGCGCGACGGCGTCGGCGTGGCGTTTTCCGCCGTCGCGTCCAAGCGCTTCGTCCGGCATTTCAGTGACGTGCGGGCCGCCCATCACAACCCTGATTCCGGCATCGCGGAGCGCGTCGGCAACTTTGTAGGCCCGCGCTACCATTCTGGTCATCGCACCGATTCCAACCAGTCCAATGTTTTCTGCCCGGCAATATTCGACGAGTTCGGCTTCGCTCATCGCTTTGGCATTCCCGTCAATCAAAACGACTTCGTGTTCGGGAGGTGTTAATGCTTGCAGCAAAAACATCCATAAATGCGGCATAAAATTGCGGGTAACCCCGTTATCCGGGTTATAAAGTAAAATTTTCATATACTGCCTTTTATTAATTATTTCGGGCGGAGAAATTCTATTCTAGCATTATTTTTTTTCAATAGGCTTTTTATCTGCCTTTTCCCGCTCGCTGACGCAAAAAACCTCCTATCGTTCGGGCAATTAACCAATTAGGCACAACGTTTCCAAGAGCAGCAAAAAAATAATTATTCCAACCTGAAATTACATGACTTTTGCCATTCATGAGTCCTCGCAAAGCCGTTTTAACCACATCTTCCGGCGTTTGCAGCCCGCGCATCGGCAGTTTCGCGCCGTCAACACCGGCAGCATTAAAAAAATTTGTTTCGGTTCCGCCCGGACAGAGCGCCAAAATTTTTATTCCAAACGGCCGGTTCTCCTCCCACAAAGCTTCTGAAAAAGATGTGACAAATGCTTTGGTCGCAGCGTATGTTGCCATAAACGGAACCGGCTGAAAGCTGGCGGTTGAAGAAACGTTGATAATCACTCCGCTTCGGCGCGTGCGCATTGGCGGCAAATAACGGTGTGTCAGGGCAACGAGAACGTTGACGTTCAGATCAATCATAGTCAGTTCCTTTTCCAGATCGTTCCGGGCAAAATCACCGAAATTGCCGAATCCGGCGTTGTTAATCAGCCACTCGATTTCCAAACCGCGTTTTTCGGTTTCCAAAAACAAAATTTCATCGGATTGCGGCGAGGTTAAATCGAGCGCGACAAAACCAGATTTGATGTCATGTTTAGCAGAGAGTTCGTCGCACAAAGCCGCCAGTTTTTCGCCCGAACGCGCGACGAGACACAGATTGTGTTTTTCTGCCGCCAGTTTTCGAGCAAAAGCCTCGCCGATTCCGCCCGACGCGCCGGTAATCAAAGTCGTTTTCATCGTAATATCTTTAGTCGTCCGAACCGGAAAATAGTTTTTCGCCTTTTGTCGCGTAGAGAAACGCGCCCACTGCGCCAAGAATGATGATTGCGGTGCCGACAAAACGAATCAGCCCGGCGATGATTTTGGTTTGACCGAGCAGACCGGTCGCGGTCAACAGATAGTTCCAATCGTGAAAACCGCCTTCACTGCCGGTTAAACCGCTGGTCAGCATAAGCTGCATGACAACCGCATCGGCGGCGTAAACCGACACATCCGTGATGCTCTGTCCGACCCAAAATAAAACAATCGCGGCAGAATACGGTTTGTCGTTCCAGAGAAAATAACCGAAAAAAACGAGCGGCATTACGACCTGAAAAATTGAGCCGCCCGCGACCATCAGAAACTCTCCAAAGGGACGAAAAAGCAAATGTCCGGTTTCGTGAATGGCGAGATTAATCCCGTGCAGAAAAATCGCGTTAAATGGATCGTAAGCGCACCACAGAAAGTAGAGCGCCAGGATTGCTGCCAAAACGATTTTGACCGGATCGCGCTCCATCTTATTTCCTCGCTTTGGCGTCGAGCGCCGCCGTATAAACTTTTTCGCCCGTTTCGACGCGCGTGTCCAGACGGTTATCATCCGGCGGCACTGGGCAGATAAAGCGGTTGTTGTAAGCGCAATCAGGTGTGTATGCGAGGTTAAAATCGAGCGTCACGGTTTCAGTGATAGTCTTGGCTAAATCAATATAGCGACCTCCTTCGTAGGTGTCGCTGCCGTTGGTCAAATCACGAAACGGGACAAAGGCGTAACTGCTCGCGATTTTCTCTTTGCCTCCGGCCGTTTGATCTTCGGCGCGCTGATAAACGTTGAGCGTATATTCTTTGCCGTTTAACGTGAAATTTAAAGTTCCGCGTTTGATGTGTTTGACGCTTCGATTGCCGTAAAAAGTCGGCATCTCAACAGGAGTTTGGTCCGGGGCAGGGGTGAAATGCGCCGTCACGCGATACGCCGGATTGATGTCGTAATACGAAAAATTGTTGAAATCTTTGAGATACTTCTTTTTGAGCGGCGATTCACCGGCGGTTTTAAACTGTCGGCTGCGGGCTTGTTGAAAACGCTTGACCGCAACCAGATATTGCTCTTCTTGGGCAAAAACGGTTGAGCCGAAAACAACTATCCCGCAAATTAAACCGAGCGCGAATCGAAATAAATTGATTTTCATTGCTTTCTCCAAAAAAAAAGTTTTGAAATTTAAGAAGTGCCTGAATTATGCCGCAAAAATTCGTCGCGCGTGATGGAATAAAAAACCAGGTCGGCCCCGTAATGCGTTTCGTTTCTCTCATATTTCATGCCGCATTTTTCCATGACCTGCCAGGATGGTTTGTTTTCCGGCACGGCAACTGCGACGATGCGTTCGAGACCGGCCACATTAAACCCGTAATCGAGCCACGCGCGAGCCGCTTCGGTCGCCAGTCCGCGTCCCCAATACTTCTTGATAAAACCGTACCCGACTTCGACTTCGCCGGTATCTTCGAGCGGCTGCAGCCCGCACCAGCCGATTAATTTGTCGTCCGGTTTATAAATCGTCGCCATCATCCCAAAACCGACTTTGTCATAACAATCAAGGTAGAATTTCAGACGCGTTTCATTAAATTCCCGCGTCCGTATTTTTTCGCCGCCCATGTAACGAGCAACATCGGGGTCGGAACGCATTTCGACCATTCCGTCCAAATCATCCCAAGTCAGTTTACGAAAGAGCAGTCTTTCCGTTTCGAGCATATTCTTCTCCGGTCATTGAATAATAAACGAGTTTTAGGCCATAGGACGCAAAATAACGTTCGGTTTCAAACTTCATTCCGAGCTTTTCCATCACGCGGCGCGAAGCGAGATTTTCGGGGCGCGCGACGGCGATGGTTTTCGCAGCTGCCCGATTTTCAAAGCTGTAGCGCAGGGCAACGCGGGCGGCCTCCGTTGCCAGACCTCTGCCCCAAAAAGGCGGCGCTATCGCAAAACCGATTTCTTTGTCTTTTGTTTCCGCTAAATTCCAGGTTCCGCTCCATCCGACGGTTGTTTTTGATTCTTTTAGAACAACAGCCCAAAAACCGTAATTACCCGTTTGCCAATAACGCGAAACCAGCTCCATCCATGAGATTGACTGACGGCGCGTTTCCGTCGGTTTAATGTAGCGCATAAATTCCGGACTGGCGCGCATGGCGGCAATCGCATTTGCGTCAGAATTCTCAAAACGGCGCAGAATTAACCGTTCGGTTTCAAAATAATCTTGTGTTTCAAACATCAAAAGCGTGAATCAGCAAACCGTCGCGTAGTTTCGGCTCAAACCAGGTTGATTTAGGCGGCATAATCTGCCCCGCGTCGGAAACTTCCAGCAAATCTTCCACTGTCGTCGGAAAAAGCGAAAAAGCGACTTTGGCTTTTCCCGAGTCAACCAACTTTTCGAGTTCTTTGGTTCCGCGAATTCCGCCGACGAAATCAATCCGCGAATCCGTCCGCACGTCTTCGATACCTAAAACCGGCTTGAGCAGAAAGTTTTCCAGAATGCTGACATCAAGCGCGTCAATCGTCTCGGGCGCACGAAAATAATTAACCGCAAAATGCAGTTTGCGCCATTTGCCGCCGAGATAAATGCAAAAATCGCCGCGCTGATCGGGAACATGAGTGTGCGCATCCGAAACGATAAAATTTTCTGAAACCCTGGCCAAAAATTCGTCTTCGCCGAGCCCGTTCAAATCTTTGACGACGCGGTTATACGACAAAATCTTAAGTTCTTCGGCGGGAAACAAAGCGGCAACGACAAAATTGCCGGAAGCGCTGACATCGCTGTCCGCATTTTTGCTCGCTTCTTTCTTCAAAATTTCGCGGGCGCGGGCAGCGGCGGCAATTCGGTGATGACCATCGGCGATGTAAAGCGCGGGCACATCAGCAAAGGCCGATTGTAAATTGTCGGTTTCCGAAACTCGCCAAATCGTGTGCTGAACGCCGTCGGTCGCCGTAAAATCGTAGAGCGGCGCGGCGGTTGTCGCCGTCGAAACCAGCTTGTTGATTATTTCAGTTCCGCGATAGCAGAGGAAAATCAAACCGGTTTGCGCCCCGGTTACGACAATATGTTTGGTGCGGTCGTTTTCTTTGTCGGGACGTGTTTTCTCGTGTTTTTTGATTTGGTCGTTATCGTATTCGTCAAGCGAACAAAGCGCGACGACCGCAGTCTGCGTCTGATTTCCCGTCAGAAGCCGGTAAATGTAAAAACTACCGGCGTTTTCCGCGATTAAAACGCCGCTTGCCCGCAGTTTTTCGAGATTTTCTCTAGCGCGCAGATAAATGTTTTCCGCGTAAACATTTTCTTCGTCCGGCAAGTCAATTTCTGCTCGCGTGACACGCAAAAAACTGTGCGGGCTTTCGGACGCCAATTTTTCGGCTTCCGTCCGGTTGACGACATCGTAGGGAACGCTCGCTACCTGAGCCGCTTCATTGGGTGCGGGGCGCAATGCCTGAAATGGTTTGATCATTGCCACAGAAAAAATTGCTCCTAATTTTTAGCAGGTTCGGCCGGCTCGTCCGTTTGTTTGAGAATGTCTTCCATAAATTTATCGAGCGCGATTTTCCAGCGTCCCTCTTCTTTGACAAAAGGAATTTTGTCCCAACCACCCGTCACTGGATTTTTAATTTCGAGCGTTGCCGCGTCGCCGTTGATTTGCTCGTTGCGGGTTTCGATTGAACCCTCTTTGTTAGCAGAGTTTGCCTGACGGCTCATGCTGCCTAAAACTTCGTCCGTGCTGACCTTTTGAGCTTGAGCCGCTTTTTCAATCATTTGCAGCGTTCCCTGCGATAGATTGGAGCGCATCGCCGGCAAATCGTTTTTCTGCATCGAGGCAACTTGCGCGTTCATCGTGGCGGTTGGAGTCGAAGCTGTCCCCTGGTTGCTGCAGGCAGTGAGATAGAAAATTGAGAGCGCCAGAGTCAGAGTTAATAAAAATAAACGCATAAATTTGATATTTCCGAGTCAAGATTCCAAAATGATTTATCAAGTATAACCAAAAAAGGATTGAATGAATATGGAAAGACTAACCGAAGAGCAAATCGCCCGCGCGCTCGAAACCTTAAACGACTGGGAAGTGCAGGACGATTTTATTACTAAAGAATACGAATTTGACGATTTTAAACAATCGCTCGATTTTGTTAACCGCGTCGGAACACTAGCCGAAGCCGCCGATCATCATCCGGACATCATTTTCGGTTACGGTTACGCCGAAGTCGCCCTGACAACCCACGACGCCGAAGGATTAACCCAAAATGATTTTGATTTGGCTAAAAAAATTGATGCCCTTCCGTAAAATCATGCGGCTTCAATGCTAAAAAAGGGCGGAAAGATTAATCTTTCCGCCCTTTTCATCTTTCACTAAACTGTTCGGTCTGCAACCTTAACGAACGTTGTAAGCATTCACTGAAATGTCCGTAGTAGAGCCCCAATCGGTATATGTCGGTGCTCCGCCGCCGGACGGCAGCACGATATATTGTCGTTGAATGCCTGTCGTCGTTTGCCAAACGGCGACGTCAGTTTTACCATCCCCGTCATAATCGCCCTGTGTTCTGACGGCCGTTGACGTTCCCCAGGTAATTGGCGAATAAAGCGTCGGGTTCGAGCTATAAAGCGGATACCAAATCCTGTTTGAGCCTTGAGTTCGGACAACAGTAATATCTGTTTTGCCGTCGCCGTCGTAATCACCGGGGACGACAAAATCACTGCTTGTTCCCCATTGGAATGCTTTAAATCCGGCGGTTGATTCTAAACAATAGAAAACGCCCGCACCGGCCGATGAGCGCTGCACGCAGATGTCGCCTTTGCCGTCGCCGTCAAAATCGCCGGGCGCGGGGAAATCACCGGTTGTTCCCCACGGAATGCCGACAAAATTGGTGCCCGTCGGATTATTTGCGCTCGGCTTGTAATACAAAACGCCCTGTGCGCCGCTGCGCCAAACGGCGGCATCGGTTCGACCGTCGCCGTCGTAATCGTAAATCATTCGCGGATCATCACCCGTTTGCCCGAAGATGATTGTTTGCAGAGTGTTATTCCCGCTCTGCAAAATAAAGAACGAGCCGCCTTCCGCACCGGCCGGAGCGCGCCAAACTGTAATGTCGTCTTTTCCGTCACCGTCGAAATCTCCGGCGAGTAGCCGCGTTGCCGCAAAATCCGTGGCGGAAGCTCCAAACGGGAAGACGGCAGTTCCGCCTCCGCTATTAGAGATATACCAATCAACCGTTCCGGCTGTAGTATTGTTGCGCGCTACGACGTAATCGGTTTTTGAATCGCCGTCAAAATCAAGGACGGTGCTGCGGCGGCGCAAAATTTGTCCTCTGATTTCTCCGTTCGGAAAACTTGTTGAGTGAACGTTAAAGTAAAACTGTCCGGTTTTAAGTTGAACGACCTGGGCGGGCGTCACGTCAAAAAACAAATCAACAAAGCTGCCGCTCGTCATGCCCTGCGAACCGAAATTAAAGAGAACTGGCGCGTTGGCTCCTGGACGAGCTGCCCCGTGAATATGCGAAGCCGTTTGGTTGCTGCTTAAACCGCTAAACTGAAGCGTACCGATAATTCGCGTTCCATCTTGGCTTAAACTGACGTTGCCAGCCCCCGTGGCGGCGGTTCCGGTCGCTGGCACTTCCTGATTGCTGCTAAAACTGGCTAGATATGGTGAATCAAGCGTAATTTGTCCGCGAATCTCGCCGTTTGGAAAATTGGTTGAATGAACGTTGAAATACCACAAACCGGCTTTTAAATCGGCGACTTGGGCGGGCGTCACCGCCGCCGTCAGAGCCGTAAAAGTGCCGCTCGTCATGCCCGCCGAACCGATGTTAAAAAGTACCGGCGCGTTGGCGCCTGGAGGAGCCGCGCCGTGAATGTGCGAGGCGGTTTGGTTGCTGCTCAAACCGGAAAATGTCATTGAAAATGTGATTTGAGTTTCGGCATCGTTAAGGGTCACGCGCCCAAAACCCGTCGCTGCCGATCCCGTCGCCGGAACTTCCTGCGCCTGAGTTAATGTGCCTGTAAAGTAAGTTGCCGCGTCGGCACCGCTGACCAAAAACAGCATTATCATTAATGCCGTCAAGACTCCCGAAATTGCTTTCATTGTTTCCCTCCAGAGTGATTTTTAAATTAATTAGATTAAGGCCGACTATGACAAATACTGCGGAAAGCTAAAGACTGACATTTCCGCGCTTGATTCTCTGGTTGAGAAAAAGATTTAAGAATGTAATTCTTGTATAAATTTCGGATGTGCTGCCAAGATAATCCCATTTTCATCAAGTGTCAACAAAACCGCATTTCCTTCATTATTTTAATTCTCAAGATGCAGCAATTGCCGCAGCCATATTAAAAAAAAACTCCTGAAATTTCAGGAGTTTTTCTACGAACTTTAAATTTAAAATCTTAAATTCCGTCCACAATTGAATTGAGCGCAGCAGAAGGTCTCATCGCCGCGGAAGTCTTTTCAGAACTTAGCTGATAATAACCGCCGACATCCTGTGCTTTTCCTTGCGCTGCGATTAATTCTTGGTTAATTTTTGCTTCGTTTTCCTTCATTGCTTTGGCGACGGGAGCGAATTTTGCAGCAATCTCAGCATCCGATGTTTGATTTGCCAGCGCTTCCGCCCAATACATTGCCAGATAGAAATGCGAACCGCGGTTATCAATTTGCCCGACTTTTCTTGCCGGAGATTTGTCGGTGGCTAAAAATTTCGCATTCGCTTCATCCAGAGCATCTGCCAAAATTTGCGCTTTTTTATTGTCCTGAGTTTGTGCCAAATGCTCCAAACTTGCCTGTAAAGCTAAAAATTCACCGAGCGAATCCCAGCGCAAATAGCCTTCTTTGACAAATTGTTCGACGTGTTTCGGAGCCGAACCGCCCGCTCCGGTTTCAAACAAACCGCCGCCGTTCATCAGCGGAACGATGGAAAGCATTTTGGCCGAAGTGCCGAGTTCCAAAATCGGGAACATATCCGTCAGATAATCCCGCAAAACATTGCCCGAAACCGAGATCGCGTCTTTACCTTGTCGCGCCCGTTTGAGCGTTTCGGTCATCGCGTCTTTGACATCCATAATTCTGATGTCGAGACCGTTTAAGTCATAATTTTGCAGATATTTTTCAACTTTTTTGATGATCTGCGAATCGTGCGCGCGGTCTTTGTCGAGCCAGAAAATGGCAGGCGTGTCGGAAAGTTTTGCCCGGTTGACCGCCAATTTTACCCAATCCTGAATGGGAGCGTCTTTGGTCTGACACATTCTGAAAATATCGCCAGTCAGAACATTTTGTTCGAGCAAAGACACGCCGTTTTCGTCTTCAACCTTCACCGTTCCTGATGCCGAAACCTGGAAAGTCTTGTCGTGCGAACCGTATTCTTCGGCTTTTTGCGCCATCAAACCGACATTTGGAACCGAGCCAAAATTGCGCGGGTCAATCGCTCCGTTTTGCTTCATATCCTGAATGATCGCGTCGTAAAAACCGGCGTAAGTGCGGTCGGGAATAATGCAGACGGTGTCTTCTTCATCGCCGTCCTTGTTCCACATTTTTCCGCCGCCGCGAACCAGCGCCGCCATCGAAGCATCCACAATCACATCCGAAGAAACGTGGAAATTGGTAATTCCTTTGTCCGAATTGACCATCGCTAGTTTCGGTCCGTTTGCGATTGCCCTGGCTATGTCCGCCTTGATTTCGGCTTCTTGCGGATGTCCGCCAATCTTCTCAAAGAGCGTCGCCAAACCGAAGTTCGGATTGATGTCCAATTCCTTAAAAGCGTCCTTG
Source organism: Pyrinomonadales bacterium (assembly GCA_038212235.1). Lineage (GTDB taxonomy): Bacteria > Acidobacteriota > Blastocatellia > Pyrinomonadales > Pyrinomonadaceae > JBBQUS01. The sequence goes on from JBBQUS010000007.1 coordinate 106,575, forward strand.
TATTTTTCAAAAACGTCTCGAAAGTAGGTTTCGACAATCGCCCCGAAAATGATCGGGTCGGAAATCTTCATCATCGTTGCTTTCAAGTGCGCGGAAAGCAGAACATTTTTCTCTTTTGCTTCCGCCATCGCGCCCGCGACAAACGATTTCAACGCCGCCAAATTCATCACCGAAGAATCAATGACTTCACCTGCTTTGAGCGGCGCGTAATCTTTTAAAACTTGTTCGGAACCGTCGTTGCCGTAGAAAACAATTCTGAATTTTCCTTCCGTTTCAACGGTTGTCGAATTTTCCGTTCCGTAAAAATCACCCGAATTCATATTCGCTACCGAAGTTTGCGAATCCGCACTCCAAACGCCCATTCGATGCGGGTTCGCCTTCGCATAATTTTTAACCGCTTTCGGCGCACGTCGGTCGGAATTGCCTTCGCGCAGCACGGGATTGACCGCGCTTCCCAAAACGCGCGCATATTTTTGGTTGATGGATTTTTCTGCGTCTGTTTTGGGTTCGCTCGGATAATTCGGCAACGCAAAGCCTTGTTTTTGAAGCTCGCTAATCGCCTCTTCGAGCTGCGGAACGGAAGCCGAAATGTTTGGCAGCTTAATAATGTTGGCTTCCGGTTTCGCCGCCAATTCGCCCAATTCGGAGAGCGCATCAGGAGTTTTTTGGCCGTCTTTTAAGTATTCAGGAAAGTTAGCTAAAATTCTTCCTGCGAGCGAAATATCCGGAACTTCAATTTCAATATCGGCGGATTTTGTAAAAGCCTTGACGATTGGTAAAAAAGAATGCGTCGCCAACATCGGCGCTTCATCGGTTAAAGTGTAGTAAATTTTCGACATTTCTGACATTGTATTGCTTATTTTTATTTCGAATTATTATATTCATTGTTGTCTAACTTCTCCAAAAGTTCAACGATGCCGATTCAAGCGTTATCAAAACCGAAAACCTCTACAACTTCGACGGCGTGAAAGGTTATTCATCGTAAGGCGCGAAGGATGAATTAGGAAGGATGAAGTTTCGGCTTCATCCTTTTTTGTTTTTGACTAATTTTCCTCAATTACGGCGGTGAATTGTTTAAGAATTCGAATTATCAATTTTTGTAGAAAAATAATTGTTTAGTTGAACTACCCGGATAAAAAGTGCGTATTTTGGATAGACCAAAAAGTGCCGATATAAAAACTCAAGTGCGTTTTTGGCATTTTACAAAAATCAATGAAAACAAAAAGTAGCGATTTAGAAGATTTCAAAATAAATGTGAAGTTTAAACTTTCGGCATTATGGACATCAGTAACACTTTGCTATTTATAGGGTGACTATTTTGAGTTGTATGTTCCCAAAAAAGTTGAAGGACTTGTCAGCGGTGTAAATATATTAGATAGCCCGACCAAACTGTTTGCGGCATCGGCACTTTTGGCAATTCCTGCATTGATGGTTTGCTTATCCCTCATACTAAAACCTTCAATGAACAGGTGGTTAAATATCATCTTTGGAGTATTTTTTACGGTTTTTGTGGCATTAGTCGGATTAACTTCCATTTCCTCTTGGCGGGCTTTTTATGTATTTTTAGCAGTCTTGGAAGTTTGCATTACGTCTCTAATCGTCTGGTATGCGTGGAACTGGCAAAAGAAAAACATAATCGGCGAATAATGATGAATTCAAATAAACACACAGCCCGATTAGCAGGTTTTATTTACCTAATCGTGGTCTTCACCGGCATTTTCAGTTTGGCTTATGTTCCGTCTAAGCTGATTGATTGGGACGACGCATCCAAAACCTTTCAAAATATTGCAGCTTCGGAATCACTCTACCGGTTGAGCCTTGTCAGCAGCGTCATTTGTTACGTGGCGTTTTTATTACTACTGCTCGTTTTATATCAATTGCTGCGGTCGGTTAACGAGTCGGCGGCAAAACTGATGGTTATTCTGGCTGTTGTCAGTGTTCCGATTTCGATTCTTAATTTACAAAATAAATACGCCGCTCTGTCGCTGGTCAACGGAGCAAACTATCTGAAGGTTTTCAACGACCAGCAACTGCAATCGCAGATGATGTTTTTTCTTGACAAATACGATAACGGCATTTTAATCGTCCAAGTGTTTTGGGGACTTTGGCTGTTGCCTTTCGGCTATTTGGTTTACAAATCTAAATTTCTGCCGAGAATTTTAGGCGCTTTATTGATGATGGGTTGTTTTGGGTATCTGATAAATTTTGTCGGACATACGATGATGCCGGACTTTAACAAAACCGTTCTTTCTCAATATGTAATTTTGCCCGCAACTTTGGGTGAAATCGGAACGTGTTTGTGGCTATTGATTATGGGTATAAAAAATCAAGCGGAGCCAAGCATTAACAATATTCCGTAGCCCGGCACAAATTTAAGGAACAATCAAATCAATTGAAGTAAGAGCGAAAGGCTATTCGGCGTAAGGCGCGAAGGATGAATTAGAAAGACGGAAGGGTAAAGTCTCGGCTTCATCCTTTTTTATTTTTTCGGTTAAAATTATTGGCAAGATGAAGCGATTATTCATAAACCAAATTGGCGACTCAAATAAATTCTGGTCAATTGAGCAGACTGAAAATTCTTATAGAACCTGTTTGCAATTAAATGATTAGGCGATTCTGCGTAAGATCAAACGGATTGCACAAATTCTAATTTTGGTCTCGCTGGTTTTGATTAATCCTTCACAATTCTTCCACAGCACGCGGCATTGATTGATCCAGG